>JAGHUO010000135.1 GCA_018064785.1 Candidatus Treponema equi
GCCGCAGTTCCAGAATCAGTTGACTACAATTCACTTCTCAAGAGACCTGTTACAATCGCAACTGAATACCAGAACCTTACAAAGAAGTATATTGAAGAAAAAAATATAGACGGAACTGTTTTCCGCACCTGGGGAACATCCGAAGGCTTCGTAAGGGATTCTGAAGATTCAGAGGCACAGATCCTCATCGACAATACTTCTACAGGTTCATCACTCAAGGCAAACCGCCTTAAGATCGTTGATACCCTCATGACTTCTTCTACAAGAATGTATGCTTCAAAGTCTGCCATGGCAGATCCAGAAAAGAAGCAGAAGATCATGGAACTCAAGATGCTCTTTGAAGCTGTAATGAATGCACGCTCAAAGGTCATGCTTGAAATGAACGTCGCAGAAGACAAGTTTGAAGCTCTCGTAAAGGGAACACCATCAATGAAGAGCCCAACAGTTAGCCCTCTCTTTGGCGGCAACGGCTATGCAGTAAAGATCGCCGTGCAGAAGAAGGAAGTTCCAGTACTTCTTCCAAAGCTCAAGGCCCTTGGTGCAACAGACATCGTTGAATACGAACTCCGCAAGGTAATGGCATAAAAATTGCCTATCCAATGACGCGCCTTCCATGGCGCTACGCTTACGCAAAGAACCGTCCTTTTCAGGGCGGTTTTTTATTTGTTCATAATCCCTTTCATTTATGCCGAAAATCTGTTAAATTCTGTCACTAAGAGGAAAAATTATGGCACGCATTGCAGAAATTGAACGCAACACAAAGGAAACACAGATTTCCCTCAAACTGAATCTTGATGGAAGCGGAAAATGCACCGTCAAGAACCCTATTGGATTTTTCCATCACATGCTCAACTCTTTCTGCAAGCACGGTATGTTTGACCTTGACGGCGAGATCAAGGGAGACCTTGAGGTTGACCAGCACCACCTTATCGAAGATACAGGCATTGCCCTTGGACAGCTTTTTACAAAGGCTCTTGGTGACTGTGCCGGAATCAACCGCACAGGATGCTTCATCTACCCAATGGATGAAAGCCTCCTTCAGGCTGCCGTAGACTTTGGCGGACGCCCATTCTGTGTATGCAACGCACAGCTTACAAACATTCCGCTTGTATCGATAAATGAAGGAAAGGAAAGCAGTTTCCAGACAGACTGCTTTGATGACTTCTGGCAGGGTTTTGCCAACGGTGCAAAGTGCAACATTCACCTTGATACAATCCGCGGAAGAAGCGACCATCACAAAATGGAAGGCCTTTTCAAGGCTGCAGCACGCGCCATCAGAAGCGCAACAGAAATCGACCCAAGACGTGGCGGAGAAATCCCTTCAACAAAAGGCATCATTTAATAGAGGTAATATTATGGACAGTTCAGAAGAAATCTTGAATCTCCTTCGCGACAACGCAAGAATCAGCGTTGAAGACATTTCCGCAATGACAAAAAAGTCAGTGGAAGAAGTAAAGTCTATCATGAGCAAGCTTGAAAAAGACGGAATCATCATGAAGTACGCGACCATAATCAACCCAGCCAAGAACACATCCGCGAAGCAGAAGGTTCGCGCCGAAATAGAACTTTCAGTTCAGCCTGAAAGGGAACACGGCTTTGACGGAATCGCAGACAGAATCTATAGATTCCCTCAGGTAAAGTCCCTCTACCTTATGAGCGCAGACAGCTATGACCTTAAGGTAGTTGTTGAAGGCGACAACAATCAGGAAATCTTCAACTTTGTCGCAAAGAAGCTTGCGACACTTCAGGGTGTGCGTGGAACAAGAACCCACTTCCTGATGCAGATCTACAAAGAAAACGACATTGTCTATGTAGACGACGATCGTGACAACAGAGAAGCATTCTCTAGTTAAAGGACGAATTCCAAAAGTAAACTTTTGAAATTCGTCTATCCAAGTCGCAAAAACTGCGACTTGGATCATAGCTTTATAAAATACATTTTTACTTAAAGGATTATAAAAATAATGAATACAAGACCAGATAAATTCAGCTCACTTATGGAAAATACTCCACCTAGTGGAATCCGTAAGTTCTTTGAAATGCTCATCGGACATGATGATGTAATCTCTCTTTCAGTCGGTGAACCGGACTTCCCTACTCCATGGTGCATCCGTGATGAAGCCTACTACCACCTTGAAAAGGGACACACAAGCTATACCTCAAACTGGGGTCTCATCGAACTCCGCGAAGAAATCGCAAAGTACATGAGCCGCTACGACCTTCACTACAATCCACAGAATGAAGTTTTGATTACTGTTGG
>JAGHUO010000033.1 GCA_018064785.1 Candidatus Treponema equi
ACTTTACGTGAAGGTGAAATCCACGCCCTCATGGGTGAAAATGGAGCCGGAAAATCAACATTGATCAAGGTTCTTACTGGCGTTTATCAGAAGGATGAAGGCCAGGTTTTTGTAAAAGGTATCGGAGCCGTAAACATCCGTTCCCCACAGGATGCCCAGAATGCGGGTATCTCTACAGTTTATCAGGAAATTACCCTCTGCAATAACCTTACTGTTGCGGAGAATATGTATAGAGGAAGAACAAAGGGACCTTTCACAAGCTGGAAGCAGATGAATGAAGGTGCCGCAAAAATATTGAAGGAACTGGACATACCATGTGAAGCAGAGCAGCAGCTTTCAAGCTGTTCCATCGCCGTTCAGCAGATGGTTGCCATTGCCCGTGCTGTGGACATGGATTGTAAGATCCTCATTCTTGATGAACCAACATCATCACTAGATGACCAGGAAGTCCAGAAACTGTTCCGCCTTATGCGCGATCTTCGTGCAAAGGGTGTAGGAATCATCTTCGTCACACACTTCCTTGAGCAGGTTTATGAGGTATGTGACAGAATTACTGTCCTTCGTGATGGACAGCTTGTAGGCGAGTATGAGATCCGCGATCTTCCACGTCTTGAACTTGTCTCAAAGATGCTTGGAAAGTCTATTGAAAATCTTGACCAGTCTTCAAAGTCCAATGAAGTTCCTACATTCTCAGAATCTGACGTTGTATACGAGGCTACTGATCTTTCAAGTACAGGCGGAGTCAAACCATTCGACTTCAAGATCCATAAGGGTGAAGTAAATGGATTTACAGGTCTTCTTGGTTCCGGCCGCAGTGAAAGTGTCCGCGCTGTATTTGGTGCTGACAAGGTTCTTGGCGGAAAGGTCAAGGTAAATGGTAAGGATGTGAACATCACAAAGCCTATCCATGCCATGAAAAACGGCATCAGTTATCTTCCGGAAGACAGAAAGCGTGACGGTATCATCGGTGATCTTTCGGTACGCGAAAATCTTATCCTTGCCCTCCAGGTAATGAAAGGATTCTTCAAGCCATTCAGCCGTGCCCAGCAGGAAAAATTTGCCGACGAATATATCAAGCTTCTTGAAATCAAGACAGCTTCTGCAGAGACTCCAATTAAGTCTTTGTCAGGTGGTAACCAGCAGAAAGTTCTTCTTGCCCGTGCCCTTCTTTCAAATCCGCAGTATCTCATCCTTGATGAACCTACCCGCGGTATTGATATCGGTACAAAGACGGAAATCCAGGAACTTGTCCTCAAGCTGGCAAAGGAAGGCAAGAGTGTTACATTCATTTCTTCAGAAATTGATGAAATGCTTCGTACCTGTTCCCGCCTGGTTGTCATGCGCGACCTTAAGCAGGTAGGCGAGCTTTCAGGTGACGACCTTAACCAGACAAAGATTATGGAAACAATTGCAGGAGGAGATAAATAAAATGACTTCTACAAAAAAAATTCCAGACCTTCTCCTTGGTCTTGTAAAGAAACAGATCTTCATTCCGGTTGCCGCACTTTTGATCCTCATTGTGTTCAACCTTATTGCAGATCCATCGTTCTTTAAAATTTCACTGGGTGTAAACAGTGATGGTGCTCCGGTTCTTTCTGGATACCTCATCACTATTCTTGACAATGCATCGGAACTTGCAATCCTTGCCATCGGTATGACACTGGTAACAGCAGCTTCCGGCGGACAGGATATTTCCGTAGGTGCAGGTATTGCCATTGCGGGTTCAGTCATTCTCCGTGTTCTCTGCGGAACTGATGCACGTCCAGAAGAACTCCAGGCTCCTATCTTCGTTGCATTCATGATCGGTTGTATCGTAAGCATGCTCTTTGGCGGATTCAACGGTATGCTGGTTTCATACTTCAAGATCCAGCCAATGGTCGCAACTCTCATCCTCTTTACTGCAGGACGTTCAATTGCCGCATGGATCAATGACAATGCGCTTCCGATTGTTGTAGATCCAACATTCGGATATTTTGGAAACTTCATTCCTGGCATTGCCATTCCGACACCTGTGTTCATTGCGATCATATGTATAGCCATAACCATGGTTGTGCTCAAGTTCACAAATCTTGGTCTTTATACACAGGCTGTAGGTATCAACAGCAACTCATCAAGACTCAATGGTCTTGATCCACAGTTCATCAAGTTCATCACATACGTGATCATGGGACTTTGTGTAGCAGTTGCCGGCTTCATCAAGGTATGCCGCATTTCATCCATCAACTATTCCGTTATCGCAAAGGATATCGAAATGGATGCAATCCTTGCCGTAGCTCTTGGTGGAAACGCACTTAGTGGCGGTAAGTTCAACATGTGGGCTTCAATCCTTGGTGCATATGTAATTCAGTTCCTTACAACAACACTGTTCAAATTCAATGTTGCTTCAACAGCACTTCCTGCATACAAGGCTGTTGTAGTAATCATTCTTGTTGTGATCAGTGCTCCAGTATTCCGTGATAAGATGTCAGCATTTGCAAAACAGCTCACAGGAAGAAAATCTGCATTGGCAAGGGGAGGTAACTAAATGAACTTTCTTAAGAACAAAAATGATACAGTGCTTGCAAAGAGAAGACCTTTGTCAGATACAAATCTTCTTCTTGTGATTACAATCGCTGTCTTTGCGGTAATGTACCTTTGTGCAGTTGTGTTCCTTGGCTCAGGTTTCAGAAAGCCTCAGACTTTCTTCAACGTCCTTAATGAAAACGCATCCCTCATCGTACTTTCATGTGCGTTGAGTCTTGTCATGATTACAGGCGGAATCGATATTTCCGTAGGTACCGTCACTGCTCTTGTCTGCATGTGCTGCGCAGTCCACCTTGATATGAAAGGCGGATCAATCGGTGGTGCCGTCATGTACGCATTGATGATCGGTGTATGTTTTGGCCTTGTACAGGGATTCCTTGTTGCTTATCTCGACATCCAGCCGTTCATCGTAACTCTTGCCGGCATGTTCTTTGCAAAAGGTATGACAACGATCGTCAATTCAACACAGTTCAATGTTGAGCATGAGAAGTTCGTGCAGCTCATTGAGACACGTATCCATGTGTTTGGAATAGGATCAGTAAACAAGGTCGGTAAATTTATTCCGGCTTACATCGAACCTGGTGTAATCATCGCTCTTCTTGTTGTGGTTGTTCTTTTCCTCGTTCTCAGATGGACAAAGCTTGGCCGCAACTTCTATGCAGTCGGTGGTAACCAGCAGAGTGCAAATATGCTTGGTATCAATGTAGCACGCACAAAGTTCCTTGCACATTTCATCTGCTCTATTCTTGCAGCAATCGGTGGATTTGTTTACTTCATGCACGTAGGTTCTGCTTCTCCAAGCCATGCCAGTGGTTATGAAATGAACGCCATCGCTTCCTCTATCATCGGTGGAACAATGCTCACTGGTGGTGTAGGAAACATTGCGGGAACTTTCTTTGGTGTTCTATCTCTTGCAACAATCAAGAACATTGTTTCTTCACTTGGTCTTGATGATGCATGGTGGACAAATATCACAGTAGCATTCATGATTTGTCTGTTCCTCCTAATTCAGAGTGTTGTTCTTTCAAGAAAGAATTCTAAAAACTGAAGATAAGACAAAATCACTGAGGTTATATAAAAAACGTTTGTGGCTGCCCGTTGATCTTTCTGGGCAGCCATTTTTTGCAGATTTGAAAAACTGGTCTAAAGCCTTTATAATATAAAGACAAGTCTTATGAAAATACACTTTGCAGGTGCGTTCTACAAGAAAATCGAAGAGTCCTCATTCAAGATCAAGTTCGTAGACGGAACAAAGGAATGCGTTCTTCTTCATTTCTATCATCCGATGGTGATCACCATTGATGGCAAACAGATTGAAACGCAGGCAAATGCATGTATCCTCTACAGGCCAGATACACCCCAGATTTATTGGGGACGCAGTTCTGAATTTGAAAACGATTACATCAGGTTTCTTCCTGAAGACATGTCCTTCTTCAATGACTTTCAGATTCCTTTCAATGAAATCTTCTATGTCACGGATTCAGAAATCATCAAGCGCGAGATGATGGACATCACCTACTTTCTTACAGAACGTTGGGAAAACCATGACCATGAGCTTCTTGACCGTCTTTGCAAGGTAATGTCCAATCTTCAGGTAAACAGACTTTATCCTACGACAAAAACAAAGCGTGACAGTGAGACCCGTTTTAGATTGAACCAGCTTAGAAAAGAAGTTTCAGAAAGTCCGGAGAAGTGGACTGTTGACCGCATGGCGGACCATTTCTTTCTTACTCGTTCACACTTTTCCGTTCTTTATAAAAAGACATTCGGTGTCACGCCACAGTCAGACATACATTTTTTCATTAACGAGAAGGCCTTGCGCCTGCTTAATACCACAGATCTTACCATACAGGAAATTTCGCAGCAGTGCGGATATAATGAATGTGAGAATTTCATCCGCGCCTTCAAGAAGACAAACGGAACATCTCCACATCAATATAGAAAAACAAAACTACAGTAGTTTCATTCAGATAAAAAAAAGGCATCCGTTGTGGATGCCTTTCTTCGTTCCAAAGACGGAACCGAAGTTCCGCCTGGCTATTCCTACTGGAGGAGTGAAAGAACGTTCTGTGAAGACTGGTTTGCCTGAGCGAGCATAGCTGTTCCAGCCTGTGTAAGAACCTGGTTCTTTGTGAAGTCAACCATTTCCTTAGCCATGTC
>JAGHUO010000048.1 GCA_018064785.1 Candidatus Treponema equi
AAAAACATCTGTTCGTGCATATAGGGATGATTTGTCCGCAGTCCGCGTCCATTTTTTTTGCTGTGCAAAAAAAACATCAGTTCTTCCGGTTGGTTTGGGACGACCTCGTCCGCGGTCGTTTTTGCTCCGCAAAAAACATCTGTTCGTGCATATAGGGATGATTTGTCCGCAGTCCGCATCCATTTTTTTTGCTGTGTAAAAAAACATCAGTTCTTCCGGTTGGTTTGGGGATGCTGAATGAATAAAAAAAAGTTGATTTAAACCATAATACAATGTAGATTTGAAATATGTCTAAAAGAATTTATATCGGTAATTTAAGTTTTACCACCAACGAAGAAACCATTACGAATTTGTTTTCGGCTTATGGTGAAGTGATTTCAGCAACCATCATCAAGGACAGGGATACAAGCCAGTCCAAGGGATTTGGTTTTGTCGAGATGGATGATGAAGCAGATTGCGAAGGTGCGATTTCCAGACTCAATGGAAAGGAAGTTGACGGCCGTCGTGTCCGCGTGAACTACGCAGAAGAAAAAAGAGACAATGGTCCAAGAGGCGGCTTTAACCGTGATCGCGGAGAACGCCGTGGTGGTTTTGGCCGCGATCGTTTTGACCGCAGCAGACGTGGAGACCGTGGCTCATACGGAGACCGCGGATCTTCCAGAGGAGAATACTAAAGGGTATGGGATTTCTTGCACAGGATTTTTCAAGGTTCATCGACAAGGACTGTGATCGTGTAGATTTCATCCAGACCTGGTTAAGGTCCAATGGAGTGGAATCCAACAGGATCACCATTGACGGTAAGAACCATATTCTTGTGCAGTACGGATCCAATGCCTACAACCCACGGTTCAGGATCAAAACTGTGATAGCCCATCACGACAGGGTGGAAGGCAGTCCTGGTGCAAATGACAATAGTGCCGCTGACTGGCAGTTGATGAACTGGGCCGTTTATTTAAAAAACTATCCTTCTTTTCATAATGTCCGCATCTTCTTTACAGATGGTGAAGAACTTGGCTGGAATACTGGCGTCACGGAACAGGGTGCTTTTGGAATAGCAAGTACTTTCCAGCGTCTTGGAATAAAGAACGATGATGTATTTGTTTTTGATGCCTGTGGCCGCGGTGAGATTCCTGTACTTGCTAGGCTGAATGTCAGCGCAAAAAGTCCAACTTCATTTCTAAAGAAGGCGGGAGATCTTTATACAAGAACCCAGGAAATCCTTAAGACTGCCAGTGCCGGCCGTTGGATGTCTCTTCCCGTTCCATACAGCGACAATGCTTCTTTTCTCGCATGCGGAATCCCTGCAGTTGCCATAACCATGCTTCCGGCTGATGAAGCTTCCCTTTACGCAAGGTTGCTTGCCAAGGATAGAAACCTTGAAGACAGCGTGCTTAACAGGGAGATCTCAAAGGCTAAGAGGATGGAAGAAAATATTCCGGATTATTCATACAAGGAGCATCTGCCCCTTACGTGGAGATTGTTCCACACGGAAAAGGATTGTGAGGAATCCCTTACCCCTGTAAGCTTCACAGTCATGGAAAAAATACTGCACGTGCTTGCAGAGGCAAAGACTCCTGTCTGATTCAGTTAGATATTGTCCTTCATGTTAGAAAGCTTGAAGGCGATATTCTTCATTTCATTTACAGTGTTTGTGATGGTTTTTGTCGACTGGGCAAAGCTTTCGATGCCGGAACTTATCTGGCGCAGAGTGATGACAATCTGGTTGAATGACGCTGTCTGCTGTTCTATGATGCCTGAAATTTCCGTAGCTTTCTCATTTGTGTCATTGGAAGATTCCATGATTCCGCCAAACTGAGTCTCAAGCTGTTTTGAGATGCTTGCTTCCTCATGGATGAAGTCTGTACTCTGCTCAGATGAGAAGATAAGATCACGGGAAGCCGACTTGATGTTTTCAATATAGGACTGGATCTTCTCGATGGATTCCATGGTGTTGTTTGCAAGACGGCGGATTTCCGTTGCGACAATATGGAAGTTGCGTCCGTTCTTTCCATTGGATACGGCTTCAAGTTCCGCATTGAAAGCAATGATTTTTGTCTGGTCTGCAATATCCTTGATGATTGTCACGATGTCATCAATATTATCTACCTGTGTCGAAAGATCCTTGATTCCGTCGATGACTCCCTGGTTTGAATCATTGATGTCATCGAGACACTGGATGTTTTCCTTGAGAAGATTGAAGGCTTCTGATACTTCATCCTTCGTCTTGTCTGTTCCTTCTGAAACTTCAGAAATTCTTGATGCGACATTTTTGGAAAGGGCGTTGCTGTCTTCCATTGTGCTTAGGATTTCCTTTACGTCAGCGCTCTGTTCCACAGATGATGTGGAAATCTTTCCTGATATGATTGAAAGATCTTCTGTTGAGTGAAGAACGTCCTTACCGATGTCGGAGAATTTGTCCATCAATGCCTTGTAATGGGAAATTACACTTCCAAGAAGGTATACGTTGTACTGTATCTGGTCCGAAAGTGTAGTCTTAAGCTCTGTATTAGGATTTCCTGTTTCAAGAAGCTCCATGGAAACTTCCCTGAGCTGATTGTTGTTGCGTTCCATGTGATGTTTGAAGAGGAGAATCAAAGAACCAGACAGAATGATCTGGAGTACATTGGCAACTATGATTCTTATTATCTGATCTATAGGTCCAAGCACGATTCCGTTGAAAACCATATACCCCTGTTTGAGAATGTAATACGAGAGGATGTTTGAGAAAACAACAGGAATGAAAAGGAACATGATGCAGCGGGTAAGCACAGAAATGCCATAGTAGGTTTTCTTTGTGCCAAAGAATGTCTTTCTTTTCAGAAGCTGCTGGCTGATGCCTGTTTTCAAGACAGCTTCGATATGTTTCTTTGTTATGCGCTCGCAGAAGTGAAATATGATGAGTGCTGTGATGTATGAGCCAAAGAGACATGCTATGTATGATATTCTTGCACTGATGATATCAAGTCCGATTGCCGGTATAAAGTGGTATGCCATGCAAAGAAAAAGAGTTGTCAATGAAGCGTAGATGAAAGTAACCACAGAAGTAAGTGTCGGGTAATGGGTGAGACTCATGAAAAGTTCTGTACGTTCTTCCACTGTTTCCAGCATGTTGTTGTTGAATCGTTCAAGCATTATCTCAACTTTTTTTGTGTACATTTTGCTTATGAACGGCATGATTATGAATTGTGTAGCACAGAAAGTGATGATGCAGACGAGGAATGCCCAAAAGAGCTGTGCCCTGCGAAGTGAGACGAAAAATGCCGTATAGCAGAATACAAATATGGCACATATGAAAATTGTCATTGTTTTATACCAGTATATTCTGGCTGAAAATGCTAATGATTTCTCGCTCATTGTTATGCCTCCATGTTCCCGTCATCAGAATCATCGTGGTCTGAGATGCTGGTTGTTTCTATGAGATTTACGTTTTCCTGCAGGTTTCTTGAAGTTTCAATAAGTGACCTGGTTGACTTTGAGAATCCATGAACACTAGTGCTGATCTGATGCAGTGTATTTACAATCTGGTCAAAAGCCTTTGTCTGCTGTTCGACAAGGTATTTAATCTCATTTGACGAGGTTGAATTGTACCTTGCGGAATTATTGATGTTTGAGAATTTGTTCTCAAGTTTTTTTGCAAGATCTGATTCGCGTCTGATGTACTCGGTGCTTTCCTGAGAAGCCTTGATAAGAATTTCAGAAGACTTCTGTACAGCACTGATTTTTGACTTGATTTCTCTAGTACTGTCCATTGTGCTGTTTGCAAGACGACGTATCTCATTGGCGACATTCTTGAAGTTTTTGCTTTCTCCTGTGGTTGTTGTTGCCTCAAGTTCTGCATTGAAAGCAATGATCTTTGTCTGGTCGGAGATGCTGTCGATGATGTTTGCGATTTCCCAGATGAAGTTTATTTTTTCATTGAGTTTCTTGATTCCATTTATTGTAATGTCATTTGATTCCGCGATGGAAGTAATTGCTGAAAGTGATTTCTCAAGAAGTTCGGAACCTGTGTTTACCTTTTCTACAGTCTTCTTTGCGATTTCTGTAACCTCAATGATTCTGTTTTCGATATTGTGTGAAAGGTTTGTAGCATTTTCCATCGTCGATACGATTTCTTTGATGCCGGTCGACTGTTCAACTGAAGTTGATTCCGTCTCATTTGCAATGCGCATAAGATCAGAAGAAGATTCACTGATGGTCTTTCCGAATTCTTCCGTCTGGAAAAGAATTCCTCTGAGCATAGAGATGATCTGGTTTGCAAGATAGTGGTTGAAAGAGAATTCATCCGAAATGTCTGTCTCAATCGGTGTGATCTTGGCAAAGTCTGTTGAAGTGATGTCGTTGAGAACTTCCGTCATCTTTGTGTTCTTTGAGTTGATGTCGTTGAAGAAGAAGATTATGGAAATGAGAAGAATGATGGAGTTCAGGATGATTGTACTCAACATTCTGGTGGTCTGTATTTCACCTGTTGAGGACATGACTATTCCATCGAATGGGTGGTATCCTGCAATCAATACAGAGCAGTTGATGATGCATGTAAAGATCGAAGGAAGAGCAACGAAGAGCCATAGTTTTGTGTTGAATCTTGCTCCGAAGAATTTCTTTTTCATTACATATTCTTTTTCAATGCCGGAATTGATGATGTCTATTCCAATCTGGTGAACGATCTTTGAACAGAAAGTGTAGCCTACAAGGGAGGCAAAGTATGTTCCGAACATGGCTTCTATGATGAAAAGACCGGTTGTGCTCAGTGGCTGCTGAAGATCGTTGTAGATGTACCAGGCAAGAGCTGCTGCTCCGACAAAGAAGTAGAAGAATGTCATGAGGGCAGTGTAGAACGGATAAGTGATGAGTTCATCAAAAAGATGTGTTCTTTCTGTGATTGTAGTTTTAGAAGTGTAGTATGACTTTATTCGTATTGAAACTTTATGGTAGCACAGATGGTCTGTGATAAGGGCAAAACCAAACTGCAGCAAAATGACAATGGCGATGAAGAATTTCAATGATGAGATAAAAATATTGACCGGTAACCTTGCTGAAAAAATCGCATAGCAGAAAACTACCAATGCTCCGAATATATCCGGTAAGAAACTTTTGATTATTGCTTCCCTTTCAAAATTTTTCATATGGCAGTACCTTCCTTGTTGTCTGAGTTGTCGTATTTGCTGTTGATTGCAAGAATATGTTTTGAATTGTCACGTAATTTTTCGATTGTCTCTGAAATTGTTGTTGAAGACTCTCCGAAATTCCTGACACTTTTTGCAATCTGTGAAAGTGTTTCTACAATCTGGTGGAATGCATTTGTCTGCTCATGGAGTGATTCCTTTATGTTTTGAGAATTTGAAGATGTCTCACGGGCAGACTGTTTGATCTCATCGAATTTTTCTCCAAGCTGAATGCAGATTTCATTTCCTTCTTCGGTCTTCTGCATACAATAGCTTCCGGTTGCGATAAGATCTTCACTTGCATTAGTAATCTCCACGACCTGAGAATGGATTCTCTTTGTAAGTTCTGTGGTGTTGTTTGAAAGACGTCTGATTTCTTCAGCTACCGTCGAGAAATTTGTTCCCTCTATGTCTATGTTGTTTGCCTCAAGTTCAGCATTGAAAGCAACTGTCTTGGTCTGCTCTGCGACCTTGTCGATGTTGTTTATGACGTCCTGGATGCCGTTTATTTTGTCAGAAAGTTTCTTGAGGTTGTCGATTGTTATTCTGTTCGTCGATGTCAGATCATGAATCTTGTTCAGGTTTTCATTCAGATCAAATGATGTAAGATGTACGCTGTTAAGTGTCTTTGATGCTACCGTAATGACTTCATCAAAATTATTTTCGATTTTCTTTGAAAGATTATCGACGCTCTGCATTGTCGCAAGAATTTCTTCGATGTTTGATGACTGCCTTATGACGTTTTCCTTTGTCTGTGCGGAAATCATTGCAAGCATAGTCGATGCTTCATCAATTTCTCTGTTTGTCTTTGCATTGTTCCTGATCAAGGAATCAAAGAGGAGGATTGTCCTGTTTATGAGATGCATTGTATATGACTCTTCTGTAAACATGTCTACCTTGAATAGATTGTTCTGATCTATTCTTTTGTTCTTCAACAGGACAAGGGATTTCTGCATCAACTTTGTGCTGTTGATAATGCGGGCATAGTGGAAAACAAGAATGATGCAGGTAAATATCGTATTTAAGAAGGATACTTTGAAAATCAAGGCCAGCATTTCTGGTTTTGTGAGATTTGTTTTGATGAAAAGTCCCAACTTCTCCATGTCTGTAAGAACTCTGGAGGTCATTGTTCCAGTCACTGCATGTAAAGTCTGGTCATGGAAAGCATAAAGAACTGAATGGAATGTCAGGAATGCAGTTTCTATTACAGGAATGATAATATAGAGGATGAAACATGTTTTCTGGGAGAGTCCAAAGAATTTTTGTTCTTTTAGAGCGATACCGTCACTTACTAATTTTATGGCAATTTCACTGCATTGTTTTTCAACAATAAATATTGATATGAGGATATAAAGATATGAAAAAGAAACATACAGATGAAAATAATAAATGACTATGTGTAAATCCACATGCATTATGTGGTATGCAGAAGCGGAATATGTGATTCCGATCAAGCCAAAAATGAACACGAGTTCCAAAGCTTTCTTTATAGGGAACCTTCCGACGTTTTTAAGAAGTTCAGTCCTTTCCTTTGGTGTTGTTGGTGCGGATTCCCAAAATGTGATGTTGTTTGACAGTGGTCTTGTAAATAAATGGTTGAATATCAACTCTGTGAAAAGAACAATGTTGAATGAAATGAATGCAAGCCACAATAACTGAATGGTGGTGTAATCGAGGGATAGTCTTGCGATTGATGAGCAATAAAAAGTAGCTACGGAGTTCGCGAGAATGTTCATAGGAACAATCATTGTCGCTACGTTTCTTTCAAAACTGACTTTGGAACGATGAAAAAGAACTTTTTTCAGTTTCATTTTGCACCTCCCGTTGATGATTTCTTTATGGAGAATCCAAGATTTGCGGCTGTTTCTCTGAGTGTTTTTGTCTCACTGCTTATCTTCTGTGACATCTGAGAGAAATTGTCAAAGCCTGAATTGATTTCAACAAGGATTGCGTTTATCTGCTCAAAAGCTCCCTGCTGGACATCGGTAATGTCAACAATCTTTTTTAGGCTTTCAGCAGTGATATCGCTGGAAAGACACAGGTTCTTGAAGCTGTTTTCAAGCTTATAGTAGAATTCGCTTCCTTCCCTTGTTTTCTGCGTTCCTGATTCACTGGAAATTATAAGGTTGTCACATGAATGGAGAATGTCCTTTATTTTCTGGTTGATTTCTGAGATGGAATTTTTTATGGATGCTGCAAGTCTAAGAATTTCATTGGATACAATATGGAATTTCTCGCCTTGGTCACCTGCTATGGAAGCCTCGAGTTCAGCATTGAAAGCGATTGTCTTTGTTCGTTCCGCCATGGCATCAATGGAATCTACTATTTCATTGATTGCATCGATTCTTTCGCTGAGATCCTTTATGCCATAGATTGTATCAAGATTTGACTGGGTGATTTCGGACATCTTCTGTATTCCGGCTGAAAGGAGTTCCGATGATATGTCAGCTGATTCTTTTGTTCTTGCGGCAGACTGCTGGATGAAATCGATATGTGAAGATATTCTTCTGTGCTGGTTCTTTGCATTTTCCATCGTTGCAAGGCATTCTCTGATTGCTGCGGCTTCGGAAATGGAAGTTTCTGCCGTTATGTTGGCATCTTCAGAAAGTTTCTGTGAAGATATGGCGATGTCTTCTCCTGTTGTTGAAGCCTCAAAGGAGATGTTTCTCAAATAGGAAATAAGTTCATCGATAAGGTAAATATTGTATGAAAGTTCATGGTTCAGGTCCGTAGGAAGAAATACACCTTTCTTGTCATCCGTCAGTGTTTCAAGAACTTCAATGATATTGCTTGTATTGAACAGAAGTATCCTGTGCATATGGAGGGCCAAATAGATGAGCATGAATGTGTTGGTGATAAGTGCAAAAAGTATGTGGCTAAGTATTCTTTGACCTGACCATCCGTCAAACAAGGCCATGTTCATCAGAGAGCTTATAACCATAGCTGCGATGAAAAGAGGCAGAATGTTGAAATATAGAACCCTCATCTTTGTGGTGAGTCCGTAGAATTTATCTTTGTGGATTATCGATGGATTGATTCCCTGTTTTATGAGTTCCTGGGCCTTTTTACAGCAAAGTGTCTCTGAATAGCTGAAAGCCTGGATTCCGCTTGCGAAAAGTCCACCACAACAGCAGATGATTACATAGAACAGAGTTCTTAGTGTTATTGTCGACCTTACCAGAAGTATGATGACAGGAATCACTGCAGCGCCAAGCACAACCAGGCTGACTTCTGCGGCTATTGATTTTGGACATCTCAACAGATCCCTTAAGAGCATGGTTCGCTCGTCAACAGATAGGCCTCCGTTGTCGTTCTTCTCAAGTCTGTCCGAAATATTCTTGACCAGCATTCTGTTGGTCAGTGGTGCAACTACGAACTGGGCTACCAGGGATACAATCAGCACTGAGAACAAGAAGCTTAAAAAATCCTTTCTTGTCATATTCAACAGGATACCAGATGAAAAAAGTGTGTAGGCAAAGAAAAGTGCTCCACAGCTGAGGTTTTTCCATCTTCCTGTGTCCATGAGTTCTATTTCAAATGTTTTCTGTCTGTCAAAACTGCTGTTCATAGGTTCCTGCTATTTTGTCATAAGGGTTATGGATCCATCCCAGTTCTGAGGGCGGTCCTTTACAAAGCGCCTGCAACGTTCAAGAAGTACTTTTGTTGCCTTGTCCTTAGGGGAGAGTACTTTTGCGATTCTGAGGTAGTCCTGGGCGCCGTTGAAATTTCCCATAAGATACTGATAAAGTCCCTTGCTGAAATTCTCGTTGAAGTTCTCGGTGTATTTGTCTTTGTCTGTATACAGTTCAAAGATTTCCACAGGAATTGATTTTCCTTTGACCTTCACATTGTCCAGATATCGGAAATTAGGTGGTTCGTGTTTCTTTAGGTAGCGGCCAAACTCCATGTCTGCCTCGGCATCCTGTATGTCCTGCTTTACGGCATCTGTTATAAGTATTGATGTGCCATAGAGTTTTGTAAGGTCCTGGATGCGTGATGCGAGATTGACATCATCTCCGATTACTGTATATTCCTTTTTATCTTCACTTCCAATTGTTCCGGCGATAGGAGTTCCATAGTGAATTCCTATTCCTACCCTGAACGGGGCGTTCTCAGGCATGTTGAGGAAACTTGTATCAAGGTTTTCGATTTCCTTCATCATTTCCGCTGCAGCATTTGCCGCACGATAGCCGTTGTATTTGTAGCTTTCTGGAACACCAAAAAGTGCCATGATTTCATCGCCCATGAATTTGTCGATTGTTCCGCCGTGTTTTCTGATTATGTTGCCCATGAGGGAGAAATACTGGTTAAGGAAAGCGACAACTTTTTCTGGTTCGTTCTTTTCCGTGATGGAGGTGAAATCCCTTATGTCCGCCATGAGGATGGCAACTTTTCTTGTTTCTCCGACCGATGCGGTGATTGATGTATCTCCTGCGACGATGCTTTCAATAACCTTTGGTGGAAGGAACCTGCTGAATGCGTTTCTTATTTTCTGTTCTGCGTTGACTGTCTTGTTGAGAGTGATGATCTTTTCAAAAATAGGGCTATAGAGGTCAGTAAGATAGTCCAGTTTTTTCTGTGTCAGGGTATTCATTGTGTTGCGGCCCGTGGTTGCCACATGGATCGTGAATGGATATTTTTTTGTCTGGTCCACAGGGAAAATATCGTAGTTCTTGAGCTTCTCTTTTTTTGTGTTGAACTGCTCGATGACAGACTCTATGAAATTGGTGTTCTGCCAGTTGTATTCTTTTCTTGTGTTGATCCTTGCCTTGAAATCATTCTGACAGATGCTTCTGAAATCCTCAAAATCAACCACCGCGATTGAATCGCTTCTGTCGTAATATTCGTCTATCTTGTCTTCGTTTACTATGATGCCCAGGATGTCATAGTTGTATATGTTGCTTATGGACCTGGCCAGCTGTGACAGGAGATGTTCCATATCCCATATGTAGTTTTCAACGTTGAAGGCTTCCCTTGTAACGTAAAGCTCGTAAAGCTCTTCTCCAAAGGTCGATGTGATTGTCTCAATGATCTCCTTGTCAGACATGTCCTTTGGGGCAGGTTTTTTCTTGAAGTTGAGTCTTTCTGTGATCTTGTCAACAAGACTTGTAAGGGTGCTGAGATTGTCCGATGAAGGAACGTAGAAGGCATCGCTTTTTGCGTTTTCTGCCCAGAACTTTGCGTCATTGACCTGTTCCGCAGCGCTGATTATGACAGCCATGTTTTTTGTTTCATCTACATTCTTTATGACATGGGAAATGTCATATCCATTTATTGATGGAAGTTCTGCCGATACAATGACACAGTCTGGCAGGTCTCGGAAAACTTTCTTGAGGGTGTCGATTCCGTCTTTGGAAGAATCAACTTCCCATCCTTCCTCTTTAAGAAAACTGCTGAGAAGACTTATTATCGTATCTGATTCGTAGGCGATCAATATTTTCTTAGTTTTCATTCAGAAGTTCCTTTACTGCATCAAGAAGGTTGCCGCGCTGAAAGTCTGTCTTTACTATGAAAGCCTGAGCTCCAGCTTCTATGAATTGCTTTTTTGAGTATATGTCGTAGGCTCCGGAAACAACTATGACAGGTATGCCTGCTGTCTGCTCATTTCGCCTTATGTTTGAAAGGAGTGTCTTTCCGTCCATGCGAGGCATGCTAATGTCTGTAATAACGATGTCGTACTTTTTCTTTACGATCTTGTCCAGGGCATCGACTCCATCTACAGCTGTGTCTACCGTATATCCGTCAGCCTCAAATATAGCCTGCTCAATCTGCCTTGTTGTTGCTGAATCGTCTACTATGAGAACACTTCTTGTTTCCTTCATGTTCTTTGAGATGTATTTTTTTGTGTCGTATACAACAAGTTCCCTCATTTTCTGCATTATGCAAGGGATGTCGATTATTGGAATGATCGAATAGTTCTCATCGTAGACAACACCCTGAAGGGACGTCATCTTCTTGAGACAGTCTGGAAGAGGAGTGATGATGACATTTTCATTCTGCCTGATGGAATCGACTATGATTGCCATTCTGGTCTCGAGATATTCAACAACGATGATGTTGGTGATCTTGTTCTGGCTTGCTGTTCCAAGAATTGAAGACAGGTAGTAAAGCGGAATGATGCGGTTGTGGATGTTGATGTATTTTTGGTTCTGCATGGTGATGATGTTTTCACCTGTAGTCGCGATAACTTCCTGTATGTAGTGGGATGGTATCATGATTTTGGTGTCACCGGCCATTACGAAAAGACCTCTCTGGGTTGCAAGTGTCAATGGAATGGTGAGCTCAAATGATGTTCCCTTGTCCTTTTCTGTGTTTATGTGGATCTTTCCTTTTATTTTTTCCATTGAGTTTCTTACAATGTCCAGACCTACACCACGGCCAGAAAGTTCCGTTGTATGCTCTGTTGTTGTAAAACCTGGAAGAAACAGATACTGCTGCAGGTCCTTGTCCTGCATGGCTTCGATCTCCTCGCGGCGGTTCTGGTTTATGTGGATTGCTTTCTCACGGATTTTGTCATATCTGATGCCGCATCCGTCATCCTTCACCGTAATGAGAATTCTGTTTGATATCTGCTGTGCCCTTATGGAAATAAGTCCTTGCCTTGGCTTTCCCATTTTCTCTCTTGCTTCTTCGCTTTCAATGGCGTGGTCAAGACTGTTCCTTACAAGGTGCATCAGGACGATTCTAAGCTGTTCAAGGATGACCTTGTCCAGCATGAATCCTGTAGGCGGAATGTCCATAGTTATGTTCTTGGAAAGGAGAAGGGCTTCCTTTTCGATTTCTTTTTTGAGCGGTGTAAGGACAAGATCCAGTGGAAGCATTCTCAGCGCAAAAATCTGGTGCTGGGTCTCAAAGATTGTGTTTTCCGTCGAGATCAGTTCTTCGTTGAGCTGACGTGGAATTTCAAAGATGCGTTCAGCATTTCTGTCGGCAAGCCTTCGTTCAAGGGCTTCTACCTGATGCTTGAGACGGAACTGTTTTATGACAAGATTGTCATACTCCTGGATTATGCTGTTGATTCTATCGAGTGAGATGCGTATGGAACTGATGTCGTCAAAGGAACTGGAGGTTGTGAAGCTGTCTTCCCATTGGTCATAGTCATCGATGGTATCCATGCTGTAGTCCAATGAAAGAATCGTGTCCGGATCAAAAAAGAATCCAGAGGCTGCACGCTCACATATTTCTGTATACGAATCTGTCTTAAGTTCAGGATTTCCTTTCTTTTCTATTACCTGGAGTATCTGTTCCATGAACTCCGTAACCTTGAAAGTAAGCTTGGCTACGTTGTTTGACAGTTCAATCTTTGATTCCTGGATGGCCTTGTATACGCCTTCAAGACTGTGTGAGACTTTTTCCACGGCAACGAAATCCAGCATTCTAGAGGCGCCTTTGATTGTATGCAGGTGTCTTAAAATTTCAACGAGCAGACCTTTCTCAGACGGATTGTTCTTGAGAGTGATTGTATTGGAATTTATGAAATCGATGTGTTCCCTGGTTTCTGCCAGGTAACTTTCGATGAAATTTTCCTTTGAAAAAGCCATTTAATCTCCAATATTCTTCTTCACCATGGATATAAAGTATTCTGGATCAAAGTCTACTATAAAATTATAACATGATTTTTCATTTTTTAAATATTCATCCAATATATTTACGGCTTTAAGAAAAGTCGATTTCATTTTATCTGTGTTTCCTATATGTTTGTATGTATATCCCAGCATGACTACGGAAGGCCAGAACTCAGGGTTCAGTATGGAAGCCTTGTAGAATAGTTTTTCCGCCTGATGGTATTCTTCCTGCTGAAAATGTATCATCCCCTGAAGGAACATCTTATATTCAAGCTCCCGAGGTGAAAAGGAGGTCTCATTCAGTAGTGTCTGGGCTTTCTTTATGTGGCCGGAATCGATGTGGCGGAATATTTCCTTATGTATTTCCTTGATTGATTGAGTCTGCGTTTCATCCTCTTTGTCGTCAGCTATATTGGCAAATGCGGAATCAATGGAAGACCTCTGGATTTTATTCAGGCTGTCCATAGGAGTGGATTTTTTGATTTTTCCTTTTTTACACAAATAATAGATGGATCCTTCTTTTTTCTTTTCAAAAATGTCAGGCCTGTCTATCGAGGCTATCTCGCTTATTGAAAGAATCAATATTCCGTCCGGCTTTAAGACTGTCCATATACGGTCAAGGATTTTGTTGCATAGTTCCTTTGAAAAATATATGAGTACATTCCTTAAAAAAACCATGTCAAAGTATTCCGGCTCAAAGGGAAGTGCGTCATCACGCTGAAGGTTTATGTTGGAGATCTTGATCTGTCCTATCTCCCAGAAAGGAATCTTTGTGGTTCCTTCGCTCTGCTTTGCCAATTCCAGTATAAGGTTATGGTATTTCTGACCATCGTTCCTGAAGGAATTCTTTCCGTACTCTCCTTTGCGGAATGCTTCAAGGGTGCCTGTGTCTATGTCCGATGCGGTGATTTCAGTCTTGAGTCCGATTTTTTTAGAGATGGCATAGATGGACAATGGTTCTTCTCCGGTGGAACATGCCGCGCACCAGATTCTTGTGGATTTATATTTTCGGTTTGGAAAATAGATGTTGTACAAAAAATCAAACTGGGTCTCTTCTCGGAAAAAATAAGTCTCATTTACCGTAGCGCAGTTGATCAGCTTTGAGAGTTCATCGGGTGTAAGCTCGCAGTATGTCACATAGGATTCCACTGTCATGTGCAGTGTCTTCATCCTTTCGTTTACAAAATCATAGACTGCAGGCCAATGGGCATGGCTCAGTATGATGCCGGAATGCTTTTGGATCAGGTTTATTATGGAAGCGTCGATTTCATGCATTGGCGTCTCCTGTCTTTAACTTCACCAGTCTTCCGATTCTATCCAGATCCTCGACGTGTGATACTGCATTGAGTTCCAAAGCAGCCTTTGGCATTCCGTAGATTGTGCATGATTTCTCTGACTGGGCTATTGTGGTTCCGCCTTTGTCATGAATTTCCTTCATGCCTTCAGCTCCGTCGGCTCCCATTCCTGTAAGAAGAAGGGCAAGGGTTTTGTGTCCGATGGTCTTGGCGCATGATTTGAACATGACATCTACCGAAGGTTTTAGAAAGTGTACTTCCTCGCTGTCATCGAGCCTGATCATGTATGTGTTAGCCGTAGATTCTTCGACACAGAGATGACTGCCTGCAGGTGCTATGTATACGTTTCCTGCTTTGAGTTTTTCTCCGTCAGCCGCAGTTTTGACTTCCATTCCGGTAGATTTTCCAAGCCAGCTTACAAAGTGTCCGTCAAATATGGCATCGATATGCTGTGTGATGATTATTGGCAGATTGAAATCAGGTCCGATATCAATAAGCACTTTCTGGATTGCGATAGGTCCGCCTGTTGAAGCTCCGATGGCAAGTACAGAAAATCTCTGTGGATTTATTTCATCTATGTTGATGGAATCCCCATTGGTCCTGGTTTCTTCAATGAACTGGGCCTGGTAGTGGTTTCTTAGTTTCTGTGTCTGGATGTTGTGCTTACGGAAAGCTTCTGAAAGTTCATAAAGGTTGTCGCAGAAATTCCTTATCTGCTGCATGTTCATTGTGGAAAGGTTTGGCTTCTTTACAATGTCAATGGCTCCAGCTTCCAGGCAGTGGTAGCATATTTCCGGATCGTCTTCAGTGCTGAATACAACTATGGATGGACTCTGGGTCTTCATTATTTCAATGATCGCCTCAAGACCGTTGAGGACAGGCATGTTCAGATCCATGACGATCAGATCAGGAGAAAATTTGCTGCTCATTTCAACAGCGATCTTTCCGTTTTCTGCCAGTGCCGTTACTTCGAATCTGGAGTCGTCACCCAGAACCTGTGAAAGCATCGCCCTTACGATTGCCGAATCATCGGCTATAAGAACTTTAACCATGTTTTTCGTTCCATTTCTCATAGAGAAGCTCTGGATTCACTATTATGGAAAGCTTGCCGTCGCTCTTTTCCTTCCAGAATGACATGGCCATCACACCCATAGATCTTGCACCATTTTCAAGTACTCCCGACGGAACGAAGAAGCTTTGAAGATCTACCTGTACTACGGTCGGAATTGATGACGTGGTGAGGATTGCGAGCTTGCTGCATTTGATGTTCAAAGCCGCTGGATGTTTCACCGTGTTTGATGTGTTGAAGTAGTTAAGCACCAGGGTATCAAAGTCTATGAAGATGTCAGGCTCACAGTTGCTTTCTATGCAGTAATTGTGCGGAATGAGAAAGTTTATCTTGTCGTAAGTCAGGCATATGAACCATTCATTCATTTTCAAGCTCTTGCTTTACCTTTGTTGCTATGGATCTGACATCAAGAACAGGGGCAATTATGTTGCCTATGGAAATGGTCTGTGAAAAGAATTCCGTCTCTCCCTTGTCTGGAATCTGCTGTTCTTCCACATCCTCACTGGTGTAGAAATCGATGATGTCGTTTATCTGCAGTGCGATGTCACCTGCGTTGTTGAATATGAGGAAAAGCTGTGTGTCTGTACGCGGAAGATTCTGCAGCATAGTGAAGTCAACGACCGCATAAGGTCTTCCGTAAAAATTGATGACTCCCTTTACGTAGGGCGGAGTAAACGGAATAGGGTATACCTCGTTGTTCCGCATTACTTCGCGGACATTGCATGATTCGATGGCGTAGGTTCCGTCATATGAGCGGAATACGAGCCAAGTCTTGAGATCCTTTTTTTCAGTGGATTCCGTGTTGGTTACTTCTGTCTCGTGTTTTGCTTTAAGCTTTTCGTAAAGAGATTCGTCCATACATATATTATATGTGCGAATATTGCAAAATTCAATTTTTTTCCATTTTTCTCTTGTTGTAGAAGAACATGAGGGTTGCGGCTGAAATGATGATTCCATAGCCTATGAAACTGTAGATATCTGGTATCTGCTGGAACATCATGAAGCCAAGGATTGCTGAGAAAATTACATTTGTGTATTCATAAAGCGAGATTTTAGATGACGGTGCGTTGAAATAGGCATTGGTGACCCCAAACTGGCCTACTGCGGCAGAGGCTCCGGCTCCTATGAGAAGGAATAACTGGGTACATGACATCGGTGCATAGTATATGAAGAAGAATGGCAATGCTATTATCACGGAGAACAGTGAAAAGAAGGTTATTATGACTTCGCTTGCAACATCGTATTTGCTGTGCATCTTTCTTACAAAGGCATATGCGAATCCTGCTCCAAGGCCACCAAGAAAACCGGCCAGGGCAGGGAGGAATTCCGTAAAGTTGAAACTTGGTTTTATAACAAAAAGGGCACCACAGAATGCCGTGATCAAGGCTCCTGCTGAAAAAAGTGTAGGTCTGTCCCCAAGTATGAATATGCTGAGGAAGACGGAAGCAAAAGGCGACATCTTGTTCAACATGGCTGCGTCGGAAATATTCATGTGACCTATAGCGTAGAAGTTTCCAAAGATTCCAAAGCTGCCGGTGAAGGAACGTAGGAAAAGATATTTCCATGCGGCACGTGGAACAGCAAGGATGCTGCGGTCATTCCGTGCTTTCACCATAAGTGTTGTGAAGGCGATGATAAAGGCAATGCTGTTGCGGAAAAGAGCTTTCTGCATGAAATGGATGTCTCCTGCCGCGCGGACAAGGGCCCCCATCATGGCGAATCCAAAAGATGATAAAATTATCCAAGCTATTCCGCGTCCAAGATTGTCCTGTTTCATGGCAAAAGTATATCAAATTGATGAAAAAAAATACATTACGTATGTTGTATAAATTCATCGTAGGACAGTAGAATGTAGGCTATGGAACAAAAGATCTGGACCATCGAAAAGAAATGCCGCCTTGATGAATTTTTGCGTAAGGAACTGCCGTCGCTCTTTCCCGGCAAAGATGTTTCAAACAGCAAGATAAGGCGTCTTATTGTGGCGGGAAGCATATATGTCAATGGAAGGCAATGCAGAATTCCTGCTTATGATCTTTTTCCAAAATCAAAGGTATGTGCCGAGATAGATGAAGAAAAACTGTTCTTTGAGAAGCAGCCGCAAGACATTGATTTTGTATTGACAGAACAAAATGTTCTATATGAAGATGACAGCATAATAATAGTAGATAAACCGGCATTTATTCCTACGGAAGGCACCATTGTCGAAAGCCGCAAGTCAATGCATTCCTGTGTGGTGGATTATTTATGGAAGAAAAATCCTGCTTTGCGTAATCCTCCCTATGTTGGCATCATGCATCGCCTTGACCGGGAGACAAGCGGAGTTCTTTTGTTCACAAAGACAAGGCAGGTAAACAAGGCCGTGTCGGACATGTTCCAGAACCACACTGCGATGAAGACATATAGGGCAGTGGCGACCGGTAATCCAAATAATTGTAAAAAACAGTTTGTTATTGAAAATTATATAGGACGTATCACAGCAAAAAGCGCCAGATGCAAGATTGGTCCTTTGTCCGAAAGCAGAGGCGGCCAGTATGCAAAGACTGAATTTGAAACAGTCGGTAGTAATAACAGTAAGTTATTCTTTAACTGTCGGCTTTTTACAGGACGTACCCATCAGATAAGGGTGCATCTTTCCGGTGCCGGATATCCCTTGCTTGGCGACACTCTCTATGGAGGCAAGGAAGACCATCGCATAATGCTTCACGCCATGAGCCTTGAATTTCCACACCCTGTTACAGGACAGATAATGACAGTAGAAGCTCCATTGCCGGATGGTTTTGATTTTTAAAACAGGTGCGGGCTTCTAAATAGCAGATGCATCCGCCCATGTCACAATAAGAGTTATCACGAATTGCCTTGCAATTCGTGGGGCGAAAGTTAAGTAACGGGGAGTCTCTAAGCGACAAATGCTTTCGCCCATGTACCAATAAAGGTTGTCACGAATTGCCTTGCAATTCGTGGGGCGAAAGTTAAGTAGCGGGGAGTCTCTAAACGACAAATGCTTTCGCCCTTGACAAAGAAATAGTTTTATATAAAACTATTTCCCATGAGTTTCATTCCGCAGGAAAAATTTATGCGCCGTGCCATAGAGCTTGCAAAACTTGGTGGCGGCCATGTACATCCCAATCCTCTTGTAGGTGCCGTCATCGTCCGTGATGGCAGGATCATTGCGGAAGGCTATCATCACAGATGCGGCGACCTCCATGCGGAACGTGACTGCCTCAAGAACGCCAAGGAAAACAATGTGGATGTTTCCGGGGCAGAGATGTATGTTACCCTTGAACCATGCTGCCATACAGGAAAGCAGCCTCCTTGCACTCAGGCCGTGATTGAAAGCGGAATCAAGACTGTGGTCATCGGCAGCCGCGATCCAAACGAACTGGTGAACGGCAAGGGTGTAAAGCAGCTGGAAGATTCCGGTATCACAGTCATTCAGGATTTTCTTCGTCAGGAATGCGACACCATAAATCAGATTTTTTTCCATTATATAAAAACTAAAACGCCCTATGTCATCGTAAAGTATGCCATGACTGCGGACGGCAAGACTTCTCTTTCAACGGGAGAAAGCAAGTGGATTACAGGGGATTCCGCCCGTGAGAATGTCCATCGTACCCGTGGAACCACAAGCGCCATCATGTGCGGCATAAAGACCGTCATTGCTGATGATCCAATGCTAAACTGTCGTGTGGAAGGTTCTCAATACAAGCAGCCTGTCCGTGTGATCCTTGACCGCAATCTGGAACTTCCATTGGATTGCTCTATCGTGAAGACTGCGGGTGAGATTCCGGTAATGGTTTTCTGCGGCGACGATGCCATGAAAAATGTAAGCGATGCTGGCAGAAAGATTCTTGCTGACCTTGGAGTGGAAGTTGTTCCGGTCGAGAAAAAAGACGGCCACATGGATCTTGAGAAAATCCTTGCAGTTCTTGGTGAAAGAAAAATCGACAGTGTCTTTGTTGAGTCAGGCGGAACCTTGAACGCGTCCTTGTTTTTCAGCAACGGCAAATGCCTGGTCAACGAAGTTCATTGCTATGTGGCTCCAAAGATCGCAGGCGGAATCAACGGCAGCGTCCATAGTCCGGTCCAGGGCCTTGAATGTGAAAGCCTTGCGGAGTGCGTAAGGATGGAACTTCTTGGTGTTGAAAATTTTGGCGGAGACGTTCTTTTAAAATACAGAGTGGTGTAGTTATGTTCACAGGAATTATAGAAACAACAGGAAAAATAAAAAGCATCTCTCGCGGAACAAAATCCCTGACACTTTCTGTCAGTGCGGAATTTGACAGCGGCCTTGTTCTTGGAGAAAGCATCGCGGTAAACGGAACCTGCCTTACTGTCACTTCTTTTGGCGACCATTGGTTCAGCGCTGATGTCACTCCTGAAACATTCAACAGGACATCTCTAGGACAGCTCCATTCTGAAAGCATCGTGAATCTAGAGCGTGCCATGAAAGCAGACGGTCGTTTTGGCGGCCACATTGTTTCGGGGCATATCGACGGAACCGCTAGATTCCTTTCATTCAGCAAGGATGAAAATGCGGTCAATGTTTCTGTGGTAATGGATTCAAAGCTTGGTGAATACATGATCGAGAAGGGAAGCGTTGCCATGGACGGAATAAGCCTTACCATTGCGAGTGTAAAAAAAGACGGCAGTGACACTGTGATAACAGTCGCTGTCATTCCTCACACCTGGGAACACACGACTCTGTCAAAAAAGAAAAGCGGTGACATCGTAAACATTGAATGCGATGTTGTGGGAAAATATATAAGGCATTTTGTGTCCCTCAAGGGTGAGCAAAAGGACATGAGTGCCTACATGGATTTTGAAAGCTATCACTGATTGTGCGGAAGGAAAATATGAAAAAAGATAGATTTGAACTTGTAGAAAAAGCATTGGAGGATCTTCGCAACGGAAAGCTCATCATGGTTATAGATGATGAAAGCCGTGAAAACGAAGGAGACCTCATATGCGCCGGTCATTATGCGACACCGGAGAACATCAATTTCATGGCTTCAAAAGCGAAGGGTCTTATCTGCATGCCTTGTAGCCGTGAATATGCAAAGAGGCTTCGTCTTGATCCAATGTGCTTTACAAACACAGACAACCATGAGACTGCCTTTAC
>JAGHUO010000067.1 GCA_018064785.1 Candidatus Treponema equi
TGATTGCAGCTACAGTTGCCTGCCAGTTTCCCCAACCAAGTGGCTGGAAGAGCCAGCAGATTCCGCGGCCAAAGTAAGCAAGGATTGAACAGTCCATCTGATCTTCTTCGAGCATTCCGAATGCGCCGTCTGCCCATCCAAAGAATGAAAGGAACCAGATTACGATTGTTGAAAGAAGAATGATTGTTCCGGCTTTCTTGATGAAGGACCAGCCGCGTTCCCACATTGAGCGCAGAAGGTTTCCGACTGTAGGCAAGTGGTAGGCTGGAAGTTCCATTACGAATGGAGCAACGTCACCTGCAAACATTTTTGTTTTCTTAAGCATGATTCCTGAACAAAGAATTGCGGCAATACCTATGAAGTAGGCGCTTGTTGCAACCCAGGCAGATCCTCCAAAAATTGCACCTGCTACCATTGCAATGAATGGGGTCTTTGCACCACAAGGAATGAAGGTTGTTGTCATGATTGTCATTTGCGGTCACGGTCACTTTCGATTGTGCGGCTTGCCATGACTCCTGGAATTCCACAACCAGTTCCGACCAGCATTGGGATGAAGGATTTTCCTGAAAGTCCAAAGCGGCGGAATACACGGTCCATTATAAAGGCGATGCGAGCCATGTAACCGCAGGCTTCAAGGAAGGCAAGAAGGAAGAAAAGAACTAGCATCTGTGGAACAAAGCCAAGAACTGCACCTACACCGGCAACTATTCCGTCAAGAATCAAACCTTTAAGCCAGTCGGCACATTCCATTGCATCAAGAACAGATTCAATTACTGCCGGAACACCCGGAATCCAGATTCCGTACGCATCTGGAGATGGACCTTCTTCTCCATATTTTTCAACCATTGCCTTTGCTGTAATGACATCATCTTCTGTGAATTCAATAGGATCAGAAACTTCAAGGGTCTCTTCATCCTGGACTGTGTATGTGAACTCTCCGTTTTCATATGCCTCGATGATTGCAGGTGAGTCGCCGAATTCTTCTGCCGATTCTTCGTAAGCTGTATTGCCGATTCCAAGGAGATGGTAACCGTCTCCGAAAAGGCCATCGTTTGCCCAATCTGTTGCCGCAGCACCTACTGTGACCATGGCAATGTAGTAGACTGCCCACATTACGGCTGCAAAAATAGGAAGGGCAAGCCAGCGGTTTGTAACAATACGGTCAATCTTGTCAGAAGTATTAAGCTTGCTTGCCCTGTGTTTTTTTGTAACGCAGGACTTTATGATCGAATCGATGTACTTGTAGCGTTCCGCAGTGATTATTGATTCTGCGTCGTCGTCAAGTTCCTTTTCGCAATTCTTGATGTCGGTTTCAATGTGGGAAAGAGTGTCTGCCTTTACTTCAAGACCTTCTGCTTCCTTAAGCTGTTCTATGACCTTTGGGTCTCTTTCAAAAAGCTTTACGGAATACCATCGCTGTTTTTCTTCTGGAAGACTGTGGATCACGGCTTCTTCAATATGAGCCAGAGTATGTTCCACGCATGATTCGAAGCGATGCTGATATTTAGTCTGCTTTTTTTCCTGTGCTACCTTTATGGCAGCCTCCGCCGCTTCCATGCATCCTTTGTTCTTAAGGGCAGAAATCTCATAGACAGGGCATCCCAGGACTTCTGACATTTCCTTTAGATGAATTTTGTCTCCGTTCTTTTTGACTACATCCATCATGTTTACGGCAATCACCATTGGAATGCCAAGTTCCACAAGCTGTGTCGTAAGGAAAAGGTTTCTTTCAAGGTTTGTTCCGTCGATGATGTTGAGGATAGCATCAGGACGTTCTTTGACCAGGTAAGTTCTGGAAACAACTTCTTCCAATGTGTATGGGGAAAGTGAGTAGATGCCAGGCAGGTCCATGATTTCAACATCCTTATGTCCCTTGAGCTTGCCTTCTTTTTTTTCTACAGTAACTCCAGGCCAGTTACCTACAAACTGGTTTGAACCTGTAAGTGCATTAAATAAAGTTGTTTTTCCCGCGTTAGGGTTTCCTGCAAGTGCGATTTTCATATTACTGGACCTCCACCAATTCCGCATCTCCCTTGCGGACACTAAGTTCATAATCTCTGACTGTGATTTCAACAGGATCTCCGAGGGGAGCGACTTTTCTTACAAAAACTTCAATGCCTTTCGTAAGTCCCATTTCCATGATTCTGCGTTTGATGGCGCCATCTCCAGAGATCTTTACAACCTTTACGGTTGTTCCTGGTTTTACTTCTTTTAATGTCATATCTACCTCTTATTATTGAAAACTAAACAATGATTTTCCCGGCCAGCTCTTTGCTTATGGCGACTCTTGCGTCTTTTATCTGAACAATCAGATTTCCGTTCATTATGGCTGTCACGCTTACCTGTGCTCCCGGAACAAAGCCAAGGTTCTTAAGGTGGTGCCTGGTTTCCTCAAGACCACCGACTTTCTTTATGAGATATTCCTCTCCAATTTTGGCCATGTGTATAGGCATGATTGAGGCTCCCTTTGAGTTAGTTTAATCTAACAAGTGTTTGTTGTGTGATAATATAGTTAGATATGACTAATAATGTCAAGTAGTTAACTAGTGCTAATGTAAATTAATTAAAGATAACTAAAATGGTTTCTCAGGAACCTGATTTTTTTTTCTAAAAAGAGTTGACAATAATTAAGAGTTAGCATATAGTAACTATATAAGTTAGCAATAGCTAATTCATATAGCAAAGAGTCCTAAAATAAGTGTGTGTTAGTCTGGTTTATTTTTGCTATGGAGCACCGGTAATTCAATTGCAGATGCTCCCAAGTTACCTCGAGAGGGGATCGTCTTTCAGGCGGTCCCCTTTTTTTTTTTCATGCTGATAAACTTCATGCAAAATGACGTCAGCCTAAATGGCTTCGTGCTACTTTCACGGAACTAATTGTCTTTATGTGTGAAGTTTAATATCTTAGTGTCATGAACAACTTGAATTTGAAATACATCTTCAGCGCAGGTCTCATTTTGACTGCCGTCATCTGGGGATTTGCTTTTGTAATCGTAAAGGACAGCCTTAACTATATCGGTCCAACATGGATGGTAGGGATACGTTTTACTCTGGCAGCTGTCTGTCTTTCCTTGATCTTCATTTCACGTTTCAGGCGCCTGACAAAGAAAATATTCATCCACGGATGTCTTCTTGGTGTCCTTCTTTTCACGGCCTATGAAACACAGACCATCGGCTGTAATTTTACTACAGCAGGCAAGAATGCTTTCTTGACTACAATATACGTAATTCTTGTTCCGCTTATGGGATGGCCAGTGTTCAGAAAAAGACCCCAGTGGTTTGTATGGCTTGCTGCATTTCTTTCTGTCGCCGGAATCGCCTTGCTTGCCCTCAACAGAGAAACCGGAAAATGGTATCTTATGAACAAAGGCGATGTCCTTACCTTGATCTGCGGTTTTTTCTATGCCGCCCACATCATTGCAGGAGCTTTCTTTGTAAAGGACGAGGATGTTATACTTCTCACTGTATTCCAGTTTCTTGTAGCCGGAATCCTTGGGCTTATTCTTGCGCCTTTCATGGATCTGCCTTTGGATCTGAATCTTTTTGCAAATAAAAATGTAGTCGTTTCTCTTTTGTATCTTGGACTTTTAAGCTCAATGCTTGCCTTCTGTCTTCAGAATGCAGGCCTCAAATATGTTCCGTCTTCCCTTGCTTCATTGTTTCTTTCCCTGGAATCTGTGTTCGGCGTTTTCTTCAGTTGCCTTGTCTTAAGAGAAAAGTTGACTTTCAAAATGTTCGTGGGATGTGTTTTGATTTTTGGTGCGATTCTTGTCGCTGAAGTGATCCCTGGTTTCGTAAAGAAAAATCAGGAATAGAGTGGTTTGCGGAAATAGAATTTCATTCTATTGGTACTATGAGTTTTATTTTCGTCCCCATTTCAGAAGATGATGAAATCTGAAGTTCTGCATTGAGCATGTCTGCCCTGTATTTCATTCCTTCTAGGCCATAGTGGCTGCTCATTTCTTTGGAAGAATTGTCTTTCTCTTGTTGGATTCTTGAAGCTTCGATTCCCTGTCCATCATCACTGATGAAAAAAAACATTTTATGGGAATGTAAGTCATGGCGTACAATGATGTTTATGGAGGATGCATTTGCATGTTTCAAGGCATTGTTTACCGCCTCCTGGATGATCCTGAAAATATTCAGTTTCTGTATTCCTGTAAACTTCATCGATAGAATTGTCACTGTTTTTTGTGGCTGTGGAGTCTATCAGCTCATGAAGAAATATCTCATACGGAAAGAAGCTGAATAAGTTCTTTGCGGCTGTCAGTACCGCATTTGTCGTAGAGTTTGCTGATGTAGTTTTCTACGGTACGTATGTTGAGACTCAGTTTTTCTGAGATTTCTGAATTCTCACATCCTTCAAGTATCAATTCCGCAACTTGCTGTTCTTTTGGGCTGAGTACCTGGAACAGACTTCTTGATTGAATCATATTGGAAAACAAATCAGGCTGGATGTAGGTACGTCCTTCTGCCACAGTGTTTATAGCTTCCAGAAGATTTTTTTCAGTACTGCATTTTGATACAAAACCTTTTGCTCCTACAGCAGAACTCATGGCTCTTTCGATGCAGTGACCGGAATCATGGCTTGAAAATACAATGGTCGGAATGTTCTTGTCTTTGAGCCAGGAAATGATATCCCAACCAGCTTCTTCTTCCTTCCCATAGGTAACGGATTTATATGAGAGGTCCACGACAGATACTGTTATATTGCCGTCTGCCGGTGTATCCATCTTGAGTCCTGTACTTGCGAATTTCTTCTTTAAGTCTTCAAGATCTTCTGCAGCGATTAAAATGTGCCATTCTGAATTCTTTAGAATCCAGCTTGAAATGCCCTCTCTCAACATGGCGTGGTCGTCAACAATAATCAGATTCTTCATCACTGTTATTTTTACACGGGAAAATCATTTCTGTAATCCGTAAAAATTCACAAAACTTTGTGATTTAACTCACAATAATAAATGAATAAACAATTTAGACTGTTGGAAATTTCAAGGTGGAAATGAATGACAGAATGATTTTTGGAGGAAATTATAGGATCATTTATTGACGGAAAATATTGTGCCCTTTGTGGACTGCCTGTTGAAAACGGTAGATTCCAGACAACAAAGGATTTTGACAGCGTGGAATTGTACTTCTGTGATGGCGAATGTCATAGCAAGTATTATAAAAATACAACCACCTTTCTAAGTCTACAAAATTCATAGAACAGATAGCACCTGAAAAAACTGAGTTTGGAAAAGCTGCCATTGCAGCAGAAATCAAAAGAAAGCAGGAAGAAGCAAGACTCAAGAAGGAAGGAAACAAGGAGGTCGCAAACCTCAAAAAGATTCTTTCAAGATTCAAGCTTGGTTTCCCTAAACCGGAGCATCTTGAGCATGCCTTGGCCTATGCCAAGGAAAACAACATATAACATGAGTTTGCCTTGAATGGATTATGAAAACGGGTGTATGCATTGCATCCGTTTTTTTTTATTAGATTGTGATACTTGGCCGAAATTACCGCATATTTAACACGCAATTCTTGATAAAGTGGTTTGTTATTTTATATAATAGTCTATTATTATTTTTTTTGGAGTCTATGATGAAAAAGATTATTTTAGCTGTATTGACAGCCGTTGCTCTTTTTGCTTTCTCTTCTTGTTCAAAAAACAACAAGGTTCAGAAGGGTGAATTCACTCAGGAAGCTGGAAAACTTAAGATCGCTATGGAAGTTGGTTATCCTCCTTTTGAGTATTATGCAGAAGACGGAAAGACACCAGCCGGTTTCGATGTTGAACTCGGTAAGGAAATCGCAAAGCGTCTTGGTCTTGAAGCTGAATTCCTTGATGTTGCATGGGATGGAATTTTCGCAGGCCTTACAACAGACCGCTATGATGTAGTCATGTCTGCTGCTACAATCACACCTGAACGCCAGGCTGCATATGATTTCTCTCAGCCTTACATTGGAAACGGACAGGCGCTTATCCTTCAGAAGGATTCAACACTTCCATGGAACAAGCCTGAAGATGCTGCTGGTAAAAAGATCGGTTACCAGGCAGAAACAACATCTGACTTCTTCATTGAAAAATATGCTGCAGCACACAACTTTGAGTTTGTTGCATGTGAATACGACAAGGTCATGAATGCATACGATGATCTTAAGTTCGGACGCATCGACTGTGTTGTAAGCGACAACCTTGTCTCTGTTTCTTACCTCAACGTTCCTAACTCAGAATTCAAGCGCGTATGGACAGGAACTCCTGACGAATACTTTGGTGTTTGCATGAAGCAGGGTAACAAGGTTCTTCAGGACAAGATCAACAAGGTCATCGACGACATGAAGGCTGATGGCACAATGACAAAGATCTATATCCAGATTTTTGGCGAAGATCTTTCTGATTCAATCAAATAATTTCTAATATTTCTGGAGTCCTGTTTATTATGGAAACAATGAATAAAATTATAAAATGGATACCTCAGCTTTTGGCCGGTGCCCGAATTACAATCTTACTTACACTGTGTTCTGTAGTGGCAGGACTTATAATCAGTATTTTCCTTGCTCTTGGTACACTTTCCAAGAACAAGATCATCCGCAATTTCTGCAAAGGCTATGTTTTCTTTTTCCGCGGAACCCCTCTGCTGATGCAGCTTTACTTTGTGTACTACGGTCTTCCACAGATCAGCCGTGCACTTACAATCAACAACCAATTCCTGGCAGCATTCATCGCCTTTGGTCTTAACAGTTCCGCTTATTGCTGTGAGATTATCCGTGCGGCTATCCAGTCCATCGACAAGGGCCAGTTTGAGGCAGGCAAGGTTCTTGGTCTCAATTATTTCCAGACAATGAGACTTGTCATCCTTCCTCAGTCCATCCGTCGTTTGATTCCGCCTGTAGGAAATGAATTCATCATGATGCTCAAGGATGCTTCCCTTGTTTCCCTCATAGCACTTGCTGACATCACAAAGGTCACAAGAAGCATTCAGTCTTCTACTGCATCTTCAATGGTCTACATTCCTGCAATGATCCTTTACCTGATCATTACAGCTGTGTTTACTTTTGTATTCCATGTTCTTGAAAAGAAGCATTCAATCTACGAGTAATGGGGGAGCTGAACTATGAGTATGATTACAACTAAAGACATCGATGTAAGTTTTGGTCAGCTTCATGTACTTAAGGGTGTCAGCCTTGAAGTCAAGCCTCAGGAAGTTGTCTGCATTATCGGACCAAGCGGAAGCGGAAAATCTACATTCCTTCGTTCACTCATTCACCTTGAGCACATTGATCACGGCATCATTGAGATTGAAGGCAAGGAAATTGCACATAAAGAAAACAAGTCTTCAAAACTTCACATTTCAAGCAAGGAGCGCCGCAAGAGGCTTTTGAATGTTGGAATGGTTTTCCAGAAGTTCAATCTTTTCCCACATATGACTGCCCTTGAAAATACAATGGTAAGCCCAATGAATGTCCTTAAGAAATCAAAGGAAGAAGCCCGTGAAAAAGGCATTGAACTTTTGAAGGCTGTAGGTCTTGGGGACAAACTTGATGCATATCCTAACAAGCTTTCCGGCGGACAGCAGCAGCGCGTTGCCATTGCCCGTGCCCTTGCAATGGATCCTAAGATCATGCTCTTTGACGAGCCAACATCTGCTTTGGATCCTGAGCTTGTCGGAGAAGTTCTTTCAGTAATGAAGAAACTTGCAGAAAGCGGAATGACAATGGTCGTTGTGACCCACGAAATGGGATTTGCCCGCGAAGTTGCAGACCGCGTTCTTTTCATGGACGGTGGAAACATCGTTGAAGAAGGAACCCCTGAGGAAATCTTCAACGCTCCAAAAAGCGACCGCTTGAAGCAGTTCCTTAAGGCTGTTCTTTAATTCTGTTCCGCTGATGAAACGCCGAAATGTTACATTCCGGCGTTTTTTTATTCTTTCCCCTTGTATAAAATGTTAAAAAACTGTACTATTTGCAAACATTTTACAATATTTATCATGTCTGTCTAACGACCGCATCTTTTCTTGGGAAAGTTTGTCTTCAAGACAATGTATCCCTGGTCACGGGTTTGGAAATCAAAGAGAGAATATATTAGAGGCGATGTGCACGCCACTTCTATGCGGTTACGGACTTTCATGAAGAAAGAGGTATCGTTATGGAAGAATTAGATGAAAAAATTGACGGGCTTACTATGTCCGCAGAAGTTTCAGCAGAAAATGATTCTGATGAAATGTCCTTTGAAGACCTTGGTCTTGATGAAATCACATTAAAAGCAATTGAAAAGAAAGGATTCAAGGTTCCTTCTCCAATCCAGGTTTTGGCAATTCCACGTCTCCTTAATGGCGACGCAAATGTCATTGCCCGTGCCCGCACAGGTACAGGAAAGACAGCCGCTTTTGGACTTCCCCTTGTTCAGACTTTGCGTGAACCAAGTGATCATGTTCGTGCAATCATTCTTGAACCAACCCGCGAACTTGCAATGCAGACAGCCGCTGAAATGGCTTCCTTTACAACAGGAAAATGTCCACGTGTTGCCGTTGTCTACGGTGGCGCTTCAATGGGTGAGCAGATGCGTGCCCTCCGCAAGGGTGTTGAAATCGTAGTCGGTACACCAGGTCGTGTAATGGACCTTATGGACCGTGGTGTTCTTGACATCTCAAAGATCGACTACTTCATTCTTGATGAAGGCGACGAAATGCTGGACATGGGATTCGTTGACGACATTGAAAACATTTTTGAAAGCGCAAACCAGGACTGCCGTGTTCTTTTGTTCAGCGCAACAATTCCAAAAGAAATCCTTCGCATTGCACAGCGCTTCATGGGTGACTATGAAATCGTAGAGGAAGAAGGCGTTGTTGAAGAACCATTGCTCATCGACCAGAAGTACTGGGTTCTCCGCGAAAGTGAAAAGATTGAAGCTCTTGTTCGCCTCATCGACATTTCCCCAGATTTCTTTGGACTTGTATTTGTTCAGCGCAAGTGTGATGCCGACTACGTAAGCAAGGCTCTTGATGAAAAGGGGTACGAGGCAGCAGCCCTCCACGGTGACATTCCACAGGGACAGCGTGAAAAGATTCTTGCAAGATTCCGTGCAAAGAAGACACGCATTCTTGTTGCTACAGACGTTGCCGCACGTGGTATCGATATCGAAGGTCTTACACATGTTGTAAACTACGAACTTCCGTTTGACGGCCAAACTTATGTTCACCGCATTGGTCGTACAGGTCGTGCAGGTTCAAGTGGTGTTGCCGTTACTTTCGTAAAACCAGAAGATACAAGACGCAAGCTCAACTATCTCATCAACGCAGTTCGCAAGAGCGCAAAGGGAGAAATGACCGAGGGTACAGTTCCTGGCGTTGAAGAAGTTCTTGAAGCAAAACGTGGAAGACTTTTTGATGACATCAAGACAAAGATCGGTCTTAACAATGTTGCTTCACCAGCAGTTTCGGATGATGATGAAATCATTCCTATGGAAGGAGAAGAATCGGAGACTGCAGCTGAAGAAAGAGTTCCACACCTTAGAAAAGGTGATGCAATATTCGACACTCTTGCAGAAGAGCTTTGTAACGGACAGGACGCAAAGGAAGTTGTAGCTTCATTGCTTGCCGCAACTTACGGAAGTGTCCTCAGCCGCAACCGCTATGGAAAGATTACTACAGCTGGCGGAAGAAAAGACAAGAATGGTCGCGGTGACCGTGGCGGACGTGATGTTGGTTACGAACAGATCAGAATCTATGCCCAGATGGGATGGGATGATGGTTTCAATCCTAGAAAGATCGCAGACTTCTTCCATGATCTTCTTGGTGTTCCAGGACGCAAGGTTGATGCAATCGACATGGCAGACAACTTCTGTCTTCTTTCACTTCCTGCTGATGATGCACGCCGCGCAATAGAGCTTTCCGAAAAGGACAAGTCATTGCCACATATGCATGTTGATACTAAGGTTTCCATTGGTGGCGGTGATGAAGGTGGCAGCCGTCGTGGTAGAGGCCGTGGTGACAGAGGCGGACGTCGTGATGGCGGATTCGGTCGTGACCGCGATGGTGGACGCTTTGGCCGTGACAGAGGCGGAAGAGATAGAGACCGCGGATTTGGACGTGATCGTGATGGTGGCCGTTTTGGTCGTGACCGCGACAGGGACAGATCTCGTGGAGGCAGCCACAGCCGTCCAAATGTTCATACTGCAACACAGAGAAGTGGCAGCGCAAGTTTCTTCAAGAAATCAAGCGGTGCAACTGAATACTAATGAATAATGATTAGAAAAAGCCCTGATGGTCTTATGAGATTGTCAGGGCTTTCTTTTTCTTCCAACGGCTGTAGTGCAAACTGCGTTTGCCCCGAGTTTTATTTTTGCCGCATCCGCGTCAATTTTCAATTCGTGAAAATCTCAGGTTCTTGACACTGGCTTCTTAGCTAATTTCTAAATATTGTTTTGTCTCTCATACAACGGCTGTACAGTAGCGTTTAAAATGAAAAACCCTCTGGTAAAACAAACCAGAGGGCATTTAGCTAGGTTATGCTAAACTTATTTAGCAAGACCTTCAGCAACTGCTACTGCACATGCTACTGTACAGCCTACCATTGGGTTGTTTCCCATTCCCATGAATCCCATCATTTCAACGTGTGCTGGAACTGATGAAGAACCTGCGAA
>JAGHUO010000042.1 GCA_018064785.1 Candidatus Treponema equi
CACATCCATTTCAAATGTACTGAATGCGGAAAGGTATTTGATGTCTATGAGAACATAGAGATAGAACCAGAGATCCTGCCAAAGGGATTCCGCCTGGTAAAAAGCCAGACAAACCTTTGGGGAATCTGCAGAGACTGCCAGCCTTCGTGACAGATTTTACTGGAAAAGAATAAGTCCTTCCGGAACAAGAGCACGGTAGCGGATACGGCATTCCACAACGGCAACCAGAACAACCACCAGAGAGAACCAGAAGAAGAAACTGTCCATCTTGAAGCCTGCAAAATAATTGTAGATTCCGTGGAGAAGGACAGCAAGTATGAATGAAAGTGCTTTTGTGCTTTCGTTTTTGATGCTGTAGACAAAGAGACCGCTGAGACCTGCGCAGGCTGCGTGGATCACAACAGCAGTAAGCATCCTCAATTCAAGATTCTCGATTCCAGAAACAAGATAGACCAAGGATTCAAAGCATCCCAAGGCAAGACCGCTCATTATGGCACATGCAAAGAAAGAAGAAAGGTTGTGCTTCTTTGAGATAAAAAAGAGAAGCAGCATTTTTATGGTCTCTTCAACGATTCCGTTGATCACAAGACTTTTAAGCAGAACAGCGCCAAGAGAATTGACCGACACAAGATGGTAGTATTCAATGGCAAACTGGATGGCTGCGATAGGTACCACCGCAAAAAGTCCAAGAAGGATTGAAAGTATTCCGCTTAAAAACCTGAACTCCTTGATGAAGATGAGAAGGCAGGCGAATACCGCAAGCAATGGAATGATACAAATCAATACTGATGGAATTACTGGTCCTGAAAACATGTCTTAAGCCCTGAACTGTTCAACTGTGAAATTTATGATGCCACGCATCTGCTCCAGATCCTTCTGGTCGAGAATTCCCAGACGGAACATTCCTGCTTCCAGCAGACTATAAAAAAGATCGTTCATATCCTTTACGGGAACATTTTTTATTTCCCCTGCTTTCTGACCACGGATGATAATCGTGCTCATGAGATGCTGGATGCGAATGACACGTTTCTTGATTCTCTCGTTGATGTCGATTCCGCCTTTTTCAAGCTGCATCAGATACATATGAAGTACCTTGAAGAATTTTCCGTTCTGTTCTGCAACATCAAAAATTTTCAGGAAGATCTGCTTCAAGCAATCGATTGAATGTAGTTCCGGCTGCTTGATAATTTCCAGAAGCTGTTTTTCCAGGTGCCCTGTAAGCTGCTTTATGCTGAATGAAAAAATCTCGCGTTTGTTCTTGAAGTAGATGTAAAGGGTAGTGCGGGTGATTCCGCAACGGTCAGCGATCTTCTGGTAGGTAACATCCTCATATCCTTCGGCGATGAAAAGCTCAAGGGATTTTTCGAGGATCTCTTTCTTTCGTTTATCGTGTTCTACAACGATTGCCATCTTCTTTTCCTTTGTTCTATTACTATCTGTAGATATAAAGTGTTGTGTCCAGGTTTCCGGCCTTGAGGGTCTTTACTGCCGATGCCTTCTTGCATATGCATTCCTGGAATTTTTTCTGGCTTGTGATGACACCCATCTGCCAGTTTTCAAAATCTACGAAAAGGGACTTCATCTCGCCATAGAGATCTTCTGCGTCCGCCTGATCCAAAAGACGTTCACCATAAGGTGGGTTGCAAAGGAGAAGGCCAGTTTCATAAGGAGCCTGAATGTCCTTGTAGTCGCTCTGGATGAAGTCAGGACGTTCAATCCTCATGTCGCTTCCGATAAGCTGAAGGGCGCGGCCTGCCATTACGCATGCATGTTCCGCATTGAGCCTTGAACGTTCAACTGCTGCAGGATCAATGTCGCTGCCTGTGATGCGGCACTCAACGTCTGTGCGGATCTTTGAGGCTTCTTCTTTTTTGATTTCAAGAGCACGCTGCTGGTTGTAGATCACAAGATTTTCGTATGCAAAGCGGCGGCCAAGTCCAGGCGCGATATTGTGTGCGTAAAGGGCTGCTTCAATTGCAATTGTTCCGCTGCCGCAGAAAGGATCGTGAAGGGGAGTCTTGCGTCTCCACATCATTTCCTGAAGAAGCACGGCGGCTGTCGTTTCGCGAAGAGGTGCAATTCCGCCGTCCGTTCTGTAACCGCGCTTGTGGAGTGCTTCGCCGCTTGTATCAAGAAGAATTGTCGCAACATTCTTGTCAAGATAAACGCGAACGTCGCTTGGCTCACCTGTTTCCGGCATTGATGCCATGTGCCATACATCGCCAAGCTTTGTATAGATGGACTTGAGGATCATGGACTGGATGCTGTGCTCACTGTTGAGCTTGCTGCCATGAACGCGCACCTTGTCAACGATCACACGGGCAGTCTTCTTGAGGTAGTCCTGCCAGTTGATCCTGTAGCACCCTTCAAAAAGTTCATCAAAATTGTAGGCCTTGTATTCCGCCAGCTGGATGTAAACGCGGTCGCTGGTCCTCAGGCAGTAATTTGCACGATACATTGCATCAACGTCGCCGCTGAAAGTGACACGTCCTGGTGCATGCTTGTCCAGAAGAGAATAACCCAAATGCTTGATTTCATTTCCAAGAATTTTTTCTGCGCCCACGGCACAGAGTGCAACATATGTCATGTTCGCCTGCCTGCAACCTGAATTTTATTATGACATTTTAGCAATTTTTGTAATTTTAATCAAATTGG
>JAGHUO010000171.1 GCA_018064785.1 Candidatus Treponema equi
AGGCTTATGAGCTGTTCCGTGATGGAACCCATGTCGGTAAGTTCCTTTGGATCCATATCCGTAACGCTGGCAACATCCATGGCGATGACAATATCCGCACCCATGTCCCGGGCAAGCTTTACAGGCAGGTTGTTGCGAAGGCCACCGTCCATGGTGTAGCGGCCATCTCCTACGGGAGCCGGAGTAAAGACTGCCGGCAGGGAAATGCTTGCACGTACGGCCTCTACCACGGAACCGCTTTTCACGACGATTGCTTCACCGCTTGATACATCAGTCGCCACACAACGGAATGGAATAGGAAGTCTGTCAAAATCGTCGATGGCAAGGACACGGCTCATGTGGTTGTTCAGCTCGCAGAGGATTTTCTGGTCTCCGATGATTCCAGGAGCAGAACCGATTCTCTTTTCCATTATGGAGAATGAAAGGGCCATGTCGGAATTTGATCTCTGTGAGAAGGCTTCAGGCGGAACCCGTTCCATTGTCATAGGACGTTCACTGAGAATGTCAAAATAGTTCAATGAAAGAATTGTTTCCCTTATTTCCTTTGGCGTATATCCGGAAGCATAAAGCGCACCTATGAGGGCTCCCATGCTTGTGCCAAGGACCATGTCAGGCCTGATGCCTTCCTTTTCAATGGCTTCCAGAAGCGGAATCTCAGCAATCCCCTTTGCGCCGCCACCGCTAAGTACAAGAGCCACCTTTGGCCTTGCAAAGGCAAGGGAAGCAAGGATGAAAATCATATATATTGATAAAAAACGCTTAAATTTCATTCCTGTAATATAACATAAATGTAAAACAGTGTCTTTTTTCTGTTTGTCAAGACCTTGGCATTCTTTACGAGTCCCTGTTTTTTACTTAAAATGGTTGTCCTATGGAATTTACACAAGAAACAATTGACGCCCTTCAGATCAATGAAGTGGAAATCATGAAAAAAGTCGCTGAGGAATTGAACATCCGTGTTCCTCAGGTTAGCGCTGTCATCAGTCTCGTAGCAGAAGGCTGTACCATTCCGTTTATTGCACGTTACCGCAAAGAAAAGCATGGTTCCCTGGATGAACTCCAGGTTCGCGAAAGCGACCACCTTTTCAACTCATACAAGGCTCTTGAAGAAACACGTCTTGCCAATGTACGCAAGGTTTTTGAACAGGGCAAGCTTACAGAAACACTCTACAACGCCTTCATGTCCGCAAAGACACTTGCAGAGCTTGAAGACCTCTATGCTCCTTTCAAGAAAAAGAAAAAGACACGCGGAATGGTTGCCATCGAAAAAGGTCTTGAGCCTCTTGCAGACGCAATGTACGAACTTGACGACGCAGCCCTCCTTGCAAAGGCAGCAGAATTCGTAAAGACAGACAACGAAGATGCTTCCCTCAACGTTGAAAGCGCAGAAGATGCCATCGACGGAGCAAAGGACATTGTCGCAGAACGCATTTCACAGGACAGCAAGAACCGTGCGGACCTCCACGACCACTACATGGCAACTGGAACAATGGTAACAAAGGGTATCGTTCCTGATGGAGTTGATCCTGAGAAGGCAGAGCGTGAATCTACATACAAGATGTACTGGGACTACAGCGAGCCACTCAACCAGGTCAAGCCTCACAGAATTCTTGCCATCAACCGTGCAGAAAAAGAAGGCGCCCTTGAAGTTACAATCGA
>JAGHUO010000129.1 GCA_018064785.1 Candidatus Treponema equi
TATTTTATATAGTGGAATAACCTTATGGGGTGTTAGCGAAGCTGGTTATCGCGCTGGCCTGTCACGCCGGAGACCACGGGTTCGAGTCCCGTACATCCCGAAGAGAAGCACTTGTCGATTCGACGAGTGCTTTTTTTTTATTTTCCTTGCTTATTCTGCAGTTTATTCCGTCTGAACCCTTATTGCAAATTTTCTCCACGACATATGACAAGAATATGTAAATTTCATTATAATTCATGATATGAAAAACAAGGTTTATATTATCGGGCATAGGAACCCTGACACGGATTCAGTGGTAGCAGCCACAGCCTATGCAAAACTCAAGCATCTTTTGGGAATGGACGAGTACATAGCAGCCCGTGCCGGAAAGCTTGCGCCACAGACAGAATATATTTTTAAAAGATTCATGGTAAAACCTCCTGTATATATTCCGGATTTGATTCCTAAAACGGAATACTACATGTCGGACAAATTTGTTGCTGTGGATCAGAATGTCTCATTGTGGAAAGCTGTCGACAAGATGATCAGTACCAACGCACCGGTCCTTCCGATAGTCGATGCAGACGGAACATACAAGGGGCTCTTGAATTACAATGCCTTTGCGTTGAATTCCTTCAAGATTCTCAATCCAAAACGCAACGACATTTTCCTTACGAGCATCCATCTCATTGAAAAGACTTTGAACGCAACTTCCATCGTAGCCTATGATGAAGATGAATATTTCAAATGTTCCATAATGGTTGCGGATGACGAGACGGAATCAACAAAAAAACTCCTTGAGGAACATCAGAGTGAAAACATCGTAGTGGTCTGCGGTGACCGCCAGGATGTACAGCGCCTTAGCATAGAATCAAAGGTCAAAGCTCTTATCGTCACCCATGACTATGTGATTTCCAAGGAACTTGTAGAGCTTGCAAAAAAGAACCATGTTTCCGTTCTTAGCGGCCATGACAGCACATTGAAGACAGCCATGCTCATTGAATATTCTTCTCCTGTAAGTTCCATGGCTGATATGAATGTCCTTCCTGTCCATGCAACCGACACATTGCAGAAGATCAAGGGGCAGCTTAAGGACAGCCCAAGCAGATGTCTTCCTGTCGTCGACAATGATTACAAGGTCATTGGAATAATCAGTGAAAGCGATCTTTTGCATGAGGCAAACATCCAGGTCATTCTCGTTGACCACAATGAACCTCAGCAGGCCGTCGAAGGAATTGAAAACTATACGATCCAGGAAATAATCGACCATCACAAGATCAATACGTTCTCATCAAAGCTGCCGATCACTTTCATAAACAAATGCGTTGGTTCCACAAGCACCATCATCGCAAACATGTACCGTGAAAGCCGTGTATCGATTCCTAAGGACATAGCATCAATCCTTCTGTGCGGAATATTGAGCGACACCCTTGTCCTCCAGTCCGCCACTACCACTGATTATGATGTTGATACTGCGGAATACCTGAGCAGCATCACGGATCTTGAAATCAAGACTCTTGGCAACGACATCATCAAAAGCGGAAGCCATATTGGCGGCCGTACTGCTGAGGAAGTCATCCATCAGGATATGAAGGAATACACTGAAGGCAAGTACAAGTACAGTGTAAGTCAGATTGAAGTTGACAGCACTGTGGAAATCATTGAGCGCAAGAAGGAATTCCTTGAGCAGCTTGAAAATGAAAGAAAGGCAATGGGCGCACTTTACAGTGTGCTTCTTGTCACTGACATTACGGTGTTGAGTTCCATCATGCTTGTCGCAGGAGATCCAAAATTCGAGGAAGTACTGAATTTCCCTCTCCGCGATAAACATATCTATTATTTGAAAGACATCGTTTCAAGAAAGAAGCAGCTCATCCCTCTTTTGACGGAACTTACCGCCAGAATAGAGTAGGGCAACAGTTTTATTTCTGTTTTTCAAAGAGAGCAAGGCACTGATCTGCAGGAAGAGGCCGTTCGTAGAGGAACCCCTGGATGTAGTCGGTGCCTGCATTTTTTACAAGTTCATCCTGAACTTCTGTCTCGACGCCTTCTACAAGTATCTTTAGTCCATTATCTTTGAAGGTTGCTATGAGTGATCTGACAAGATCGGACATCTTCTTATTCTGTTCCATCTTAAGGACAAAGGACCTGTCAATTTTGATGGTACTGAAAGGAAGATTGATGACATTGGCAAAATTTGAGAATCCTGTTCCAAAATCATCGAGGTAGAACATGATGCCTTCTTTTGAAAGGATGTCCATTCTGTTTTTAATGTCGTCAAAATTCTTTATGAATATGCTTTCAGTGATTTCCATGATGATGTTTTTAGGTTCCAGGTTGTATTTTGCAATGGTATTCAGAACATTTGGAACGACCAAAGGATCCGACATCTGCTGCACGGAAAAGTTTACGGAAACTGCTCCTATTTCATCTCTGTTTTCGCTGATGAACTTGCATATCTTTTCAAAGGCTATCTGACCCAGCTTTTCAATGAGACCTTTTGATTCTGCCACAGGAATGAATTCTGCAGGCGAAATGTCACCCAGCTCTGTATTGCGAAGACGCGAAAGGGCTTCTGAATATACGAACTTGTTTTCAGAGATTGAATAAATCGGCTGGAAGAAAACCTGAAACTGCTCCGAATCAGGTCTCAGTTCACGTTCAAGTATCTTGTATATGGCCTGTTCTCTTTTTGCCTTTGCGACATATATATCATCGCAGAAAGTGTATTTTGTTCCGGCCAGTCTGTTGCGTGCCAGAAGATTGCCAAGAATTTCCATGGCCTGTGAATATGTTTCCGCATTTTGTGGCAGCTGTACGCTTGCTGCTATTATCTCAGGCTTTGACTTAAAGTCGTAGCTGAATTCCTGCCTGTCAAAAAAACTGTTTATGGAGTCCTTGATTTCGGGAAGGTCCCTGGTTATGACCGCAAGTCTGGTGGTCATACGGAATACTTTTCTTCCGTATGTCCTGAAAAGGTCCTTTGCTATAAGAAGCATCATTTTCTCTGCTTCAAGAGTGTTGTGTTCTTCTCTATAGGTGTCGTAGTTTTCGATTGAGATCAACGTAAGGCATATGGGATGACGTCTGTTGTCGACTATGCTAGGGAGTTGTTTTTCTGTCAGGGCTCCGGTAGCAAAATCGTGCGCTATCTGTTCCGACTGTACTCCAAGGTACATGAGCATGAGAGGCGCGAACGATGCAAGGCCTGTCATGACATTGTATGTGGAGAAAAACTGATAGAGAGAAATGCTTATGCTTATTATTGGATAGCAGAGGAATACTGTGAAAAGACGTCTTGAAGTGACTTTTCTATGAATGGTGATGGTAAAGACAACCGTACAGATGTAGATGAAGGATGTCAGGTATGTTATGGATTTCAACGGCCCACGGACATATCCCTCTGTAGGGGTGTACTTGAAAAGCCATCCCGTTTTTATGCTTGCCAATGTGATGATCAGGTAGATGGAAAAAGGTACTACAAGATAGACACTGAAAGCTTTCTCGTGTTTTTTGAATGGCGAAACGAATTCATAGCAGTAGGATGCGTACATCATCATCTGCAGTCCAAGGAGTATGAAGTACACTTCCGCCACAAAAGTTGAAAATCCTATGGAATATTTTGGAAATGTGGTTATGCATTCTATCGATATGATGTTTGCAAGGGGAGTCAGAAAACCAAGAATAGAACAAAGTAGAAAAATGAAATTCCTTCTTGTCTTCAGATAAAATGAGGTCAGTGTGTTCAATGTGAGTATCAAAGCGAGTATGCACACACATGCTTCGCCAAGAAGATTGTACATTCTGTCTCCGTGAGTAAGTCAGTTTACTAGAACTGTGCCAATGTTTCGAGAAGTTTGTTCTGGTAGTCCTGGATAGAATTTACACCTTCTGTCGCACCTGCTGTATCACCGGCTCTAAGCTGTTCAGTGATCTTAGCATAGGCTTCATACATCGGCGTGATCGAAAGGTTTCCCATGTTCCCTTTGAGGGTATGGGCCTTCTGGATTGCAGCATCAATATTTCCTGCCTGGATGTCAGGTATGATATCCTTGTTTTTGTTGATGGAATCAGGCATCTTTTTATACATCATTTCAAGAAGCTGTTTGTTACCCATGAAACGGGCAAGAGCTTCATCGATATTAACATTCATTGTTGCAAGTGTTTCACATAAATCCATTGGAGGTCTCCTTTTTTATATCTTCAATTATACAACAGAATTTCCAATAAACAAACTAAATCCTTGGATTGTGAATTCTGGATAATTTGCATTTTTTCCCCATAAGATTTAGTATGGTATACAAAATGGCGGTATTGGTTCCGCCTGTAAATAGCAAGAGGTAAAAAATGATAGAAGTATCACATGTTTCCCGACTTTTTGGGGAATTCCGTGCGGTAGATGACATCAGTTTTTCTATTCAGACTGGTGAAATCGTAGGACTTCTTGGTCCAAACGGCGCTGGAAAAACAACTACAATGCGAATGATTACAGGATACCTGGATTCTTCAGACGGAACTATCCTCGTCGACGGCCAAGATGTAAAGGCAAATCCTGTTGCTGTAAAGTCAAAGATAGGGTACATGCCGGAAAGTGCACCAATGTACAGCGACATGATCGTTGCGGACTATCTTGAATATGTAGCAAAGATGGAAGGACAGGATCCAAAAACTAAGATTCCTCACCTTGCTGAAATCTGTGGCCTTAAGGAAGTCATGGACAAGAATATCGGAGAGCTGAGCCGTGGTAACAAGCAGCGTGTAGGTCTTGCCCATGCTCTCATGAATGATCCTGAAATCCTTATCCTTGATGAACCAACCTCCGGTCTTGACCCTAACCAGGTTTCCGATGTCCGTGCCCTCATAAAGAAAATCGGTGAGACAAGAACCGTCATCATTTCTACCCATATCCTCAGTGAAGTGGAGATGCTCTGCAATCGTGTCATCATCATTTCTGGCGGAAAGAAAGTAGCCGACAGCAGCACGGAAGAACTCAGATCACATTATGGAAATACAGCCGATGTAATAGTCCTTACAGACGGAACCCCTGATGCCGTGAAGGAAAAGTTCGCTTCGGTTGGTGGTGCTTCCAATGTAAAAGTTTCCCAGAGGGAAGGAAAGACAGAAGCTGTCGTGTCCGTTGAAGGAAACCGCGAGATCAGACCTGAACTTGCAAAGATCTGTGTAGCCAATGACTGGCCTCTCTATGAAATGCAGATCAGAAAGAACAGCCTTGAAGACGTATTCAAGATTCTTACGGAGGCAAAGTGATGAAAGACAATAAAACCAAGAAAGCAATGCCTTGGGCAGTGATCATGAAACGTGAGCTTGCCGCATATTTTACAAGTCCTGTGGCATATATCGTGGGCATCATTTTCATTCTTCTGTCAGGGATTTTCTATTTCAATACATTCTTCCTTGCAGGACGTGCGGAGCTTAGAGGTTTCTTTGAGCTTCTACCTATCTTCTTCAGCTTCCTGATTCCTGCTCTTACAATGCGTGTTTTCAGCGAGGAGAAAAGAAGCGGAACAATGGAGACTCTTGTTACTCTTCCTGTAAAGACCATCGACATCGTCATGGGTAAATATCTTGCGGTTCTTGCAAGTACCCTTGTCATGCTTGCTCCTACCTTGTTCTATGTAGTTACCTGCGTGATCTTTGCTTCAAGCGGAATCGATGCAGGTCCTGTATGTGGCGGTTACTTTGGAGCGATCCTTCTTGCCGCTGCATTTTCTGCCATTGGACTTTTCTGCTCATCGATCACAAAGAATCAGATCGTGGCATTCCTTGTCGCTCTTTCTGTATGTCTTTTCCTTACCTTTGTGTTGATGTTTGGAATTTTCCTTCCGGGATTCATGATGCCGGTCGTTTCATTCATCTCTGCGCAGGGACATTTCCGTTCCATCGCAAGAGGTATCATCGACAGCCGTGACGTTCTTTATTTTGTGTCCGTGTCGGCAGTGTTCATTGTACTTACAGTCAATGTTCTTGATAACGAAAGGAAGGGGTGAGCCAGAATGAAAAAGAACAATAGATTTATTTCATGGATAAAGAGCAGCTCAAGCGATGTATGGCTTTTTGTGATCGCGGTGGTGCTTCTCAATTTGGTGGCCTCGAATTTCTTCCTCAGGGCCGACCTTACTGAACCAAAGTCCTATACTCTTTCGGGGGCAAGCAAGGAAGTGGTGCGCAACCTGGAGGAACCTATGAGCGTGAAGGTTTTCTTCTCAAAGAATCTTCCTGCTCCATATTCAAATGTAGAACAGTATCTCAAGGACCTTCTCTCGGAATACAAGAACGCAAGCGGAAAGAACTTCAGCTATGAATTCTTTGATATGGAGAAGCCTGAAAACCAGCGCATCGCACGTAGCTATGGCATGCAGATGGTGCAGGTACGCGAGGTGAAGAATACTGAAGTTGGATTCAAGAACGCATACATGGGGCTTGCCATTGTCTATGCGGATCAGATTGAACGTCTGGACGGAATAACTTCCAGTGATGGTCTTGAATATAAGATCACCGGTCTTATCGGAAAGACTATCGCCAATACAAACATCCTCAGCGGTCTTTCTGAAAATGTTCAGCTTGTCCTCTACAAGTCGGAAGCACTTGCAAAGTTCAATATCGGAAATTTCAACAAGATCGACAGTGCTGTGGACAAGGCATTCTCAGCCGCAAACAAGAAGTTCCGGGGCAGACTTGAATACAGAAAAATCAATCCTGATGAAAAGACAACAGAAGAAGCCGGTGAGAAGTATGGTCTTCAGTCTGTTTCATGGAAGAATCCTGATGGCTCAAAAGGAATGGGAACAGTAGGGCTCGTTCTTTCATACGGTGATAAATTCCGCGTGGTTCCACTGGAGCTTCAGAATGCGATTTTCTCTTATGTGATTTCCGGTCTTGAGAACCTTGAGGACAACATCCTTAAGTCCGTTGAAAGCCTTGTGTCAAAGACTTCAATGATTGCCTATATCGAAGGCCATGGAGAAAGAAGCCTTGATGATGAAAACGACGCTGCCGGTTTCCGTTCAATTCTTGCTGATACATATACCCTTGAATCAGTGAACCTTTCTGAGAAGGATATTTCTGTTGCTGCGGAAACTGTGATCATCAACGGTCCAAAGGAAGCCTGGTCTGAGAAAGAACTCTACAAGCTTGACCAGTTCATCATGCGCGGAGGAAATGTAATGTTCCTTGTGGATTCCTACAACGAGCAGATAAGCAATTATCAGCAGCCTACATATACACCGGTTCGTACAGGTCTTGAGAAGCTTCTCTCAAAATATGGCATCGAAGTTGGCAGTGAATATGTGCTGGATGAAAAATGCTTTGTACGCATGGATCAGCAGTATGGCAAACTCAACTTCTATCATGTGCCAAGAATCCAGAAGAACTGTCTTGACCAGAAGAATCCTATCGCAAAAAATCTTGGAGACGTTTTCTTCCTTGAGGCTTTTGCAGTTGATTCATCAAACGCAAAGGCAGATAAAAATGTGGATGTTTCTGTCCTTGCAAGAACTTCGGACCGCGGTTGGACTGTACCGGTTACAGAAGGCTTCATGCTGAATCCACTGATGCTGGTCGTTCCATCTGAGGCTGAAAAATTCTCATCAAAGGATCTTTGTGTTCTTGCTGAAGGAACTTTTGCAAGTGCCTATTCAGAGGCTCCTGAGATGGAAGAAAGCAAGGACAGCGAGCTTAATTCCGTATCGCACATTGCAGGTGGTAAGCAGAAGTCAAAGATTTTTGTCGCAGGTACTTCATACATTACGACAGCCCAGCTTATTCAGCCTAACGCAAGGGAACCGATCGTCTACTTCATGCGCAATGCCGTGGACTACATGTGCGGAAAGGAAGACCTCTGTCTCATGAGGACAAAGGACCTGAGCACCAATAGTCTTCGCGAAGTAAAGAATGGTGTTGCGATGACAGCAAAATATCTGAACCAGTTTGGTCTTGCTGTGCTTGTTGCTTTGGCTGGTCTCATTGTCTTTGTAGTTCTCAAGAACCACAGAAAAAAGATCCGCAGCATGTACAATCCTCATGATCCAAGAATGGGAGAATAGAAAATGAAAACTAGATATACAAGAAAAATTGTCCTTCTTTCGGTAATAGCTGTTCTTCTGGTTGTCTACATCCTGCAGCTGGTTTCCGCTTCAAGAACAAACGTAAAGATTCTTCTTGCGGAAGGTGACATAGACTATGTGCTTATTGACAACAACGGCTCAAAGCTTGCCATCGCCAAGGAAGGTGACGGCTGGGTAGTCGGTCAGGACAAGCTTCCATGTCAGCTTAACCGTGCCAATGGAATCGTAAATGCCATCAGCGAGATCAAGGTTCTTGGCAATGTGGCCAGCGGTTCAGCGGCGGACAACGAACGTTATGGTTTTGATTCTGGAATTACCGTGGAGGCTTTCAGCAATACCAAACTCATTCGCAGTCTCGTGGTTGGAAAGAACACCGCCACAGGAAGCCAGTGCTATGCGAGAATTGACGGAAAGTCGACGGTAAATCTTGTGCAGGGTGCTTTAAGGTCAACCTTTGAGGCTACTGCAGCAGACATAATAGAAAAAGCTCCTGAGAAAACCCAGGAGCCAGAAGAGCCTGCAGAAACAGAGCAGAGCCTTATGTAAAATGAAAGCCGGTGTGATGGATCCAAGTCCTGCACCGGTTTTTTTTATTCCCTTGTAAAACCGTTTATGACGCTTGTCATCTCGATTACCTTGCTTGTAAGGCGTGCCTTTGAGGAAAGTATCAGCAGAAAATCTGACAGCATGTCCAGTTCTTCGTATTCCTCATCTGTCCACTCCCTGTTTGGTAGTGTATTGTAAGTCAGTGTTATTGTTCCGCCTTCTCCTGTACCGTATTCCTTTTCATATGCATCGGAACTGAAACCATCAGGTGAGATGTACAATATGTTGAAGCTTCTATGACCATCAGGATTATGAGGTGTTTTAGGTGCGATGTAGACGCAGCTAAGCTGACCAAGATTCAGGTCTTTTGAAAGTATGTTCAGGTGTTTTTTCAGTCCTTCTTCATATTCCTTTATCGATATGTAACTGTCATTTGTGACTTCCCTCAAAAATTTCTTGAAGTTATCTGACGTAAGTATTCCCATAGTTTCCTCCGCTGTCTTTAAATTATAACCCGAAATATCAAAATTAAAAGGCGGAATTTCAACCTGCAGGATTTCTTAATTTACAACATAGGTAAGGTATGATAAATTTACGTAATCATGAATTTGTGCTCAAAGATTTCAATCCTTATGCTTGCGATTGTACCTGCCCTTGCATTCTCAAATGCCGTGGAAGAACAGATTGAAGAAGTTACAATCGACAGCAATGTTTTCATAGAAGAAAAACCTGCAGACGATAAAGCCGAAGAAAAAACAAAGTCCTCAAAAAAAATTGAAGATGGATTTGAGGTTATTGATGCCTCTGATATCCTTGAGGAAAATCCGGAACTTCCGTTGCTGGAAGAAAAAGAAAAGAATGACCTCATTGCTCTTTATGGCGACAGGCCTGAAGTCGACTATTGGAGAAAGATATATCTTACGGAAAAATGGCAGAAGGTTCTACGCGGAATACTTGAGAATGCCGTCGAATATCGTGTCTATGTCCGTAAATGTGTCTCTGAGCGTGATGTTCCAAAGGAGCTGGAATATCTTCCTGTCGTTGAATCTGGATACAAGACAGCCGTACGCTCACGTTCAGGTGCCATTGGAATGTGGCAGTTCATGTCAAACAGCGTAAGGCCTTTCCTTAAGCTAAATGATTATGTTGACGAGCGTTATGACCCATGGCTTTCGACCCAGGCAGGTCTTTCAAAACTGGAAGACAACCACAGGATTTTCAATGACTGGCTCCTTGCTATCGCCGCATACAACTGTGGCAACGGCAAGATGAGAAAGACCATAAAAAAGGCAGGCACCAGTGATTACTGGGAGCTGGTTGAAAAAAAAGCCCTCCCAAAGCAGACTGCTGAATATCTTCCAAAACTCATAGCTATTGCAGATCTGGCAACCAATCCTGAAAAATACGGAATCGATCTGCCTAGACATGACAAGGAATTTGAGGAGCTTGAAAAAGAAAGGGACGGTGTCTTTGATTATGTGGCGGTCAAGAAACCATACATGATTTCTGCCATCGCTAAAGAAAGCGGAATAAGTGAAAAAACTCTCAAGCATTACAATCCGGCCCTTACAAAAGGTTTCACTCCTCCTGCCGCAGAATATCAGATTCGTCTTCCTCAGGGAAACAAAGAAGCTGTCGAAGCCGCTCTTGCTAAGATAAAGCCTATAGAATTTCCATTCCAATATACGGTTGTAAAGGGTGATTCCCTCTGGAGCATATCAAGAAGATTCGGGGTGACTGTCCAGGCTCTCTGCGATACAAACGGAATCAAGGAAAATGCGATCCTAAAGATAGGCAAAGTCCTCTATGTGCCGTCAGTGAAGAACTAGCCTGTGTTTGAAATTCCGGCTGAAAAACGATAGAATACTCTACAGAGGGTGCAGAGAGTATTTTATTACAGTTGGAGAAGATTATGGCTCTTAAAAATGGCAATTCCGCTTTAATTACATTTGCTCTTGGATTTGCAGGTCGCGCACAGCTAAAAAAAGTAAAGAAGGCAGCTAAAAACTGCAAGAAAGCATCGGCAACCACACTCCGTGGTATTTTGGATTACGC
>JAGHUO010000088.1 GCA_018064785.1 Candidatus Treponema equi
ATGTACAACATGACCGCCAATGAACTTGCCGTAAAAATGATCCATGACGTCTATGATTCCACGGGAATTACGGCAACGGCAGGAATAGGTCCTAATCTTTCCATCGCAAAGGTGGCCATGGACATAGTCGCCAAGAAGCTTCCCGCCGACAAAAAGGGCGTCAGAATCGCGGAACTGGATGAGTTTGAATTCCGCAGGCAGCTTTGGAACCATGAGCCTATAACAGATTTCTGGCGTATCGGACACGGAACCGCCGCACGACTGGCAAAATACGGAATACATACACTAGGCGACATAGCAAGGTGTTCCATAGGTGCCCAGAACGAGTATCTCAATGAGAATCTTCTATATAAAGAATTCGGAATCAATGCGGAACTTCTCATCGACCACGCATGGGGATGGGAGCCTTGTACCATAAAGAAGATAAAGGAATACAGGCCAAAGGACCACAGTCTTACAAACGGACAGGTACTGCCAAGGGCTTACGAATTTGCGGAAGGCATAATCATCGTACGTGAGATGGCAGAACTTCTGTCCCTTGACCTTGTGAAGAAAGGACTGCTGGTAAAGCAGATATGCATGTATGTAGGATACGACACGGAAAACGCAGACCGGCTCAAGAAAATAGGTCCGGAAGAGATAGACAGCCTGCACCTTTGTCAGGACGGCTACGGCAGATGGCAGCCTGAACCGGCCCAGGGCAGATTGAACCTTAAGGACTTTACCCAGAACATAGATACCATATGCAACTGTTTCGAGGAGCTTTTCAGAGGAATCATAAATCCAAACTTCACCATAAGGCGGCTTTTTCTCATAGCCTCGGAAGTAACAACGGAAAAACTCCATTCTCAAAGGGACAGCTACTGGACGCCAAGCCTTTTTGACCAGCAGGAAGAAGTCAAGAAAAAACGGAACGAGAAGCTGGAGGATGAAAAAGCAAAGAAGATCCAGGATGCGGTCCTGAACATGAAGAACAAGTATGGAAAGAACACCCTTGTCCGAGGGCTCAGCCTTCAGGAAGGAGCCATGACCATGACGCGCAACAGGCAGATCGGAGGACATCAGGGCTGACCAGCTGGGCATGATGCCGAGATAATAAATAATTATTTGCTATTCCACAACCATGATTTATAATAGAAATGCTGTATTTTCAGCAAGGTGGAATAATTATGATTTATTATGTAGATATCAATGCCAAGAACTGCGGAAGCGGAACAAAGGAACATCCTTTCAAGCAGATCAATGAAGCCGCTAGAATTGCAAAGCCAGGAGATGAAGTAATCGTTGCTCCTGGTACGTACCGTGAATATGTAAATCCTGTAAACGGCGGAACTGAGGACAACCGCATTGTCTACCGTTCAGCAGAATATAGAAAGGCAGTGATCACAGGTGCCGAGGAAGTAAAGAACTGGAAGAAAGTCAAAGGCCAGGTCTGGCTCGCACGTATTCCAAACGGAATCTTTGGATCATACAATCCTTACACAGTGAAGGTTGCCGGTGACTGGTTCAACGTGAACTTCATCGCACATACAGGCGAAGTTTTCCTCAACAACAAGTCCCTCTATGAAGTTACTACAATGGCAGCTGTTGAAAAACCTGTTGAAGACAACATCAAGTCATGGGACAAGGAATTCACAAAGCACGT
>JAGHUO010000094.1 GCA_018064785.1 Candidatus Treponema equi
ATCAATGGAATCAAGGTCAAGGTCATCACCAAGAAGCGCACCAGGTGTGATCTGAGATTCTTCAAGTTCAAAAACGGATACGAGGGTATCCTTAAGCTTTGCAAAAATTTCTTCCTGTGTCATAAAGATTCCGCCTTAGTTAGCCTTGGCACGTTCCGCCGTAATGTATTCAGCAAGAGAATTTACGGAAGCAAAAACCTTCTTCGTATCCTCACCTTCGGTTGCAAATTTGATTCCGAATTTCTTCTTGAGGGCAACGCCAAGTTCAAGCGCGTCAATGGAATCAAGACCAAGTCCTTCGTTGAACAAAGGCGCGTCGTCAACAATATTTTCAGGCTTGATGTCTTCAAGCTGCAGTGAAGAAATGATTACTTCCTTGATTTCCTGTTTCAATGCGTCCATAAAAAATCCCCTAAAACAATTGGTATTTCAATTATATAGTAGAAACCCTGCTGATTCAACAAGATGTAATAATGACATTGAAACTCTTTCATGTTGTCGGCTTCTCATTTTTTTACTATATTGGATTTGTAGTGAGGTTGCCTATGTACAATATGAAATCCGATTACCATTGGTTCAGGGAAAACCGCGATTCTATTATCAAGAGCCATCTCGGGCAACGAGTTGTTATCTGCAACCAAGAAATTCTTGGTTATTATGATGACTATCTTTCAGCTATTGAAAATACTTTGCCGCTTAAACCAGGAGAATACTGTATACAACGTTGTCTACCAGAACATGAAGACCAGGGTTATTTCTGCACAACACGTGGAGCTATAAATGAAGCAGTTTAAGGCTTTCACTATCGAAAGTAATTCCGGAATTATGTTGGCCCTAAAAACACCGGTAACAGTAACATCCATAATTTCAAAAAATGCAGCTGATGTAGTCGCAACCTGGGATACAGGAGCTTCGAGGTCATGCATTTCAAAACGCATAGTAGAATACTTGAACTTGAAACCAGTAGGGCTTAATACATATAACACTGCAGCAGGCTCAGTGGAATGTTATGAATACGTAATCAACGTTATTCTTCCCAACAGTGTTTGCTGCAGACAAATTCTCGTATCAGAGTTCTCAGGGGCAGAAAATACAGACATGCTCGTCGGAATGGATATAATCTGTCTTGGTGATATGGCAATTACGAATGCCAACGGAATAACTATGATGTCTTTTAGAATTCCGCCTGCAAATGAACATACAAATTATCTTGAATAAAAACTGCCGCCATTACGACAACAGTTTTTTCCACAATCACTCCAGTGTGCTGATCCATTTGTTTATTCCATCATATTTTCTCAATAGAGCATTTGATATAGCACTTGAATAATAGGAGTACAAAACATCTTTATTTGTATCTGGATGGCTAAAAGAACCTTCCCATTTGTCACCATGATCAACTTTGACAACTTCCTTACGAATGATTTCTTTTTTTACTGTATCATAGACATAAATGTTGTACTCACCTTCAAACTTAGTTTCACAAGTTGTCGGAGGAAGAGCCAACAAAGTAAACAAAGCACCGACTACCATACACCCAATTCCGTACTTTTTCTCAAAGTCAGCGAGATTCTCATCTTCTACCGTTACCGGATCTGCAGTACTACCTAAACCATAAAACAATAAACCACATGACAAGCCTGCAAGACCTGCACCTGTACAGATATTACTTCTTAACAGTCCATGATCTTCATATGAAAGCTTATTTTGTGTTACTTCAACAAAAGAAACATACCTGTTTTTCGTTTTATACAATTCCAATTCCTGAAGCGAATAAATACCAAAATAGGCAAAAGATTTATCTTCAGCAATTTTACTACCTTCCAGTTTTTTACCAAGACCTTTTAGAGCATCAAAGTCATGTATAGCTTTCCATTGATCAAATGGAGAGAGAATCTGAACCTGCCGGGCAGCAAAAGTTCCTGGCTCAAGTTTCACTGAAGATGAAGTAGAAAGAATGTTCGCATCTGCCTTAAACCCAATAAAATCCATTTTAACTGAATCATTTTCAGATGAAATCACATAAGCCGGAACATTTTTTACAGTCGTTATAGCTGTAGCACAAGACATCATCATTGTAAAAGAAACAATCAATGTAAGAAAATAAATTAATTTTTTCATATTGCCCTCTCTATAGAATATTTTTTTTATGTAAATTATATACTATAGAGTATAAGTTTTCAATATTTATTCTCTATAGAGAATCTAACAATATTCTTTTGAGTATTATCCTATTCTTCATGGAACTTGAAGAGCAATTGGACGAAGTAATAACAAAAATAAGGCAAATCAGAATGGAACATGGTATATCACAACAAGAACTCGCTAATGCCGCCAATTTTTCTCAGAGTTTTCTAGCAAATTTGGAAAGTGGAAAGAAAAAACCCTCAGTTATGACCATTTTAAGAATAGCTAAAGCTTTAAATATAAACCCCAGAGATTTTTTTCCAGATGTCACATATAAAAGCAGTGACCAAATAAAAAAAGAAATCTTAAATTTGTTAAATCGGCTAAATTAATCCCCGCAAACTTGAAAATTCCATCTTTTTTCTTTAAAGTTTCTTCCATAAATGAGGAACTATGGACAAATCTAAATATTCTTTCGACAAATACAAGGACGACAGCCTTCGTGCCATCGATGCACGCTTTGAGGCACAGAAAATAGCTTTTGCTCCAATGACTTTCCAGGCCATCAGAGCGATGATCGAGCTTGGAATCCTCAATCTCATTGAAGATTCAGGTGACGACGGAATTACAATCGCCGACCTTGCAAAAAAGACAAACCTTACGGAATACGGCGTGGGCGTTCTTTGCGAAATGGCACTTGGGATGAACGTGGTACGCCTTTCAAAAAATTCAACCTGCCAGAAGGATGAACATTATGTTCTTGGCAAAACAGGCTGGTTCCTGCTGAACGACACGCTTACAAAAGTAAATTTCAATTTTACAAACGACATATGCTACAAGGGTGCATTCAAGCTCAAGGAATCTGTCGTAAACGGCAAGCCTGAAGGACTCAAGGAATTTTCAGACAGGTGGACGGTAATCTACGAGGGACTTTCTCAGCTGGATGAACGCTCAAAGAAATCATGGTTTGAATTCGACCACTTCTATTCCGACATAGCTTTTCCTGTGGCATTGCCTGTAGTCTTTGGAAGCAACCCACCTTCCACACTGGTGGACATCGGAGGCAACACGGCAAAATGGTCCATCGCATGCTGCAGATACAATCCTGATGTCGAAGTGACAATCGTAGACCTTCCGGGGCAGACTGCGGTCGCTGAAAAAAACGCGGCTGATGCTGGATTTGCCAACCGAATCTCAACCTGCAGCGGAAACGTCCTTGACGAGACGACAAAGCTTCCTGCAGGTGCCGACGCCTACTGGATGAGCCAGTTCCTTGACTGCTTTAGCCTTAAGCAGGTGACAAAAATCGCAAAGAAGATCTATGAAGCCGCATCGGACAAAAGCAAAGTCTATGTCCTTGAACCTCTCTGGGACAAACAGCAGTTTGAGGGCAACGCATATTCCGTCATGGCAACTTCCCTTTATTTTACATGCATGGCTAACGGAAACAGCAAGATGTACCGCTTTGAGGAACTGAGAGATGCAATCGAAGCCGCGGGATTCCGCCTGAAGGATGCCCACCACAACCTTGGAAGCAACGCATATTCACTTCTGGAATTTGGAAAATGAAATTCTACATTGAAAGCGTAAAGGCATGGGCCCCGGGAATTGAAAATGGACTCGATGCAATAGAGAATGTAAAGGTCTCACCAAAAATCGAATTCACCGATCCCCTTTTCAGAAGAAGGTTCAGCCAGATCACAAAGATGACGATTCAGGTCATTCACGATGTCGTTGAAGACGTTCCGCAAGCAAGGGAAAGCAAAATTGTCTTTGCCTCATTCCGCGGTGAACTTGAACGGGAATTTGCAATAGACCGCATGATCATCGAGGACAAGATGATTCTGCCGGCGGCATTTTCACTTTCCGTTTTCAACACTCCCGTAGCAGCCGCAACCATCGCCCTAGGAATGAAAGGCGGTTATACGGTCATCTACCCTTCCCAGGCAAATTTTCATGATGCAGTCATGGCGGCGGCATCCAGCGTTCTATGCGGGGATGAGGAGCAGGTGCTTTTTGCATACGCAGACGAAAAAATTCCTGACGAATATGAGGAGACGATGGCAAACTACAAATGTCAGGCGGAACTTCTGCCACTGGCCTTTGCATGCATCATCTCCAGTAAGAAAAACGAAGGTTCCATTGAACTTGATACATCCGACAGTCTTGCAACACCGATGGATTTCCTAAAGAAAACATTGCAGGGAAACAGATGAGCAGAAACAAGATGACCGCGGAAGAAGCAAGGGAATTTGACGCACAGTTCAACTGGCGAGATCTTCCTCCCGTCACAAACCCGATCATACACAACTACAGATGCCTCGCGAAACTTTTCTGGATTCTTTTCATTGGAACCGGTGCCATAATTCTTGCAATCATCGTTTTTCCATTGCTCAAAATCTTCGTTCATCCCAAGGAGAAATTCCGCAACAAGGCCCAGAGATTCGTTTCCGCGGGATTCCGCTTTTTCATGAAGCTTCTGGACGTTTCTGGCATAGTAAAAATTCTTATAGACAAAGAAACAAAAGAAAAACTTTTCAACCTGCACTCGAAAATCGTGGTGGCAAACCATCCGTCGATTCTTGATACGGTCATAATGATTACGCTCATACCCAACGCCACGGTCATTGCGTCGCAGAAATATGAGCACGGTCCACTGGGCGGCGTAATAAGGGCCTGCTACATCATCAACTCGCTGGACTTTGATGAACTTTGCGATCGTTGCAGAGAAACCCTCTCATATGGAAGCAACGTGATCATTTTTCCTGAAGGAACGCGCACTCCACGCCACGGTCACAACCAGTACAAGAAAGGTGCCGCCCGCATAGCAAGGGCAACAAAAAGCGACATTCTTCCGTTCTTTCTTGGCGGCAGTGATAAATTTGGACTTGGAAAAAACAATCCTTTTTGGTCCTTCAACACGGTCGAGCCTCTGATCTACCACGTGGTTCCTCTTGGGGAAATTTGCATTGATGATTACATGGACCTTACGGATCCAATTTCCGCAAAACGTATAACAAACGAAATCCATGACAGGATCATGACAAAGGCGGAAGAATATAAAAAAGACCATCCGTATACACGGACGGTCAACAATGTGTAGCTTGTATCTAATCTTGAATCCTATTTGTTGTCGGCCTCAAGTTCCTTGAGTATGCGCTGGAATCTTTCGTTGACTTCTTTGTAGACTTCCTTTGCATCGGCGAAAGCAAATTTTCCATCACGATAGACAACGCGTCCGTCAATCATGTTCATGACGATGTCGGAACTCTGAGCGCTGAAAACGATGTTTGCCAGGGTGTTGTAGTCCGGCTGAAGATGAGGTGAAGACAGATCAAAGATGATGATGTCTGCCCTGTTTCCTTCCCTGATGACACCGCAGTCTTTTCTTCCCTGGGCAAGGGCGCCGTTGTATGTAGCCATCTTGATTATGTCTGCGGCAGACACTGCGTTTGCGTTCCTTGTGGCACCACGGCAAAGAAGGGCCGCGATGTGGATTTCTTCCATCATGTCCAGGTTGTTGTTGCTTGAAGCTCCATCCGTTCCTATGCAGACATTGAGTCCCTTTTCAATCCATCGCTTGACCGGAGCAATGCCGCTGCCAAGCTTTAGGTTGCTTGACGGATTGTGTACAAGGAAGGAACCTGACTTTTTCAAAAGCTCCTCATCTTCTTCCGTCACATAAACACAATGGGCAAACTGGCACTGGCTTTCGAGAACCCCTGCGCTTTCCATGAACTGGGCCGGAGTTTTTCCACCGTGGCGTTCCTTGCATTCCGTCTGCTCCTTTTCTGTCTCAGAAAGATGTGCGTGTATGTTAAGGCCGGCCTTCTTTGCTTCCTCCGCGATGATCTTTGCTACACGGTCGTTGTTGGTATATTCTCCATGAAGCCCCATGTCCACCTTGATGCGGCCACCGAATTTTCCATTCTTCACGGAATCAAGAAGAGCCCAGGTTTCGTTCCATCCGCGGTTGTTGGCAAGATCTTCCTGAGGATCAAAGGAAGTCACACCGTTGCAGATGTTTGCCTTCATTCCGCATTCATCAAGAGCCTTTGCTTCATCCTCAATGCGAAAGTACATGTCGCTTATGGAAGCACAGCCGCTGGCTATGAGTTCCATGGCACCAAGCTTTGTTGTCCAATAGACATCCTCGACAGTAAGCTTTGCCTCAAAAGGAAAAATCTTTGTAAAGAGCCAGTCCTGCAATGAAAGACCTTCACCATATCCGCGAAGAATCGTCATAGGCACGTGGCAATGTGCGTTGAAGAAACCGTTCATCAGGAACTTGCCTGTTCCGTCGTAGACTTCCTCGTCCGCTGATTTTTTCTCAGGCATGGAAGAACCTACATAAACAATGCGCTCATCCTTTGTCTGGACAAACATGTTCTCCTTTACTTCAAACTTGTCATCAAGAATCTTTATGTTGCTGAATATCATTTCTATACCTCGTTCAATCTGATCTTTTTACATCTACGGATGTGACATTGTCTTCAAGGATTATTATAATGGTAATATATGTTCAATTCAAACCTGATGCTGACAGCTGGCATGGACTATCTTCTCTATCTCCAGAATTTGAGGGAGACCATTCCTGACTGGATTACAGATCTGCTTTTTTATTTCTCTGACTTCTCCGCAGGAGTTGCCGCTCTCATTGTGATCGCAGTCATCTACTGGTCCATCAACAAGAGGCAAGGATCCTACATGCTTGTTTCATACAGTTCCGCGATTTTCATAAACAACATGATAAAAGCGGCCGCCTGTGTCTACAGACCATGGGTGTTGAATTCAGACATACACCTTGCGCCTGTGGCTGTCTCAACCGCGACGGGATATTCATTTCCAAGCGG
>JAGHUO010000109.1 GCA_018064785.1 Candidatus Treponema equi
AAAATTTGAAATCTGGGAACAAGCTTCGGTCTTTTGTTCCCGGTGATAGAGAAAAAAAACGCAATATAGGAACAAAGTTTGGGTCAGATGTTCCACGGGAAGGTGAGCGGAGTATTGAACACAATAATCCAGAAAGTCTGGAACGGATTCAAGAAATCCACCATCAGGAAGTTCTATAAAGCAACCCCTAATCATCACTCTCAAGAGTGAAGATGTCGTTCACCGACATTCCGAAGAGAGACGATATTTTGAGAGCCAGAACTGTTGAAGGGTTGAATTTTCCTTTTTCTATGGCATTTATTGTCTGGCGACTTACAGCAAGTCGATCTGCAAGTTCCTGTTGCGTCATATCACGACGCGCACGTTCAACCTTGATGTTATTCTTCATAAGAAGATCTCATTCTACCTAACAGAATCATAGCTTTGAATAACATGGCATATATAAGAAGCATCAAGCCAAAGTCACGAAACATCATATCATTGACACTTCTGGCTACCTGAACAATGATCCAATGTTGAGGAAAGCATATCATGGCATTCGTCAAGAATAAGAAAAAGACATAATACAACAAAGCGTTAATTCTGATGGACTTTGTCATTTCATCTTCCACTTTTTCCTTCGATAGAATTGCCATGAATAGAGCAATGAAGTTCATCAATCCAAAGTATTTCCAATGATTTGTTATAAAAAGAAATAGAGTCGATAATCGCTCACAGGTCAAAGCACAGACTATGCATAGAAGAAATACAAGCAAATAGCCATATCCGAAAATCTGACACCAATGTGGCAATAAGTCAATTTTTCTTTTCATTTTTTTATTGATTTTTGCAAATGTAAAGTTTTATTTACAAAAAGACAACAATAATGGATTTTATATTTTTTTCATGCGTGTAAAGGATCAAGATGAAATACAATTCACCCGCTACAGTTTGTCTGCGACGGGTGATCAGTTTAAACAATATGTCAACTTTAGCCGATTTTTAAAGTTGCTTGACTGTTTCAATGGAAAGTCCGGAGCAATCGGAAATGACCTGCACAGAAATTCCTTGAGCTTTCATCGCCGTGGCAATTTCCAGCTGCTTTTTGCTCTCACCTTCGACTATACCTTCCTCTCGGCCTTTCTCAAGGCCTTCCTTGAATTTGGCATTGGCGGTCTGCTCTATGCTCTGCTGGTAATCCCTTTCGCGTTCTTCGTTGGACATACATTCCTCCTTTTCCTTGTCTGACAGGTCTTTCATCAGTGCGGTGTTGCATATCTGGGTGAGCTCGTCGTTCCTGGCTGCTACCCACTCCGGGATGTCATCCATGTTTCTGAGGTTCCTCAGCACATACAGCAGCTCGTCCCTTGCCGATGAAAGCTCCGTATCGTCGCTGACAAATTTACTCAGTTCGACGTAGATTTGCAAATAGTTGTCGTAGATGACCCTGCCCGGTGTTTCCGGGTCCATGATCTGGGCTTTGGTGAAATACCCCTGCCTTCCGGGAAACAGGTTGAATGTAGTGATGCCGATGAAATACAGTTTGTCGAGATTGTACTCCCAGTGCCTTACGGCCTGATCCATGACGGCCATGGCGGAGTAGGCGAAGGCCCTGTCCTTGAAATTGGTGTTGCCGGATTTCTGGCATTCCACTATGATGCGGCTGCCGTCGTCGCAGGTGCAGTAGACGTCGAAGATGGACTTGCCTCCCTCTACCGCTATGTATTCGTGTTCGGTATTGAGAAAGGTGACTTCCACGATGTTCTTGTCGTCGATGATGGTGTTGAGAAGGTATCGGAGCAGGTTTCTGTTGGCCTCCGACCCGAAGATCCGCTTGAAGCCCCAGTCTGATACCGGGGAGAAGAATGTGGCTTCTTTCAATGGTTTGAAGTTTTTCATAATTGTAAGTTTTGTTAATTATCTTTTGCAAAGTAAGCACAGAAAAAGCATTTCACCGCAAAATGAAACGCTTTTTGTGTAATTTGTTCGTAAGAGTCTGTGCGACAGAGAAATAATTTTCAGCCGATCGTCGCAAAGACTGTCAGTTTTTTCAAAAAAACCGCAAAAAGATCGCAAATGGAGTGAGTACAGACAGGGTCGCGGGAGCGTTTGAGCCGGAGGTTCCCGGTGGAACGAGTGAAGGAGGCGTCTCGTGACGGCGTCTGTCTGACGACCGTTACGCGCAGCGTAAAAGGGAGGAGTTAGCCGTCAAGCCTCTGGAGGGAGCGGAACCCTCTGGCGAAACAGCGGACGCGACCCTGTCTGCACTCCCTCCTGAAGGATCAGTTGTTGTCAGAGGCACCAAGGGCGCGCGGATGGGGATTGGAGAGGCTGACCACGCGCATTCGGAGGCTGTAATGCACGCGAACGGAGGTGGAGAAAAGATGGTAACAGGAAGAGGTGTTGACAGTAGGTGTTTTTTAGATTAACTTTACAGCATCATTTAGCTTTCCAGAATGACACACTCGACGGA
>JAGHUO010000078.1 GCA_018064785.1 Candidatus Treponema equi
CCACGCTGGATTTCGATTCCACACGTGATTACATTTCAGCCATCGGAAATGGTGAAGTTTACAATGGTGCTTTATCTTTCTCATCTTTTTGACAAGCACAGCCAGGAATATGAGGAGGATGCAAAGGAATTCATGTATCCAGCCATTGCTCTTGCTGTACTTGCCGGAGCAATCTTCATCCAGAAAGACCTTTCTACTAGCGTAATGGTTTTTGGCATCGGTGTAGCCATGTTCATTGTGTCTGGTTCACCTGTAAGAGTGTTCCTTCCTATTTTATTTTTGATAATTCCTGTAGGTATTCTTATGACACTGACCCACAGGTACAGACTTTTGAGAATTCTGTCTTTCATCAGACCAAATGATTTTACTTCCACCAGTGGTTACCAGGCTCTTGCAAGTGAACGTGCCATAAGTTCCGGCGGAATATGGGGAGTAGGTACAGGCAGCGGTCTGAACAAGATTTCTTCGATTCCGGAAATTCAGACTGACTATATTTTTGCTGGTTTTGCCACTGCCATGGGACTTGTTGGTGTCATCGGCTATTTTGTGCTTCTGGGAGTATTCCTTTTCAGGGGACTTAAGATTGCCTTCAACTGCCCAAACAGGTTTGCATCCCTGGCGGCCTTTGGATGTGTGTTCACCATAACTACACAGTCCATAGTGAACTGCGCGGTTGTTTGTGGAGCGGCTCCGACAACGGGTATTCCGCTTCCATTCTTTTCAAGCGGAGGATCGTCGCTGATAGTGACCCTCTGCATGTGCGGTTTTGTGATTAACGCATCCCATTGCGATGCCGATAATTACAGTGATAACAGAAAGAAAAAAGAAACGATAGATGTTGATATAGAAAGTTTTGGAGAGACGGTGGTAGAGTTATGAGTGAGCTTGCAGTTACAGATTTCAACGATTTTTTTGTGTCCTTTGACAATGGCAATCGCCCTGCTGCAAAGGAACCTGCAAAGGATAAGAAACTTGTTGCCCTCAAGGCAATCGTCATCATTCTTGGAGCATTCCTTGTGCTTGAGGCTCTTTTGTACAGCTTCATCCTTCCTGTATTTTCAGCTCCAGAAGTGACATTTTCTGGCCTCAACTACCTTACAAAGGCAGACATCAAGGAAAAACTGGCCGAGCTGGACGGAACTACATGGACTGGATTCAGCACAGAAAAGGCAGTTTCCCTTCTAAGCACCATTTCCTGCGTGGAAAATGTATCTGTGGACAAGCATTTTCCTAATGTGATTTCCATCAAGATCAAGGAAAGGGTACCGGTTGCTAAGTCAATTATCTGCCAGAACGGATCGTCAAAGTCTATTCAAATTGATGAAAATGGTATACTATTCAGTGTTGATTCTGCATCCGTGGCAACAGACTATTCAGTTCCCCTTGTTTCGGGACTTCCTGTGGACAATCTTCAGGAAGGAATGCGTCTTCCTGCGAAGTATCGCGTGCTTATGGATCAGATTTCAGACATCAGAAAACTTCCACGCAAATATTTTGCCGCAGTATCTGAAATTCAGGTTGTTCCAAAGGAATATGGCAACTATGAGCTTGCCCTTTATCCATCACAGGCAAAGGTCAAGGTTCTCACAGACCGCAATTTGAATGAAGATGCTCTTCAGTACATGATGGTTGTCCTCGATGTCGTTAATTCAATTGAACCTGACGTGTCGGAAATTGACCTTCGCTATGGAGCAGTTTCCTACAGACGCCGCTAGTGAGGATTTGTTTTGAGCCGCCGAATTGTAGGTCTTGATATCGGAACCTGTTTTGTAAGGACAGTAATTGCAGAAATTGACTCTGACGGACATATTGAAGTCATTGGACTTTCAAAAGTTCCGTCCCAGGGTGTCCGCAACGGTGTTATAGTAAACATCGATGCGACAAAAGAAGTTGTAAGAAAGTCCATTGAAGCCGCAGAACAGATGGCTGGTGTCGAAGTCGTTGAACTTTATACTACTATTGGTGGCAGCCAGGTTTCCAGCATAAAGTCTACAGGTGTTGTCGGTGTTGATCCTAAGGGAAATTCCACAAGACCTATGGAAATCAAACTTGAAGCAAAGGAACGTGCCCTCAAATCAGCAAAATCACTTCTCATTCCGTATGATGAGATTCTTCTGCATATAATTCCTCAGGAATACCTTATCGACGGCAAGGAATATCCAGATCCAATAGGAAACCTTGGTGTCCGCCTTGAAGTAAAGGCTCTTCTTGTAAAAGTATCAAAATCAGCCCAGGGAAACATTTCTGAATGTATTTTCCGTGCCGGCTATGAATTGAGGAACATCACCCTTAAGACTCTTGCCGCAGCTACTGCCACAATCCACAAGGATGAAATGGCACTTGGTTCAATCTTGATCGATCTTGGTGGTGGATCGACCGACGTAATCGTAATCAATAAAAATGCGCCTGTATTCACTACATCGATTCCGTATGGTGGAAACAGGATCACAAATGATATCGCACAGGTTCTTGGAATTCCTTTCTCCATCGCTGAAGACCTTAAGCTTAACTACGGAAGCTGCTGGCTTGAGCCGGAAGAGGAAAAGGATGAGGTCATCATTCCTAGCATAGGTGGCATGCCTCCTGCATGCATCGACAAGAAACTTCTTGCGGACATCATTTCAAGCCGCGTAGAGGAAATCCTTCTTGCCGTAAAGAAGGAAGTTGTCCGCCATTCAGGACTCAAGAAGCTCAGCGGTACCATCGTTCTTACCGGTGGTGGAGCACTCATGCCTGGAATAGTCACTCTTGCACAGGCCGTGTGGAATTCTTCCAGCGTTGGTGTTGGTTATGGTGCCGACCATGGCGGAGCGGACACAAGCTACAGGAATGCTGATTTTGCTACTGTCATGGGCCTTGTCCTTACAAACAAGGACGATGATTTTAGAAACACAAGAAAAGCTGCTAAAAAACAGAGCAGTGAACCTAAAAAGAGTTTCTTTAGGAATTTACTAGGAAAGTTAAATTAGGTAGAATAGATGTATGAAAGTTTCTGGTTCTGCCATTGCGGAAGGGGGATATTCCGCTGTGGAATGAGGGAATCAGAAATTGGGTCGGGAGGAAAAAATGGAATTCACAAACGTACAGGACACATTGTCTTCGCAGGGTAACACCGTAGCTCCAAACGGGCTTCTTGCCACTGCCCAGTCGGTCGCTGTTCCGTCTGCTGCTGTAAACGCTGCTTCACAGGATGCAAGTGGCGAACTTAATTTTGATGACGAACTCAATACAGTAAATCCAACAAAAATCAAGATCATCGGTTGTGGTGGCGGTGGTTCTAGTGCCGTTCAGCGCATGATTGACGATGGTGTCAGTGGTGTTGAATTTATTGTCCTTAATACAGATAAACAGGCTCTTTTCAAGTCAAAGGCAAAGCTTCGTGTTCCTATCGGACAGAAGATCACAGGTGGTCTCGGTGCCGGTGGAAATCCAAAGGTTGGTGAAGAAGCTGCCATCGAAGATACAGAAAGACTTAAGCTTGTACTCAACGGCGCAAACATGGTTGTCATCACAGCCGGAATGGGTGGTGGAACTGGTACAGGTTCCGCTCCTGTAGTTGCCCAGCTTGCTCACGATGCCGGAATCCTTACAATTGCTGTTGTAACGACTCCATTCGAGTTTGAGGGTACCGTACGCATGAACAATGCCATGGAAGGCCTCGCAAAACTCCGCAGCAATGTAGACAGCCTTATCGTCCTCCCAAATGACAAGATTTTCAAGGCCATGAAACCTGCCGGTGACAGAAAGCTTACTTTCCGTGAGCAGTTTGTCCTTGCAGACAACCTTCTTTGCGCTGGTGTAAAGGGTGTTACTGAAATCATCACAAAGCCTGGTGACGTAAACGTTGACTTTGCCGATGTATGTTCCATCATGCGTGGTTCCGGTGAATCTATCCTTGGTGTTGGAAAGGGCAAGGGTGAAAACAGAATCAATGAAGCCGTTGAAGGCGCTATCTTCAATCCTCTCCTTGAGAACCGTCAGATTGATGGTGCCAAGAAGATCCTCATCAACATCACTACTAATGGAAACATTTCCCTCGAGGAAACCCAGGAAATCGCGGACCTTATCCGTCATTCCGCAGATAAAAACGCAAACATCATCTTTGGTCTTGCAACCAACGAAAACATGGAAGACGACGATCTTGCCGTTACAGTAATCGCTACTGAATTTGACGCTGTAGACAATGACTTCGTGTCTGTAGCTGAAGTTGAACAGATGGAAGACAAGGACGACACTGTTGTCTCTATGGAAGACTTCCACAATATCATCAACGGCGGAATCAAAACAGAGCCTGTAGTTGAAGAAAAGCCTCAGTTCTCTCAGCCTGAACCAAGAGTAAGCACAATCGGAAGAAATTCTATTTTCGATACATTCGGTTCTTTTGAGGAGCCAGCAAAGACTGCTGAACCTGTAAAGACAGAACCTGTGATTGAAGAAAAGACTTCTGTTTTTGCTTCAAAGGATTCAGATCCTATCAAGCTTGATGAGAGCACACCTAAGTTTACTGTAAAGGATCCAGCACCTGGTACTGATCTTGATGACGGCAGCGTTCCTGCTTTCTACAGAAACAGGATGAAGAACCTTAACCGTTCAATTGACCTTACAAGCATCTGATAGAAATTGGATACAAACATTCTTTTGCGGGATTTCTACAATGAGATAGTCTTTGTTGAAAACCACTCCCGTGTAACAGCAGAGACCTATCTTATCTCCGTGAAAGAATTTATAGCCTATCTCGAAGAAAACAATATTGATATTGCCGCCGTGGATCCACAGACTGTGCTTTACTACGCGGCATGGAGAAAAACAAAAGGGCTTAGCGATCTGACAGTCGCAAAGGACATGACTGCCCTCTGCGAATTTGGCATGCTCCTTGTTCGAAAACAGGTCTGGGCAGACAATTTTGTAGCCGAGCTGGATAGACCTAAGATTTCAAGAGCCCTGCCTAAGGTTCTTGAGATAGAGCAGGTGGACAACCTGCTTGCTGCCATAGATACTTCCAAGCCTTTGGGAGTCCGTGACAGGGCTCTCTATGAGGTGATTTACAGCTGCGGCCTTCGTATAAGCGAGGCTTCCGGGCTTCTGATGTCGAACATACATTTTGACGAGCAGGTGCTCATAGTGCAGGGTAAGGGAAGCAAGGAGCGTCTTATTCCCTTTGGAGGAGACGCTGAATTCTGGCTTAAAAAGTGGATTTTTGAAGCAAGGCCGGAAATCATGGGGCAAAAGATCCTTGATGAGGTTTTTGTTAATTCCAGGGGAGAAGTGCTTTCCCGCAAAGGAATATGGAAAAACTTCAAGGCACTTGGAGCAAAAAGTGGTGTGGAAGCAAAGGTGCATACCTTAAGGCATTCTTTTGCGACCCATCTTCTGGCTGGTGGAGCTGATCTGCGTTCCGTTCAGGAACTGCTTGGACATTCAGACCTTGCGACGACACAGATCTACACACATATTGAAGACAGTCAGCTTAAAGACTATCACAGAGACTATTTCCCTGGTCATAAAAACAATGACGGCCAGGATGATTCATAAAGTAAGGGAGAAAATGTTATGAGTAAGACTTTGGCAAAAGCAATGCTGTGCATCATGGTTTTTTCTGTTTCAGGTGCGGTCATTTCCTGCACACCTTCGTACAATACTGTAAAGAGAATGCAGAAAATTGAGGAAGGTGTACACAATCCTACGACAAAGGAAGAACTGCAGGAAGCCATCAAGAAATTTGATGCCCGCGCCCTTGACCTTGCCACTACCGAAGAACAGGTAGGAATCTGGTACAAGATCCTTGGTACACGCTATCTCGACCAGCAGCTTTATGGAAGGGCTTTTGAATGCTTCCAGAAGGCTCTTGAATATTACCCTGACAACGCAAACCTCTATTACTATGTAGCTCTTTGTGCAGGCTATCTTGCCAACAGTACAATGGACTTTGAAGCCCAGGGATCCCAGAGCCCTAGCATCGAAAAAAGACAGAACTATCTGCGTCTTGCAGAAACTGCCTATATCCGCGCACTTGGAATAAATCCAAAGTATTATCGTGCCATGTATGGACTTGGAGTCCTCTATGTATTTGTCCTTGATGAAAGCGAAAAGGCTATCCCTCATCTTGAAAGGTTCCTTTCTGTCCAGGTGAAGGACACCAATGCTATGTTCGTCCTTGCCCGCGCATATTACATGACCTATGAGTTTGACAAGGCTGTTGCCCTTTATGACAAAATCATCGAGCTTAAGCCTAATGCAGAAAAGGTCAAGGAAGCTGAGGCAAACAAGAAGACAGTTCTGGACGCCAAGTTCAGTCAGAAATAATCAAGTGTTATAAAATTATAGGAAGCATGTCCAATTGGGCATGCTTTTTTTTTTGAAATTTGACAAATAGGAAAAATCTTCTTAGTTTTTTTTCGTGAATATTTTAGATATAGCATTGTCCCAGATCTGGTTTCTCACGACCCGTGAAAAAAATCTTTTGAAGAAAAATATTGACAGTTTAGATACTCTTGCGATACTGTCTATAGAAGATATTTCTTCAATAGTGAACCGTACCATAAAAGCGACCTGGTCGGGTGCGGAAAACAGGAGCCTTGCCCAGAGGGCTGCACTGATAATGGAATCCAAGGGGATATGCGGAACTGTCAACGGCAGCGAAGACTATCCTGCCATGCTTGGAACCATCTCAGATCTGCCTTATGCCGTGTTTTACAGAGGCAATCTTGATGTGCTGTCGAAGAAATGCGTATCTGTCGTGGGTACCCGTAGGATTTGCCGTGAGACTGCCCAGGCTGCCATGGAGTTTTCTAGGGATGCCGCTGATAATGGTCAGGCTGTCGTCTCGGGTCTTGCCGAGGGTATAGATACCTTTGCCCATAAGGGTGCACTTGAAAGCGATTCAGACGGAACAACCGTAGCCGTCCTTCCGTGCGGAATAGAATCGGTAGTGCCCTATAGCAACAGGGGACTTGCAGGACAGATACTAAGGCAGGGTGGCCTTGTATGCAGTGAATACATACCTGGTGTTCCCGCCGAGCCATGGAGGTTTCTGCAGAGAAACAGGCTTATTGCGGCCTTGTCCAGCGCCACCGTGGTTATACAGGCTCCCAAGGGCAGTGGTGCCCTGGTTACGGCCGATTTTGCCCTTGCGTACAACAGGGACCTTATGTTCCATGAGGCTGGTTTCTGTGAAGAGGCAAGGAAAAAAGGTTCCTTCGTGAAGGAATCAAAGAGCAAGGCTCCAGACGCGCAATGGTATGTGTCTGAAGGTGCTCCTATAATTGAAAACTACGCCAGTTATGTCAGGGTGATGGAAAGTCCTCCTGGAACATACGGCATCAAAGACAGACAGCTCGAGCTTTTCTGAGCTTGGGTTTTGTGAGGGGATAAACAATATGGCTGAGACTACAGAAGAAGAGAAAAAGACAGCAAAAAAGGCTGCTCCAAAAAAGACTGCAAAGACCAAGAAGAAGGATGCCGCCAAGAAAGTAAAGAAAACTCTGGTAATCGTAGAGTCGCCACATAAGGCACAGGTTATCGGTGGATTCCTTGGAACACATTACAACGTCAAGGCTTCCATCGGTCATGTCATTGATCTTCCAAAGAGCCGCATGGCTATTCAGATAGAAAACAATTTTGAGCCTGAATATATCACAGTCCGTGGTAAGGCAAAGCTCCTTAAGGAACTTCAGAAAGATGCAAAGAACGCAGACCTTGTTCTCCTTGCATCCGATCCTGACCGTGAAGGAGAAGCAATCGCATGGCATCTTAACAATGCCCTCAAGGAAAAGACGGAAGCACCTATCAAGCGCGTCGTGTTCCCTGAAATCACACCAAAAGGAATTTCCGATGGTGTCGCTGATCCTCATGAAATCAATGAATCCATGGTCAATGCCCAGAAGGGACGCCGTGTAATCGACCGTCTTGTTGGCTACAATCTTTCTCCTCTCCTTTGGAAGAAGGTTAAGAACGGACTTTCTGCAGGTCGTGTTCAGTCTGTTGCCCTCAAGATGATCTGTGCACGCGAGGATGAAGTTGAATCTTTTATTCCGGAAGAGTACTGGAGCCTTGATGCTGATTTCCAGAAAGGAAAATCAAGTTTCACTTGCCAGCTTGCAAAATATCAGGGAAAGACACCTGAGCTCAAGAATGAGTCGGAAGTTAAGAAAATCATAGATGAGATCAAGAATTCCGAATGCAAGGTCACAGACATAAAGTCTACTGAAAAGACCGTTAGACCAAAGCCTGCCTTTACTACTTCAAAGATGCAGCAGGCTGCCGCAAATAGACTTGGATTCAATGCAAGAAAGACAATGCAGATTGCCCAGCAGCTTTATCAGGGTATCCAGGTCGGAAAGACTACTGTCGGTCTTATCACTTACATGCGTACAGACTCCGTACGTATCGCCGACAGCGCTCTTGAAGAAGTACGCAACTGGATCGGAAAAAACTACCCAGACCAGCTTCCTGCGGAACCAATCCAGTATGCCGTTGGAAAGGGAGCCCAGGATGCCCATGAAGCCATCCGTCCTACATATGTCACATATACTCCTGAAGAAATGAAGGAATATCTTAGCCGTGACCAGCTCCGCCTTTACCAGCTCATCTGGGAACGTTTTGTCTCATGCCAGATGACCAACGCAAAGACAATCACAACCACTGCAGAAATCTCCGCAGGTGAGGCTGTCTTCAGGATTTCTTCCACAAAACTCAGCGAGAAGGGATTCTATTCTGTAATAAAGCTTCTTTCATCAAAGGAAGAGGTTACAGGAAGCCTTCCATCACTCAAGATAGGCGAAGTTGTTGACGCAAAGGATTTCCATCCGGAACAGCACTTCACCCAGGGTCCTGCACGTTACACGGACGCTTCCATCATCAAGCTTCTTGAAGAGACTGGAATCGGACGTCCATCAACATATGCGACAATCGTTTCGGTTCTTCTGGACCGCTACTATATAACAAGAAGCAACAAGCAGCTTGTGCCTACCCAGCTTGGACGCATGATCAACAAGATTCTTGTTGAGGCATTCCCTGAAGTAATCAACGAACAGTTCACCGCTGAAATCGAAACAAAACTCGATGAAGTTGAACAGAACAATGTCGTATGGAACGACATGATCCGCGACTTCTATTCTCCTTTCAAGACAAGGGTCGATGAAGTCGAGGCAACTACAGAAAGCATCAAGGGATTCCTTGATGAAGCAACTGACAAGGTATGTGAAAAGTGCGGCAAGCCTATGGTAAAGAAGCTTGGCCGTTTTGGCTACTTCCTTGCCTGTTCCGGCTTCCCTGAGTGCCACAACACAAAGTCTGTTCCTCTTGCAAAGTGTCCTCGTGAAGGATGTAACGGTGAAATCGTCGCAAGAAAAACAAAGGGACGTGGAAAGGAATTCTACGGATGTACAAATTATCCGGAATGTGATTTCATCTCCCACTTCAAGCCAATTGATGTATACTGTCCTAAGTGCAACTGGTTCCTTGTTGAGAAATACGACAAAAAGAACGGCACCTACAAGAGCTGCATCAACCCTGACTGCGACTATCTCCATTCCGCAGATGATGAGCCTATGCCTGAGATGGCCGCAGACGACAAGGAACAGCCTAAAGACTGATGGTAGAAACTATATCCCAGTGCTGTGAAGAATTTCTCGTATATCTTTCAAGCGTAAGGGGACTGTCCGACAACACCATAACAGGATACAGGCAGGACTACCTTCACTTGATGAAAGTAACTGGAAAGGATCGCTCCCTTGCAGAAATTACCCTTGATGATGTGAGGGCCTGCATAGGAGCCATGAGCCGTGACAAGTATACGGTGACATCCATAAACAGGTTCATTGCGGCTGTAAGGGGGGTGTTCTCCTATGCAAAGAAGTTCGGGTACATAGAAAAAAATCCGGTTCTGGAACTGAAGACACTGAGGGCTCCAAAGGCGCTGCCAAAATTCATGACACAGAAAGAGGTGGACGGAATGTGCTCTCAGCCGGAATCAAAACCTCTGCTGTGGCAGGCAAGGGACAAGGCTCTTTTTGAGATGCTTTATTCCAGTGGATGCCGTGTTAGCGAAATGGCTGACCTGAAGTTTGGCGATTTTTCTTCTGATTTCAAAAGTGCTGTGGTGACTGGTAAAGGACGCAAGGACCGCAAGGTGTTCTTTGAGGTTGATGCAAGAAAAGCCCTCGCTGATTATCTCAAGGAAAGAAGGGAAAGGTTTCCAGCCAATGAGATAGACGGTGCAAGTCCAGTCGACAACGTGTTCATAAACCAGAAAGGCACGGCGCTTACGGCCCATGGCATCTGGTACATAGTGAGCAGATATAGCGGTATAGAAGGAACGGGCAGGCAAATTTCGCCCCATGGATTCCGCCATACATTTGCAACACAGATGCTCAACAACGGTGCGGACATAAGGGTTGTCCAGGAAATGCTGGGGCATTCAAGCATAAGCACCACACAGCGTTATACCCATGTGACAATGGAAAGACTTAAGGAAGTATATAAACAGGCTTTCCCTCATTCAGGGAAAAAGGATTGAAAGGATATAATATGGACGCAGAAAACAAAATAAGAAGCACTACTGTCATCGCAGTAAGAAAAGACGGAAAGGTTGCCATGGCTGGTGACGGCCAGGTGACCATGGGCAATACAGTAATGAAGGGCAATGCCCGCAAGGTACGCAGAATATATGACGGCAAGGTTCTTACCGGATTTGCCGGAGCTACGGCAGATGCCTTTACACTTTTTGATAAATTCGAGGAAAAACTCAAGACTTTCAACGGAGACCTTACACGCGCTGCCGTGGAACTTGCAAAGCTATGGCGTACAGAACGCAGCATGAGCAAGCTTGAGGCTCTTCTTCTTGTGGCCGATGCATCTAAAATCCTCCTGATCTCAGGAAGCGGTGATGTGATCGAGCCTGAAAACGACATCCTTGCCATCGGTTCTGGCGGAAACTATGCCTATTCGGCAGCCATGGCTTACATGGAATCAAGCACTCTTTCTGCAAAGGAAATCGCTGAAAAATCGTTGAGGATCGCAGGTCAGATCTGCATCTACACAAACAATAATGTTGTTGTCGAGGAACTCTAATGGAAAAGAAAATTGACGGGCTTACACCTTCAGAAATAGTCGAGAAGCTTGATGGATATATCATCGGTCAGAACAAGGCAAAGCGTTTTGTGGCAGTAGCTCTCCGCAACCGTCAGCGAAGGATCCAGCTGCCGGATGAGATCCGTGATGAGGTCGCTCCAAAGAACATCCTCATGATCGGGCCTACAGGCTGTGGAAAGACAGAAATCGCCCGCCGTCTTGCAAAACTTTGCGGGGCACCGTTCCTTAAGGTCGAGGCTACAAAATATACAGAAGTCGGTTATGTAGGCCGTGATGTAGAAAGCATGGTCCGCGACCTTATGGCAGTAGGCGTCAACATGGTAAAGGCCGAAATGCAGGAAAGAATCCGAGAGCAGTGTCTTCCTTTGGTTGAAGAACAGCTTCTTGACCTTCTTTTGCCTGGCAGTGGTCCAAAGAAAGAGAAAAGAAACGAAGAGCCTGCAAATCCTGTAAAGGTTCTTGGAAATATTTTTGGAGACCAGAGTCCAATCCAGGGCAGTCTCATAAAGATTGATATTCCAAATTCAAAGCCTGAGGAATCCTTTTCACAGGCGGAAGAAAAGAGCGATGATGTTTCTCCAGAAGAAAAGGAGAGGATGTCTTCTACCCGTGAAAAATTCCGTCAGATGCTCAGGGAAGGAAAGCTCGAGGACCGTACTGTTGAAATCACCGTTCACAGGACACCAAGTTTCAGCATGGGCATGATGAACGGAGGCAATCCAGAGGACCTTGAGGCAAGTCTCAATGGAATCCAGGAAATGCTTTCAGGCGGAAAAAGCAAAAAAAAGACCGTCACTGTAGGTGAGGCTCGCAACATTCTCATGGAACAGACCCTCGACCGCCAGACAGACAATGATAAAGTCGCAGATGAGGCAAAGTCCCGCGTTGAGCAGAGCGGAATCATTTTCATCGACGAAATCGATAAGATCGCAACCCACGGTGGAGAAGGCGGAAGGGCCGAGGTAAGCCGTGAAGGTGTTCAGCGTGACATCCTTCCTATTGTTGAAGGCTGCGATGTAAATACAAAGTGGGGTGTGATCAATACTACCCACATCCTTTTCATTGGTGCAGGTGCCTTCAGTGTTTCTGCTCCAAGCGACCTCATTCCAGAACTTCAGGGACGTTTCCCTCTTCGTGTTGAGCTTGAGGCACTTAAGAAGGAGGACTTCAAGAGAATCCTCACGGAACCAAAGAACGCTCTCGTAAAGCAGTACAAGGCTCTCCTGGGAACTGAAGGCGTTGACCTTGATTTTGCGGAAGAATCCATCGACCGCATGGCTTCCATCGCGGAGGAAGTCAACAGCCATCAGGAAAACATCGGTGCACGACGTCTTCATACAATCATGGAAAGTGTCCTTGAGGAACTGAGCTTTGATGCCGACAAGCACAGCGGAGAGAAGATAACCATCGATGGCGCCTTTGTTGACAGACGCCTTGACGGAATCGTACAGAATCAGAATCTTGAAAGATACATTCTCTAGAAAATAATGAAGGCCTGCTTGTTCCAAGCAGGCCTTTTCTATCATTCCTTGATGTTGTTTTTCTTTTTGTAATCGTCAGCTGATTTAAGGATCTTTGAACGCTTTTTGTTGTAGTCGTTGAGTGACAGTCCCAATGCGTTCTGTTCCCTCAGCAGTTTTACACGTCTGCTGCCGGGACATAGTTTTTCCGCGTCATCAAGCTGTCTGGCGCTTTCCTCATATTCTTTCATCTCAAAAAGAAACTGTGAATAGGCAAGTTTTGCAAAGAATGTCTCGGCATCGATCCTTGCGTTTTCCAATGCCTTTATAAGCCATTTTCTTGTCTGTTCCTTTGATCCGCCAAAAATCTTAGGGCTGTAGTAGTACCAGGTTGAAAGATTGAGCATGGCCGGTGAAAAGTTTTTTCCCTGTTCGACTGCTTTTTCCTGATATTTCTTTACGCTCATGCCGTTGAAGATGATGTCTGTTATGGAATAGGACATATAATATGATGTTATATCTGCATTGCATAGAAGGATGTAGGGTGTGACCTCGCTGTCTTTTTTGTTTTCAAGATATTTCTTGATTCTTTTCCTCATTTTTTCAAAGGGAGGTCTTGATGCCTTGTCTTCACCTGGAAAAACATAGATGTAGTTATAACGTTCCATTAAAATTAAGGCATCAAGGAGTATTGCTGCTTCCTCGCTGATCTGGGAAATCTCATCTGCGTGCACTTCCTTGTATCTGTCCAGGGCCTGCACGGTTTCTTCATCGTTTTCAATACAGGTGGCTTCCATGCGGTATGTCCAGAATCTGTCTATGACAGCTTGATCCACCTCGTTGAATTTTGTACCAGCAAAGGCGGTGAGTGAGATTCCGGCTGTAAATATCATTGAAAGCAATTTCTTGTTCATAGGCTAATTAATACTCCATTAACAAAAAAAAAGATAGATAGTTTCATGAAAATATATTTTTCTAAACTTTTTTTTAAATTTTCCGAAATTCAGTGTATGGGTATGAACAGTTTTACAAATTCCATCGATTTGCTTCACCGTGCAATGGATGTTTCCAGCCTGCGCTATCAGGTTACTGCAAACAATATTGCCAATGCTGAAGTTCCTAACTTCAAGAAGCAGTCTGTCAATTTTGAGAGCGAACTCAAGAGAGCTTTTGAGAGCCGCGACAACAGCCACAATGAATTCCGCATGCAGACAAATGACCCACGTCATATCAGCAGCGAAACTCCAAGAGACTGGCGCGATGTTGAGCCAAGACGTGTGTCTGACTATCTTACACAGTCAAAGGCAAACGGAAACAACGTGGATGCAGAAGAAGAGGCAATGAAAATTGTACAGATTCAGATGCAGTACCGTCTCCTTACCCAGATGACTAACTTTGAATTCTCGCAGGTAAACACTGCGATGAAGAGCATCTAATCTGATTTAACTGGAGGTTGATTTCATGGGACTTTTCACCAGCATTAACATAGCAGCTACAGGAATGAGCGTTGAACGTCTTCGCACAGACGTCATCTCAAACAATATCGCAAACGCTACTTCGACACGTACACAGGAAGGTGGCGCCTATAGAAGACAGTCCGTTGTGGTTGAACCTATCGCTTCAAGAAATCCACAGTGGAGAAGCCCTTTTGTGAATTCCGACATGGACAACGGTGCAGGTCAGGGTGTACGCGTACGTAACATCGTAAAGGATACAGAGCAGGGTAGAATGGTTTACGATCCATCACATCCTGATGCAATCCAGTCTGGTCCACACAAGGGATATGTTGAATATCCTAATGTGAACATCGTAAATGAAATGGTGGACATGATATCAGCCAACCGCGCATACGAGGCAAACTCCAGCGTAATCCAGGGCAGCAAGGAAATGTTTGCTTCTGCTCTTGATATCGGATCAAGATAATTCATAATTCACAATTTGAATTTTGTAGTGTAGAATTGTGATATAAAAAGAGGGGAATACTATGAATTTGAATATCGGATCACTTGAACTCAACAGAAGCAACCAGGCACATATGGGTTCCGCAAAGATCAATACAGAAATCAATGTAGGCGGAATCCAGAACGAAAACAACGGCGTTGCAAAGACAGGTACATTCAAGAACTATCTTCTTGAAGCTGTGGACAAGATGAACAGTCAGCAGCTCAATGTGTCTGCCCTTCAGGAACAGGTGATCACAGATCCTGACAGCGTTGACATCCATGATGTTACTACAGCAATGGCAAAGGCCCAGATGTCCCTTAACCTTGCACAGACTGTCATTGAACGCCTTGTAAAGGGATGGACAGACCTTTCTCAGAACAGATGATGAACATGGCATGTAATTCATGAATTTGCGGAATTACATGTCAGAATGCGACAAATTTTATATAGAAAATACTAGTCAAATTTGAATTTGTATGGTAAAATTTTCCATTCATAATTGGATTTTCTATGCGGGTGGGAAAAGCATACAACATTCAATAAAACTCATATTCGTTCATGGGAGGGGATTATGAACGAATGGTTCAAAAAAAGTACAGAAACCATTAAAACAAAATGGACAAGATGGTCAGTTCTTCAGAAGGCGATAGCTGCAGGTATTGTAGTTGCCATCATTATCGCTGTCGTAGTTCTGGCAAAGATGTCCTCACGTCCAACTTCAGTTAAACTTTTCAGTGCTCCGGTAAACGACGAGCAGGAAAGAGACGCAATTCTTACACGTCTCGATGAAGACAGCCGTACACATGCATATGTTTCCTCAGACAACTACATCTATGTTGAGAATGAGGCAATCGCAAAGAAATACAGAAGCCAGCTTATTGCAGAAGGTCTTGCTCCTTCCCGTATGGATTCTTTTGCTCTCTTTGACGTTACCAGATGGTCACGCACTCAGTTTGATGACCAGGTCAACTGGAAGCGTTCCATGGAGAATCTTGTAAAGCAGCATCTTGAATCTTTGGACGGAATCATGAGGGCTGAGGTAGTTCTCGCTCTTCCTGAAGAGTCCCTTTTTTCTTCGAACCAGAATCCTACGACTGCCAGCGTAATCCTCTATTCGCGCGGTGGTTCCAACATTCTTGAAGACAAGAAGCAGATAAAGGGTATACAGAATCTTATCGTTCGTGCTGTTGAAGGTCTTAAAGCAGAGAACATCTCCATCGTTGACGGTGCTACAGGCCAGGAAATCAATGATTTTGAAGGCATGGCAGAAAGCGATCGTCTTTCCAATATTGAAAAAGAAAAGCGCATCATCCTCAAGCTTGAGACGGAATATGCAAGCCGTGTCCTCAAGGCACTTCAGGTTACCTTTGGTGACAAACGTGTTCAAATTGCCAACATGAAGATTGACATGAACACTTCAAAGCGCACTACAAATTCCAAGGAATATACCGGTATTACAATCAGACCGGATAACCCAAATACTCCATACGATGACTCAGAGATCGTAGAAAAGCTTGTTCTTTCTGAGGAGACAGTGGACAAGACCTTTACAGGAACTGGATACAATCCAGAAGGTCCTGCCGGTATCGAAGGACAGAATCCACCTGTATACAGCGACATGAGCAATGTTGTTGGAAAAACAACAGAAAACGGAGCAAAGAGAAACTATGCCCTCAATGAAAAGGTTGTGTCGGAGGATACTTCTCCTCAGATCGACCGTGTGACAGTTTCTGTCAACATTGATGGTAAATGGGATCTTGAATACAACGAGAAAAACAGTCCTATCCTTGAATACGGACATCTTCGCAGAAAGTATACAGCGATTTCACCTGAGGAGCTTGCCAACGCAGCAAGTCTTGTCCAGGGAGCTGTAGGTTATACAAAGGCCCGTGGAGACAATGTAGTCGTAACCAACATTCCTTTTGACCGTTCAGAAGAACACAATGCGGAAGACCTTGCCTTCATCGCACGTCTCAACCGCAACAGAACTATCATGTTCAGCCTTGTTGGTGTTGCCGTCATCCTCATTGCCTTCATCGCATTCCGCATCATCAGCCGCGAAATCGAAAAGCGTCGTCGTCTTGCGGAAGAAGCAAGAATCCGCGAACAGGAAGAAGCACGCCAGAGAGCCCTTATGGAAGCTCAGCAGCAGGGTATGGAAGTCACCATGTCTGTCGAAGAACGCAAGCGTGCGGAACTCCAGGAAAATGCCATCGCCATGGCAAAGGAACATCCAGAAGATGTTGCTATGCTTATCCGTACATGGCTCATGGAGGAATAACAGATGCTTCCAGTTCAGAATGGTTTCGTAAAGCAGGTTAGACTCACGGGAAAAGAGAAGGCCGCTGTTCTCCTTGGGGAACTTGGTTATTCAGGTGATCATCTTCTCAAATATTTCTCTGATGAGGATTTGAAAAAGATCAGAAAAGGATTCGCCTCATTGGGCGGTCATTATAACGCAAGTCTGGAAAACACTGTCCTTGAAGAAGCATGTGCATATGGAATCTCAAGGAATGTTCTTGCTCCGGACACAATCGTTAGAGCACAACGCAACGCAGAGGAAACAGCCGCAAGATATGCAGCCTCTGCAAAGATCAATGGTGCCGGTGTTCTCCCTGAAAATGGTTTGAATGCAAAAGACCTGGCAAATGTTCTTTCAATGTGGCTCAAGGAGGAGTAGGTTATGGCAGAAGAAATGGCCGATGGCAAGAAAGGCAAGAAAAAGGGTGGAGCCAAAGACTATAAGAATCTTACAGGCCGCCAGAAAGCTGCTATATTCCTTGTCGCAGTAGGTAGCGATGTCGCATCTGACGTCATGAAACATCTTCGTGAAGACGAAGTTGAAACTCTTACATTTGAAATTGCCCGTCTCGATACAATTGATGCAGACTTCAAGGACCAGGTTCTTGAAGAGTTCCAGGAACTCATGCAGGCACAGAACTTTATCACAACTGGTGGTATCGACTTTGCACGTGAACTCCTTGAAAAGTCATTGGGATCACAGAAGGCTATTGATATCATCAACCGTCTTACTTCAAGCCTTCAGGTTCGTCCGTTTGATTTCATCCGTCGTACAGACCCTGCACACTTGTTGAACTTCGTTCAGCAGGAATATCCACAGACAATTTCTTTGGTTCTTGCCTACCTTGAACCTCAGAAGGCAGCACAGATCCTTCAGAACCTTCCTCCTGAAATCCAGCCGGAAGTTTCAAAGCGTCTTGCTACAATGGACCGTACATCTCCGGAAGTTCTCCGTGAAGTTGAACGCGTTCTTGAAAAGAAACTTTCAACATTGTCTTCTGAAGACTATACAGCAGCCGGTGGTGTCGACAGCATCGTTGAAATCCTTAACCTTGTTGACCGTTCTTCTGAAAAAGCCATCATCGAAACTCTTGAAGAAGACGATCCAGAGCTTGCAGAGGAAATCAAGAAGCGCATGTTCGTTTTCGAAGATATTGTTATGCTTGATGACCGTGCTATCCAGAAAGTTCTTCGTGAAGTTGATACACAGGAACTTGCAAAGGCCCTCAAGTCCGTTGATACAGAAGTTCAGGACAAGATCTTCCAGAACATGTCAAAGCGTGCCGCTAGCATGCTTAAGGAAGATATGGAATACATGGGACCTGTACGTCTCAAGGACGTTGAAGAAAGCCAGCAGAAGATCGTTTCTGTCATCAGACGTCTTGAGGATAGCGGTGAAATCGTTATCGCACGTTCTTCTGACGACGAAATGGTTGTATAAGGAAGAGACATCAAAAAGCTGTTTTAAGGAAATAAAGTATGGCACAGAGTGTATTCAGATCCAGCGAAGTTACCACAAAGGAAGACAAGGTAGTTCTCCAGTTCACAAAGAATTTCGAGCCTCCTAAGGAAGAGGTTGTGGAAGTTGTTCCTGAATATACAGGTCCTACTGCCGATGATCTGCGCCGTGAGGCTGAGGCATTCAAGGAATCATGGGAGCATGAAAAGCAGAAGATGCTTGAGAAGGCACAGGCCGACGCTGACCAGATCCTGAAGAATGCCGAAAATGCCGCATTCAATCAGGTAAAGCACCAGGCTGATCAGGCTGCTGTCGTAAAGGCACAGGCTCAGAAAGAAGCTGAAGACATCATCAACAATGCCAAGATGGAAGCCCAGGCAATCATCGAAAAGGCAAGAACTGAAGAAAAGGAAATTTTCAACAAGGCAGAAAGTGACGGTTTCCGTGCAGGCCACGAAGAAGGCTACAAGGAAGGAAACCAGGAAGCTGAACGTCTTGTAGAACGCATCCATAAAATGATTGAAGCTGTCCAGGCAAAGAGACAGGAAATCCTTGATGGAACAGAGCAGCAGATTGTAAGTCTTGTCATTCTCATGGCACACAAGGTCGTAAAGATCATGTCTGAGAACCAGAAGAGCGTAATCATGTCCAATGTTGTCCAGGCACTCAAAAAGGTAAAGGGCAGCGGCGAAGTCACATTGCGTGTAAACATGTCTGATGTAAAGCTTACGACAGAACATATCAGCGAATTCATCCATCAGGTAGAAAACATCAAGAATATCTTTGTTGTAGAAGACAGTTCTGTAGACAAGGGTGGATGTATCGTTGAAACAGACTTTGGTGCAATTGATGCACGCATTTCAAGCCAGCTTTCTGAACTTGAAACACAGATCCTTAGCATCAGTCCAATCAAAACTGTAGGTAAATCAGAAGTAATAAATCCAGATCTGTAAGCAATTCATAATTTGGGTGGGAAATTATGGAAAACTTTTTTGATAAATACATTAATACTGTAAATCGCATTGAGCCTATCAAGTATACAGGCACTGTCACTGGTGTCAGTGGACTTATGATTGAATCAAATGGTCCTCGTTCTGTAATAGGCGAAATCTGTTCAATACAAATTCCAAGCCAGAATACTTCGATCCTAGCTGAGGTCGTTGGCTTTGAAGGCAAAACTGTAAGACTTACTCCATACGGGGAGACAAAGGGAATTGAATGTGGCTGCGTTGTCGTAGCTTCTGGTCATGTCCTTGAAGTTCCTGTTGGAGAACATCTGCTTGGCCGTGTCATCGACGCTACAGGCAAAGCTCTTGATGGAAAGGGTGACATAGTTGCCCAGGAATATTATCCTGCTACCTCGACTCCTCCAAATCCAATGTCCAGAATGACGATCAAAAAAAGGATTGTAACTGGAGTTCGTGCAATAGACGGAATCCTTACAGCCGGCAAAGGACAGCGTATCGGTATATTTGCCGGATCTGGTGTAGGTAAATCTACGTTGCTTTCAACAATCGCACGCAATACAAGCGCCGACATAAATGTAATCGCCCTCATCGGTGAACGTGGCCGTGAAGTCCGTGAATTCATAGACAATGATCTTGGTGAGGAAGGACTCAAACGTTCCGTCGTTATCGTTGCAACTTCTGACAGTCCTTCAATCTGTCGTCTACGTGCCGCTTATGTCGCCACAGCCATCGCTGAATATTTCCGTGACCAGTCAAAGGATGTAATGCTTCTTTTTGACAGCGTGACCCGTTTTGCCCATGCACAGCGTGAAATCGGACTTGCAAATGGAGAACCTCCTGCACAGCGCGGATATCCTCCTAGCGTTTTCGACATGCTTCCTAAGCTTCTTGAACGCACTGGTACCAACGACAAGGGAACCATCACTGCCTTCTATACAGTTCTCGTTGATGGCGGTGACATGGATGAACCTATTGCCGACAAAGTCCGCGGAACCTTGGATGGTCATATTGTCCTTAGCCGTGATCTTGCCATGAAACAGCATTATCCTGCAATCGACATGCTTACAAGCATAAGCCGTCTTGCCGACCGTGTTTCCGGTGAATGTACAAGAAAGGCTGTCCAGCGTGTAAGAAGATGGATCGCCACTTATGCGGAACAGGAAGATTACATCACTGCCGGTGTTTACCAGAAGGGCAACAATCTTGAAACAGACGAAGCCATTGAGCATCATCAGGCCGTTGAGGAATTCCTTTGCCAGGAAAAGAAAGTTCATCTGACCATGGAAGACACACTCAGAAAGCTTTCAGAAGTAAGTGGAATCGAAATCCCTGAAGAGGAATTTGCGGAGATTCCTTCCTGATCCATCAGCTTCCTAAAATATGAAGAAATTTGAATTCAAAATGCAGAAGATCCTCGACTTAAGGCAGTACGAGCAGAAACAGGCGGAAGCCGAACTGGGAAAGGCCAATGCCGAGGTTGCAAGAATTCAGGCAAAGCTTGATGACATCGCACATAAGAAAGCCCACACTGTCACCACATACAATACAGAAACTGATTTTACCATCGTAAACCAGATACAGCAGTTTTTTAAGGTTCTCGATATAAAGAAAGAAGAATATCTGCAGGAACTTGTGTCGGCTCAGATGGTTGCCGACCAGAAGAGGGCAGTGGTTCTTGAATGCATGAAAAAGACAAAAGCCCTTGAAAAGCTTCGCGAGAAACATCTTGCAAAATGGAAGATCGAAGAAGCAAGAAAGGAAGAAGTTGTTGTTGATGATATGGTCAATGGCAGGTTCTATTCCGCATCTTCCGGAAGCTGAATCGTTTTCCATCCTTCCGTTTTGTTCATTTTTTCCAGATCTTCTATGACCTTGTTAAGCCGTGCAAGTTCACGGTCCAAAGTTTTCCTGTAGTTCAGTTTTCCGTTGTTGATGCGTTCCCGTTCATCTTCCCAGTTCTGAAGGCTTGAGATGTTCAGGAATTTGAATTTTCCTTCGTTTGCTTTTTCAGCCCAAAGGGAAGCTTCCTGCCAGTATGCGTAGCATGTCTCATATACTGCCTTTGCTTTCTGCAGGTTGCGAAGGTATTCGTCCTTCCATGGTGCGTCATAGAAATATGCCACATTCTTGTCATAGACCCGGCCAAGACGAAGATGCTGTTCAATCAGCTTTAGGTTGAGGTGCATCTGGAACAGACAGCGGTATTTTTCCCACTGTTCCTCGTTTTCTATTTTGGCATAGGCATAGAGTGGATTGCTGAAATCTGACTTTACGGCCTGCTCAAGCCACCATATGTTTTCAAGGACATCGTCGGGCTGCTGCTGGTGGTGCACGTGATAAAGCCTAAAAAAATCTTCCTTGTATTTGCACATGAATGCATCTGCCTTTGATGTTCCAAAAACAGCAAACACCGCGCACAATGAGAATACTTTAACTGCCATCAAAAAAGACTTTTTCACGCTCTTATTATCGGTATATGCCATTGCATTTCTTAAAAAAAATCTTGGAATTCGTCTTCTTCATTAAATTCAGAATTTCTGATAAAATTAATCGGATATATATACGCTATGAAGTCCAGGGTATTGAAAACCGTTTTTGGTATTTTGATTTTTCTCACTATAATTGCATGCTTTGTCGTGGTCATGCGGCCTGTCTACATGAAGGTTGACCAGACTGTGCGCCAGGCGGAAGCAAAGGCCGTCGCAATGTTTGAGAAAAGAACCGGACTTTCAGTTTCCTATAAATCCCTGTCTCCTTCCATATTAAGTGGACTCATAATGAAAGGTATTGTCCTCAGGGATGCTCAAACGGGTGAGGAAATCCTAAACGTAAGAAAGACTTCCCTGTACTACAGGCTTTCCAGCATTCTCGAAGGAGATATTGAACATGCCTTCACAAAACTTTCCATCCGCGATGTAAACATAAACTTCAGTGATGAAAAAATAGAGCAGATCTTTCCATCTACAGGTGAAGAAGATCCGGCTAAAGCTGTTGAGACAAGTGCCACCACAATTGCTTCCATTGAAGATATGGTCCGGACCATTGCCTTCTCGTTGCCTTTTGATGTCCAGGTAAAAAATGTAAGGTTCTCTTATACGTCAGGAAAGGAACTCTATTCCCTTGCCCTTAGGGAACTTCTGGTACGCAAGGATTCTTCTGCCAGTTCCGTATATGTCAGACTCAACGGAAATACAAGCTGCAACATGGACTTCCTTGACTATAAGCCGGCAGGTTTCATCTATAGAATTGAAGGCAATCTGATGCATACGGTTTCCGGCAGTTCCTTCAGAATGAGGCTTGACGACAACAGGCGATGTGACTATTCCGTAAAGCATCTTGAATTCCTTCTGAACTACAGGGAGCATAATTTCATTGTCCGTTCCACAAGGCAGTTCTTCCCTATGAACATGAGGGTCCTCTTTAGCCTTGACAGCATGTCCATGGACAGTGCCCTTCGTACGGAAAAACTTGATCCACTTGCGATGTTCAGGGTTCCGTCTTATGACGATTGGATCGATTTCTTTAAAGGCTCACTTATTACTACGGAATCTTATTTTACCTTGGATTTCAACAGCTTAAGGTACAGCTGGTCTTCTGATACAGAAGTAAACATGCCAAAGAATACCCACTTCACAAAGCAGGGGCAGAATGTCTATGCAAAGTGTACAGGCAACAACACTGACATAAAAATCTCGAATCTTTCTGCCGACGGCGGAATTTTCAAGGGCGTGTTCAAGGGGGAATTCAACATTCCTAAAATGCAGCCAAAGGGAAAACTTGACCTTGACTACTATGCATACTTCAACGGAAACAAACTTTCTGCAACCATGTATTTCAAACCTCGAAGCGGTGAAGGTTTTGATTTCTACATGCCGGAAGTCACATTCGGCAAATGGTGCAAGTATTCAAATTTCAGAGGATATTCATCTCTTGGTGATACCATAGTTCTTGTCATTGATGCCGATGACTACAGCCACAGTGAATATGGTGTGCCAGGCCATGTTTCCGCCAACGGAACACTTCAGCTTGGAGACAACATGTACCTTCAGGCTTCCGCCAACGTGGACAACTTCTTCCTTGATACGGGATTCAGGACGGCCGCCTTCTTTACGGATACTGAAGGTGATCCTGACGAGACATACATGGGACCTCTTGTGCCTTATGCAGAGCCATACATCACCCAGGTTGAAGTTTATTTTGCAACCGACTTTGATGACTTTACATACAATTCTCCTGTAATAATCTGCGCTAACACAAAGCAGGACAAGGAAATCATGTTCGTTTCTTTGGATGGTTCCGGTACATCGATCCAGTTCAGCCGCCTTGATGTCATGTACGGAAACAATTCACTTCTAGCTTCTGGAAGCCTGGACATCGATACTGACATCGGGCAGATGAATTTCTATACGGACTTCAACTTGAATTCATTCCCGTATGCAATGAACGGAATCTATACATTCGGTGAATGGCTGAACCTTAGCGGTAATTACGGAATGGAAGCTTCTGTGAATTTTGGACGTACAACCGATGGTTCCATCAGGTTCAACAGCATGCCTCTTTCATACGGAACATACGCGGCTTCCGTTTCTCTTGATACCAATTTCAGTGTTGACAGCAACGGACAGTGGGATGCCTTCATAGATAAATTTGAGATAAGCGAATTGTCCGACAACTTCAGGTCAAAGCCAAAGGTCGTTTTTGCCGGCGAGTTAAATGACAAAGGACTTCTGGCATCTAGCATCCTTTATTCAGACAACCTGTCGTCTCTTGAAGGTTCCGGTTATGTCCTCTGGAACAATGCCTATGATACCGGATTCTTTGACAATGCTATCGTAAGCATGAACCTTTCAAGTCCTGTCTCTTCGGAGAGCATTGAATTCAGCGGAGAGGCAAAGAATCTGTCTCAGGGTGAATTCTCCTTTGACAATTATGAGAAGGATCTGTATTTCAATGTGACCTCAAGGATAACATCATTCCCTATAAGCAGGTTCCTTCTGGGGCAGGGTACAGGAAACACAGTTTCAGTGGACATAAATGCAAGCGGAACCTTTGAGAATCCTCTTTATTCCGTCAATGTCAGGGATGCTTCTGTGCTTCTTGGCGGTTCCAACCTTACAGCAAAACTTAACGCGACTTATATAGACAACATCTTTGATATTTCCAATGCGGATATTGCCTGGAATGACTTCAAGATCGATGAAGTCCATTCACGCCTGGATATGAGTTCTTTTGATGGAGATGCTGTTCTTCATGTTAAGATGAACGGAGTGGACAGACAGCTGGATGCCGGTCTTGATTTTGTGATGACAAATCTCGGTGATCCGACTGTAAAGGGGCTTCCGGAAGCATTCTCGATAGAAGCGGACTGCAGTTCCTTGGACAGCAACTTCATAGAGAATTTCACTCCTTTCCATGTTTCCCTCATCCGCTCACCAGGTCGTCTTGATATCGTCACCGATGAAAATATAGGTGCCTATGGTGAAATCCTGGATGATGGATCCATTGCCTTTACTGTCGCCGACGACAAGGCCCTTCATTTCTCCATGAACGGAACAGTGAAGGACCAGATGCTTGACCTTGACCTCAATGATGTGTACTGGGATCTTTCAAAGATAGCCTATGTGTTCAATTCGGACATGTTTACCCTTTATAAAGGTGTGCTTGCAGGAAACCTGAATATCTCTGGTCCTGTCATTGGACCTGAAATGAACGGAATCATGTCGCTTCTTGAGCCTGACTTCAATCTTCCTCAGTATATTCCGGATCACTTTACAACTGACGAGATAAAAGTAGTGTTCTCACAGGAAGAGATATCCCTGACGGAGACTCTTTTCAACGTACGTACAGGTTTTGTTGCCGTCAGCGGTCTTGTTTCCATGGACAGATGGTCTCTAGGAAATCTTGTGGTCAACATCCGTACTCTGGAAAACTTCAAGATACCTGTAGATGCCAGGGTTGACCACTTTAGGATCAAGGGTTTCACCTCTGTTGATGCAGCCCTTATCATGGAAGACAGGTTCCTTACGCTCAATGGTTCCGTAGAACTTCAGAATTCAGTGCTTTCAGTTTCCATGTCAAACCAGGAGCAGCTGGTGGACATTGACAGAAAGGATAAAAAGGACAAGAAAAAGAAAAAGGAAGCAGCTCCTGCCACTGGAGCCGGATATATGCCGTCTCTTGACTTCAACATAAACCTTGCCCTCATGGTTGGACAAAGGGTTCAGGTTGATGTAAATCCATTCCTTAGAAGCCTTATTGCGCCATCGACACCTATCTATGTGTCTGTTGATACGGCGACAGGACTCTGGAGCCTTAAGGGCGACATTGTTCTTCGTGGTGGAGAAATCTCATATTTGAACAGAAACTTCTATCTGAAGCAGGGCCGTCTTGTCCTCAACGAGACCCAGGACCATTTTGATCCTAACATCACGGTACGTGCGGAAACCCGTGAACGTGATTCCGACGGTGAGAATGTCACTATCAGTCTTTCCGCCATTTCCCAGAACATATCAAGCTTCAACGCTGTTCTTTCTTCTGTTCCGGCCAAATCGGAGAATGAAATCATGGAACTTCTGGGGCAGATTGTCGCCGGAGATTCCAGTTCCGTAGGTAACCTGCTGGTTGCCGGTATGGATTATGGTGTTCAGGTCACGGTTCTGCGCAAGGTAGAGAATGCATTGCGTGATTTATGTAATTTTGATATATTTTCAATCAGAACTACGGCGCTGCAGAACACAATTATACAGGGACTTGATATAGGTAAACGTGCGGAAAATAATTCCGTAATCGGTAACTTATTCGATAATTCGACTGTTTATATTGGTAAATACTTCGGAAGCGATGTTTATGCTGATGCTCTTCTTCACTGGACTTATGACAGAAAAGTCGCCGGTTCCAGTGAGGCGATGGGTGAAGGTCTGGTTTTCCAGCCAGAGATTGGTCTTGAGTTCAACGCTCCATTTGCCAATATCCGCTGGAATTTTGCACCTGATCTCAGTGATTTCCAGGAATCATGGGCCAAATCAACATCCATTACATTGTCGTGGCGTGTCGCATTCTGACGAGTTCAAAATAGAGGATTTATTTATATGTTTTTGCGCAGCAAGCACTTTCTTTTCAGTTTAATTGCAGTTTTGCTTACAATGGCTGCAACAGCCTACGCTCAGTCTTCACTTCCGGATGACTGGTATTACGATAAGCCGATAAAGAACATTCACTTTCAGAATCTGCAGTCAATCAAAAGCAATGACCTTGACGGTGTTACAAGCAGCTATATAAGCAAGCCTTTTACAGATGACCTTATCAGCAGTCTTTATGACCGTCTTTTTTCTCTTGACTACTTTGATGATATTGAGATCAAGGCCGCAAAGAACAGTGACAACGGAAAGACCGTAAACCTCTTTATTGTCGTTCAGGAAAAACCTATTGTCGACAAGATCACCTTCAGCGGAAACAGATATCTGCATTCGACGGATCTTAAATCAAAGATTTCCACAAAGCAGGATGATATCTTCAATGAAAGCAAGCTTCTCGTCGATGAACGTGCCCTTAGAAACTATTATATAGAAAGAGGTTATACAAAGGCTACTGTAACAGCTTCCTATGAGATGAAGAAGGGTGGAGCACAGATCCTCTTTAAAATCCGTGAAGGAAAGCAGTCTGTTGTAAAGTCCATCAATTTTTCAGGCAACAAGGTCGTTTCTTCAAAGACTTTGAAAGGCAAGATTTCACTTAAGGAAGTAAACCTTTTCAACAAAGGTGCTTTCCAGGATGCGTCTCTCGGTGCTGATGCACGTGCCATCGTCGCATACTACCAGAACCGTGGTTATGTTGATGCAAAGGTTCTCAATGTTAATACAGATTCTTCATACAATGAAAAGAAGAACCGCGAGGAACTTACAATCACATTCGATATCCAGGAAGGTGCACAGTATACCTTTGGTGGAATGTCTTTTGACGGCAACACTGTATTCTCGACTGATGAGCTTTCCAAACTTGTTACAATCAAGTCTGGTGCCATCTATAACGAAACAAAATATCAGGAATCCCGCGCCGGTATCCAGAACAAATACTATGAGAATGGATACACTGCCAACGCATTCTATCCTGAACAGAAGAAGGATGCCGAAGCTAGGGTGGTTTCCTATGTGATGCATATCCAGGAACGCCCAAGAAGCCATATTGAAAACATTCTCATAAAGGGAAATGAGAAGACTAAGGACTATGTAGTCCGCCGTGAAATTCCTATCGATGACGGCGATATCTTCTCCAATGCAAAGATTTCCAACGGTATGAGAAACCTTTACAACCTTCAGTACTTTGCCTCTGTCGTTCCAGAAGTCGTACAGGGTTCCGAAGAAAATCTTGTTGATGTTGTTTTCACAGTTGAAGAGCAGAGCACAACATCCCTTGACCTTGGTTTCACATTCTCTGGTGTTACGGATCCTAACGATTTCCCTATTTCTCTTTATGCAAAGGTTCAGGATTCAAACCTCTTTGGTGAAGGTCGTTCTGTTTCTGTCGGAACAAACCTTTCCACAAGTCAGCAGTCCATCTCCCTTGGTTATGGACAGAACTGGATCTATGGCCTTCCTGTAAGTGCCAACGCTTCAGTTTCTTATTCACATTCGACAAACTATGCGCTCCGCAACAAGTTTATGCCTAGCGGAGACATCAATGACGACTATTACTACATGAAGTATCAGCAGAACCAGTTTGATTTCAGTGGTTCCCTTGGAAAAAGATGGATGCCTGATTTTGCCATCCTTACTCTTTCCGGTGGTATGACCAACAGTATCATCAACAACATCTATGATGAGACTCAGTTCATTCCGTATGATTCTTCAATCAGCCTTTATAACGACAACTGGGAACCAAAGAATTCCATCTGGACTTCTTTCTCTATGGATGGAAGAAACATTGCATATGATCCTTCAAAAGGTTGGTTTGCAAGCCAGCGTTTTGCCTGGTACGGTCTTATCAAGAAAGGCGCATTCAGTTTTGCTCCTGACTGGGGTGAGACTGAATTCTACCTGAGAACAGATACAAAGCTTGAGAAGTACTTTACTCTCGTGGATCATAATTTCAATGATTCCTTCAACTTCAAGCTTGTCCTCATGGGATATTCAGGACTTTCCTTCCAGATTCCATTTGGCGATACAAACATCAAGAGATCCAACCAGCTTTACATCGACGGTATGTTCAATGGCCGCGGTTGGACTGTATACAACCAGAGTGCCGGACGTGGACGTGCAATGTGGTCCAACAGCGTAGAATTGAGATGTCCTTGTGTTCCTGGCATTCTTGCTCTTGACCTTTGGGCAGATGCTGTTGCAATCAAGAAGGACCAGAACGATTTCTTTACTTCACTCAACAAGGAAGACTGGTATTTCAGCTTTGGTCCTAGCATCAGATTCTGTGTTCAGCAGTTCCCTCTTAGACTTCTCTTTGCAAATACATTCAAGTATAGAGATGGAGAATTGGTATTCACAAATCAGAATGGAGAAGGTGATTACAGCTGGAAAAGCAACTGGCACTTTGTTCTTTCGTTCAACATGACAAACAGATAATATCAGGAGTTATCATATGAAGAAAAATATTTTTGCAGTGTGTGTTCTGTCTCTTGTTTTTACTGTGGCTTCCTTTGCCCAGCAGATCACAAAATTTGCTGTAGTTGATACAAACAAGGTATATCAGGCATATTTCAGAAATTCTGCTCCTGTAAGAAACTACGAATCAAAGAAAGAAGATTTCCAGAAAGAACTGGACAAGCATGTTGCAGAACTTCAGCGCTTGAATGACCAGAAGATTGAATATCAGCGCAAGGGAAATGATTCCGAAGCCATGAAGATCGAGGCACAGATCACAAAGAAGACTGACTTCATCAATGAATATACAAGCGCCAAGAACACCGAACTTGAATCCCTCAAGAAATCACTTAAGGAAAACAATACGTTCTACAAGCAGCTTTATGACACTCTTGCACGTGTTGCGGAAAGCGGTGGATATAGTGCCATCCTTAACCTTCAGGAAGCAAATTCCGTTCTCTGGTACAGCCCATCTGTTGACATCACAGACCAGGTAATCTCTCAGCTCGGACTCTAATTCCCATGGCAGACGAAACACCTATCATTACTCAGTATCGCGGAATCAAGGCACAGTATCCTGATGATGTGCTTTTTTTCAGGCTTGGTGACTTCTATGAGATGTTCAATGAAGATGCTGTTGAAGTATCCCGTCTGCTGAATCTTACTCTTACCCATCGTGGGGACAATCCCATGTGCGGTATTCCTTATCACGCATCAAAAATTTATATCGCTAGACTTCTTCGCATGGGAAAGAGAATCGCCATAGCCGAACAGATCGGTGAGATTGCGAAGAAAGGACTTACGGAACGCAAAGTTGTGGAGGTCATCACTCCTGGTACTGCGACTGAAAGTGAATACCTTGATGGTGGAGCCAACAACTTTCTTGCCTGCGTAAGCATATCAAAGGGCAGGTGTGGTCTTGCCTATGTGGATGTTACTACAGGTGAATTCCGCGCAACCAGTTTTTCAGAAAAAAGTCTCCGTGAAAATCTTGCCAAGGAACTGGGACGATGTTCTCCACGTGAAATCATTCTTCCTGAAAGCCTCAGGACAAACAATGACATTGTCACTGTTCTTGAGAGCCTTAATGTTTCTTCCGTGTCCTTCTATCCTGAATGGCATTTCAACGACAAACAGTGCTACGACAGGCTTGTAAAGCAGTTCAAGACAGCAAACCTCAGTTCTTTTTCCCTCGACGAAAGCAGTCCTGAAGTTCCGCCTGCTGGCTTTTTGCTTGATTATATTGAAAAGACTACAAACTCAGAATCCGACCATATCAAAGGCATCTCAGTCTATAAGGACAGTCATTTTGTCATCATGGATGATTCTTCAAGGCGGAATCTTGAGATCACTTCAAATCTTCGTGATGGCAGCGTTCAGTATACGCTTCTTGAATGCGTAAACAACGCAAAGACAGCCATGGGAGGCCGTCTTATCCGCGACTGGCTTTCTTTTCCTTTGACCAATGAAAAACAGATAGTCTCACGTCAGGACCATGTTCAGCAGTTTGTGGATAATTCAGGTCTTCTTAGAAAGGTAAGGGAACAGCTGGATGGAATCCTTGATATAGAACGTCTTGCTGCCCGTATTGCCATGGACCGCGCACATGCAAAGGACCTGCAGGCCCTCAAGAATTCTCTGTCACTGTGGCTCAAGGCAAGGACTTCCCTTATGGACAAGGGCTTTGCTTTTTCTGATGAGAGTGATGCTGTTAAAATCATAGATCTTATTGAGAATTCCATAGACGATGACCCAGCTACGGTTTTTACAGAAGGCCGCATCATAAAAGCCGGATGGTCGGAAGAACTGGACCACTGGAAAAAAATCCAGCGGGACTTCAATACAGTCCTTGAAGAATATGCGGAAGAAGAAAGGCATCAGACAGGCATCCAGAACCTCAAGATAAAAAATACAGGCAACCTTGGTTATTTCATTGAGGTTACCCGCGGAAAGCTGGACAAGGTTCCGTCTCATTTCATAATGAAGAGGACACTTGTAAATGCCGACCGATATACAACTGAAAGACTTCAGCAGCTTGAAGAAAACCTTAACGAGTCAGGTTCAAAGATAATTACTCTTGAGCATGACCTTTTCATTGAAGTCAGAAACGAACTTAAGAAATATGTTCTCTATCTTCAGCAGACGGCACAGGAAATCGCCTACTGTGATGTAACCAGTTCCTTTGCCGACGCTTCCCTGAGCCATGGTTGGGTCCGTCCTCAGATGTCGGCGGAAAGCAATGAGTTCTTCGTTGTGGAAGGCAGACATCCTGTCGTTGAACAGCACCTTCCTAAGGGGGAATTTGTTCCGAACGACCTTATTCTTTACGGTACAGAGGAAGGTGAGAAGGGCAAGTCTTTTGCTTTGATAACCGGTCCAAACATGGCTGGTAAAAGTACTTTCTTGAGACAGAACGCGCTTATCGCATTGCTTGCCCAGACCGGCTGTTTCGTACCTGCAAAAAGTGCCCGCCTTGGAATCGTAGACCGTATTTTCTGCCGTGTGGGAGCCAGCGACAATCTTGCTAAAGGCGAATCAACATTCCTTGTTGAGATGACAGAGACAGCCCGTATCTTGAGAAGTGCCACAGAAAAATCCCTTGTCATCATGGATGAGGTAGGCCGTGGTACAAGCACAGAGGACGGTCTGTCCATTGCATGGGCAGTGAGCGAACATCTTCTCAACACTTTAAAATGCAAAACACTTTTTGCGACCCATTACCATGAACTGACCCGACTTGACCATGATGCCATAAAGCAGCTTTGCATGGCCGTAAGCGAAAATGGTTCGGATATAGTCTTCCTTAGAAAAGTTATCCAGGGTGCCAGTGAAAACAGCTATGGTATCCACGTAGCAAGACTTGCCGGTATTCCAGATCAGGTCATTTCCCGTGCCCAGGACATCCTCGAAAAAATCCAGTCGGATGCAGGAGATGTTGCGGCTGTTGTGGAGACAGCAACGACTGCCGCTCCTGAACCAAAGAAGGGGCTTACCTATGCTGGAGGTCTTTTCAGCGAGGAAGAAATGGTCATCAATGAAATTCTTTCAACTGACGTGGACAATATGACTCCTATGTCGGCATTGCAGGCCCTTTCAAGGTGGAAGAAATCTCTTTCCGGACTTTGATCTAAGATAACAAAAAATTATCCTTCGTTTTTGTCAGTTTTTTCTCTTTTCTCTTAATTATAAGGTTGATGTCTTTCAAGAGAATCCCTTGTCTTTTCTTCAATGCTTCTCAGCTGGTAGCGGAAGGCCTTCGCCTGTTGCTGAACCTCTGTTTCGGTGGCGGTGAATGTCTTGTCTGCGGAAAGCAAACTGTCATGGGGCAGGTCTGCAAAAAATGCAGGGACCGTATTGCTGATGGAATCGTAAACCCACCCCCTGGGGAAGAGCGATGTTCCGTCTGCGGTAAGATCCTTCTGAGTGAAAGTGGAAAATGCATGGATTGCAGGAGAAACAATGTCATTGGATCCTGCGACCGTGTCTTTCCGATGCTTTCCTACAGACTTTGGGCAAAAAATCTGATGTTCCAGTGGAAAAGCATGGAAAAGAGGGGGATTTCTCCCTTTATCGCCAGCCTATGCAACAAGGCTATTCTGTTCCGGCTGGAAATGAAGGATGTCGTGGTTGTTCCGGTTCCTCCCAGGCCGGGAAAAATGCGGAAAAAAGGATGGGATCAGATAGATGAAATATGTCGATTCCTGGATTTTCGCTATGGATATAAAGTCATGCATCTGCTTAGAAGGAATGCCACTGTCCAGCAAAAGAAGCTTGGCCGTGCGCAAAGGCTTGAGTCCGCTGAAAAATCCTATGCACTTTCTGGAAACTTGGATGCCATGGACCGTGAAAAATTGCCAGAATGTGTTATAATCATTGATGATGTAATGACTACTGGCATTACGGTAGAGACTTGTGCTGCAGAACTGAAGAAAGCCGGAATCAAGAAAGTTGTGGTTTTGACTGTTTTTGTAGTGGACTAGAGTCTTTTTATGGATTAAAATTGTATAGTGTACTGGTTATTCTAGTGCTGCTTTTAATAGGAGTATGAAATGGCAGAAGAGAATACATCTTTCCAGCTTGTAACATTCCAGTTGGGTGATGAACTTTATGGCGTTGACATCATGGACGTCAAGGAAATCGTTAAGACTCAGAACGTACGTCCGATTCCGAATGCACCTTTCTATGTAGAGGGTATCATCAATCTTCGCAGCGAAGTTATTCCTATCATCAACCTTCACAAACGTTTCTATCTTAAGAAAATGTCTGTCGATGCTGATGATATCGTTGAAGATGAAGGCGGATTCATCATCCTTGATATTGAAGGAAATAAAATCGGTATCATCATAGACAGGATTGCCCGTGTTATTCCGGTTGAACGTGGGGATATCAAGCCTCCTCCACAGATGCTCAGTGGTATCGGTACTGAATACATTCAGGGTGTGGTTCGTCAGGATAACAGTTATTTGATTATTCTTGATACACGCAAGCTCTTCAGTGCAAGGGAACTTCAGAAGATTCTTGATCCTGATGCAGAGTAATTAGGTATATAAAGCAGGGGGCTGTCTTTTAGTGCATTTAGCATTAGACAGCCCTATGTTTTTTATAGTAATATCTCTTCATATAAATTTCTTATTGTTTATTTCATAAAGGAACAATAAAAATGATTCATACTTACAGTCCTACAATTCGTCGCAAAGAGATGGAAGCCGTCCTTACATGCATGGTTGATGAGAAAATCGGCCCAGGCGACATGAACACAAAACTTATTCAGACTGCAAAGGAACTTATGGGCTTTGACGGTGCTGTCGCTTTAAGAAGCCCTGCCATTGCCTTTGAATACATTTTCAAGGCCCTGGATTTTTCAAAGAATGATGCCGTCATTTTCAGCGCTTTGGCTCCGGCTTACCAGGTGCTTACTGTGGAAAAGCTTGGCTACAAGACTCTTTTTGCTGATGTCTCGGAAGAGACCGGTCTTATGACTCTTGAGTCTGTACAGGACTGCATTAAGGAAGGTGGACGTCTTCTGGTTCTGGCGGAATCCATGGGAATCCTTCCAGACATAAAGGCTTTCCTTGAACTTGGAATTCCGGTTGTCGAAGACATTTCACAGTCAGCTCTTTCAAGCTATCCTTTTGATGAGGCTGATGGCGCAAAGAAAACTGCATCATCATCTTCTCCTGTCTCAGCCAATGGCGAGGAAGTCAAGGTTGAGGTAGAAGTTCTTGGAAGAAAAGCCGGAATGTACGGTGTATATACACTCCTTGGTATGGAAGAGAAGGATATCATTACAGCCGGTGGTGGTGCTCTTCTCATTGCTCCTTCAAGAAAGGAATGGACTGTCCTCAAGCATATTGCGGAGGATGCTCCTTTTACGGATGCGATGACGGATATGAACGCGGCTCTTGCTTACGTAGAGCTTAAGGAATTTGCACGCAACGAAAAAACAAGGCAGGAGCTTTTTGCTTTGTTCTCACGTGCTGTCATGGCAGGACGCCATAAGACTTATACACGTGCGGACAAGAGAGGTTCCACCATATATTCATTCCCATTGGTGCTCAATTCTGGCTTTAAGGATGCAAAGGCCTACGCCCAGAAAAAGAACATCGAAATTCGCCAGGCATATGAGGATTCCATCATTGCCCTCAGACAGGAAGAGATCGCCAAAAAGTGCATATGCGCAAATTCACTTCTGTTGAGATGTGCTGCTTTCCCTCTCTATCCTCGTCTTGGTCAGAAGGATGCTGCACAGATTGTAAAAGTGCTGTCTACATTGCTTTAGGGCAGGATCGCATAAAATATGAAAAAATGTCTGATAGTTTCCAATTCATTCAAAGCCGATGCCCAGCATCTAGGTAAAGAAATAACTTCTTTCCTTGAGGCGAGGGGAATACTATGCTCAGTGTTCTCGTATAATGGAAGGGATGCTGTCAATAAAACCCTGGAGCTGGATTGTTCCGGAAATGATTTTGTCGTTACTTTAGGCGGTGACGGTACTGTACTTTTTGCATGCAGAAGTTGTGCGCCTCTGGACATTCCTGTGTTTCCAATAAACCTTGGAGAATTCGGTTTCCTTGCGACTGTCTCAAAGGATGGCTGGGAAAAAGAACTTTCTGCATTTCTTGAAGGGAAAAGCTTCGTCAGCGAAAGAAATCTCGTTAAGTGTGAGGTCATACGAAATGGTTCCACAGTCTTTGAGTGCTCAAGCATGAATGACTGTGTAATTTCCTCAAGTCCGTCCACAAGACTTGTGAACATGAATGTGGCCTACAACCATGCACTCCTTGGTCCATTCAAGGCAAACGGAATCATTGTCTCAACTCCTACAGGATCAACAGCATATTCCGCCGCTGCAGGTGGACCTATTGTGGAACCTTCTGTTCCCGCTCTTGTCCTTACTCCAGTAAGTTCATTCAGTCTTTCTGCGCGTCCTCTTGTTTTTGGACGTCATGGTGAAATAGTGATAACTGTTCTTGAATCCCGTGCGGAAGTCGCCCTTGATTGTGACGGCCAAGTTGGATTCGAGCTACAAAAAGATGATGTAATAATTCTTGGTATTCCTGAGTATACGGCAAAGCTCATTGGCGCAACGCAGGAAAAATTCTACGCAGCGCTTCAGAGCAAGCTCAACTGGTCAGGAGGTCCCCGTGCTTGAAGAACTTGACATAAAGAATTTTGCCCTCATTGATTCAGCCCATGTTGACTTCAATGGTGGTTTTACTGTTCTTAGCGGTGAGACTGGTGCCGGTAAATCCATACTTATCGGCAGCCTTGCTTTCCTCCTTGGCGGAAAGGCCAGTCCAGATCAGATCAGAACCGGAATGCATGAAGCCCAGGTTTCAGGTTCATTCCATATCGACTCAAAGGAAGCCTTCGCTTGGCTTGAAGACCATGGAATGGAAGCGGAAGATGACCGTGTGCTGCTACGTAGGCTTATCCGCGATACAGGCAAGTCCAGCGCATGGATCTGTGGAGTGCCGGTGACAAGAGCCGACCTTGCTTCCTTCGCAGACTTCCTTGTGGACATCCACGGCCAGCACGAACAGCAGTCCCTTATGAAGGTTGCTGACCACAGGCGTTATCTCGATATCTACGCGGACATAGTTGATGAAGTTTCTAGCTTCACTGTCCTCTATGATCAGCTTGTAGAAAAGCGCCGTGTCCTTGATTCCCTGAACAGCAACGAAGCTGAGAGGACAGAAAAGATCGACATGCTTTCTTTTGCCGTAAACGAGATCACAGAAGCAAAACTCAAGGCAAACGAGGACGAGGACCTTGAGGCAGAGGAATCGAAACTCAGTTCATTTGAAAAACTTTACTCGGATATAGAAGAAATCACCGCCGCTTTTGATGGTGATGACAATTCAGGCGGAATCATTCCAGGCTTCAAAAGACTTGCCGGAACAGCCTCTAAGACAGTGGAACTGGACAAGAATCTTCAGGAACTGGAAGGCAGGCTTCAGTCGGCTTTCTATGAGATCGATGACATCGCCCAGGAATTCCGCAGATACAGGAACTCTCTTGTCTTTGATCCGGATCGTCTTGTTCAGGTTCAGGAACGTCTTGACCTTATCTACAAGCTTAAGAAAAAGTATGCAGGCGGAATCAACGGCACTGTGGCTGACGTCATGGCATACCTTGACAGGGCGCAGAAGCAGCTTGATGAACTTACAGGAAGCGGTGCAGACAAAAGCGTCCTTGAAAAAGAAATTTCCGACCTTGAAAAGAAAGTATACACAGCCGCAAAGAGCCTTTCTGATAAGCGCAAGACAGCATCTGAAAAAATGTCCAAGGCTGTGGAGGAAATCCTTTCCAAGCTTGGCATGAAGGAAACCAGGTTCCGTGTGAACCTTACAGAAAAGGAAGGCAACGAGGTTGAGCAGAAGTGTGGACCATACGGAATGGACAACATCGAGTTCCTTATCAGCGCAAACCCTGGTTCTCCTTTGCTTCCACTTGCAAGGATTGCCTCCGGCGGTGAACTTAGCCGTGTAATGCTTGCCCTCAAGACCATTTTGAGCGCGGCTGACCTTGCCGGTACCCTTGTCTTTGATGAAATCGACACTGGAATTGGTGGTGAAGTCGCTGTAGCTGTCGGCGAGCACATGAAAAAGCTTTCCGCAAAAAAACAAATTCTTTGCATAACACATCTTGCCAGTATCGCAGTTTATGCCGATAATCAAATTAAGATCCAGAAGGGAGTTGAAGGAAACACCACAGCCACAAACGTATTCCCTATTGAAGGGCAGGACAGGGTGCGTGAAATTGCTCGCATGCTTTCCGGCGACAGTGTTTCTCAGGCTTCACTCGACCATGCTGCGGCAATGCTAAAAGAGTACAGCTGCTAATTTTTGGAGGAATAAGATGCCGGTATCGGAAGAAGCACGTAAAGAATTCAACGAAAGGGTACGCCCGATCAAGGAACAGATCAATGGCCTCGTAAAGAAGGACAAGGATGAATCTTTTGCGCTTCGTAACCTGAAGGAAGGTATTGAACTCAAGAAAATAGCCCTTGCTGAACAGATGGTTTATCTTGCCACTGTGCAGATGTCGATCAACAGCGTTTCCGTTGAAATGCTTGAGGTTAAGAACAATGATATCCTCAATGATGCCCGTAAGTCGCTTTACAAGGCGATCATCTATCTTGAGGATGTGGTTTCCAATACTGTCGACTGTCCTTATGCCGACATTGAAGTCAAGATTCTCCCGATAAAAGACATTTCCATCACAAAAAGACTTGATATAATCCGCAAGCTTGGCCTTGCCATCGATCTTCTTGTGGATGCCTTTGGTGAAAACTCAAAATGGAAAGAATCTTTCGTAGAACTCCGTGGTCGCCATGCTGTTGTCGCAAAGAACTTTGTTGACATGAAGCAGGCTGTAAAAGACTACTTTGATCATAATTCTCCTGTATATGAAGATACAATTCTGTACGTGCGTCTTATCCGCGAGCTTCTCTCAAAATGTGCCACAGATTATCGTGACCGTTATGAGCTGGCAAGCAAACGCGTTGATGATATGCGTATGGCAGTAAATCTTCTTATCGCGCTCCGTCGTATCGCCATGGTAATGAGCGACAGCGAAGAATCTGAGAACATCAGAAAGAAGGCTCTTGCCTGGAAGACCAAGATGGAAAGCGATGAGAAAAAAGGTATCTCAAAGTAAACGTAATCCGATATGAACAAAAAATTTATCCTTAAGATTTTCGAGGCATTTTCCATTGAAAGATGGAATGATCTGGTACGTCCGTTTGAAATCATTGAAATGGACAAACATGCGGAAAAATGCGTTGTCGCATATATAATCGCAAAATATGAAGAAAGCCTTGGTGCAAAAATAGATTGGCAGTGGCTCATATACGCAAGCCTTTTTGACCTTCTCAGGAAAATTCAGCTTTGTGACATCAAGGCTCCAGTGCAGACTCTCATTAAGAACGAATATCCGGAAGAATACCGAAAGCTCAACCAGTGGGTTCTTGAACGCTATGAGAAACTCATCGAGGACAAAGAGCTTTTTGAACGGTTCAAGAAATATCAGGACAACCTCAGTGAATATAAAGGGGAGGACGCAAATCTTTCACTTACTGTGAGAATTTTCCGCGCCGCACACAAATATTCAACCTTGCGTGAGCTTGAGATGCTTACACCTGTAAATGAAATCGAGCGTCTTGAGGGAATCAGAAAGGAACTCAACGCTGATCTTCAAGGCTATCTTGATCTTCGTGGACTTCAGCTTCTTATCACAAAGCAGAAACCTTTTGAGTTCCTCATGAGGATAGAGCAGCTGAGATTCCAGACCAGATGGAACCAGACACCTCGCGTGCCTAAGACTTCCGTTCTTGGTCATTGTTTCTTCGTTGCTGTGATCACTCTTCTTTTAGGACGTGAAAGCGGAATCTCAATGTGCCCACGTAGAGTATACAACAACTTCTTTTCGGGACTTTTCCATGATCTTCCAGAAAGCGTCACCCGTGACATCATTTCACCTGTAAAGAATGCGACCGATGGACTTCCTGAAATAGTGAAGAACATAGAGGATCAGATTGTCCAGAAGGAACTTGTTCCGCTTATGGAACCTTTCTATAGGGATGAAATCCTTTACTGGACCAGCGATGAGTTTTCCAACAGGGCAGTTTTTGACGGATGCGTCCTTTCGCTTTCCTTTGATGAGCTCAACGCCAAGTTCAATGAGGATAAATTCAATCCTGTGGACGGACGTCTTGTACGTGGTGCTGATCATCTTTCGGCATTGCTTGAGGCCCATCTGTCCATTCAGCATGGAATCACAAGCAAACAGCTGGAAAAAGGTCGTGAAAATCTGCTGAAAAGCTATACAAAGGGCAAGCTTGTCAATGGAATAGACATAAGGGCTCTTCTGGATGATTTCATGCAGGACCAATGATTCCGCCTCTATGAAAATTTGATAAAAATCTAACAAATCTTTTATTCTCAACTAATTGTAAAGAAATCTTTTTTCTTATATACTCATTGCGATTTACGCTATAAAATGCGGAAAAAATTCGTTTTTAGGAAATATATATCTATCTGGAGGATTTATGACAATCTCTGAAATGCTCAGCCAGAGTGGAATTCTTACTCTGCTGGGA
>JAGHUO010000137.1 GCA_018064785.1 Candidatus Treponema equi
GTCAAGGATTCCGCCTTCTGTAAATTTATCAAGATCAATCAAGTTTTCGGAAAGTCCTTTGCTTGAAGGTCCCCAGTTTTTCTTAAGGCTTATTTTCTTTGCACCTTCTTTTCTGATGGAACAGTCGTTGGAAGCACCAAAGGCAAAGGGCTTTACTGCTGTAATTTCATCTCCCTTCCATTCAAGGTTGCAGACTACGGCACACTCCGGTTCTATCTGAAGCTTCTCTTCGTTTTTAGGGAAAATGATAGTGTCTTTCCCAAATGGGAATGTGTGAAGGAATTCAGGAACTTTATCTGAATCTCCCGGAATGAAAGTCGGAAACATTGCCTTTGGAGCATTTACTTCCTTTGTGACTACGTTTGCGAAATCTGTTGCTTCACCGGCCTGTTCAAGATGTCCTGTAAAATTTCCAGCTACGCCAAAGCATGGCATTGTGTTCAATTCGATCTTCATATGCCTAGAGTATATAAAAAAAATCTTTTAATTGCAAAAAAAATCCGTGATTCCTATGGGAACCACGGATCATAACTATGAATAAATTGTCCTAGTACTTGAACTTGCTTCCGCCTATGAACTCACGGATGATTGAATCCTGTGGAACGGCGTTTGCAGGAATTGTCTGGAAGTTGTCCAGGAATTTAAGGAGTCTGCATGCTTCCGCATATTCCTTCTGCATTGGTGTTACGCAACGGAGAAGTGGGGCTGCATAGACACGAAGTACCGCAAGCTCATAATCCAAAGCTGTGTTGAGCATGGCGTCTGCGTTGTTCTGGAATGGGAATATATGTAGACGTTCTCCTTTCTGGACGCTGTCCCACATTCCGATTGTATCTGCAGCACTTTTGCCACGATAGTTATAGTCTCGTACAATACGACGGATAAGACGGTTGTCGCTTGTTGAGATTCTGTTGTGGTCATCAAGATTTAGCTGTGTAAGGGCAGAGAGGTAGATCTTGAATTTCAGTTCAGGTGCTACAAGAGGTGTAAGCTTGTCGTTGAGACCGTGGATTCCTTCCATGACGAGAATGTCGTTTTCTTCAAGGTGCATTGTGTCACCCTTGAAGTAACTTACGCCTTCATGGAAATCGTATGATGGAAGTTTGATTTCTTTTCCATTGAACATATCCACAAGGTTTTCGTTGAGCATCTTAACATTAAGGGCTTCAAGACATTCGTAGTCGTAGTTACCGTTTTCGTCCTTTGGGGTTTCAGCCCTACCTACATAATAACTGTCAAGGCTTATTACCTTAGGAGTAAATCCACGGGCCTGCAGCTGCATTGAAAGCTTCTTGCTTGTTGTTGTTTTTCCAGATGAAGAAGGACCTGCGATGAGAACAACTCGGGCTGTCTTTTTATCCTGAATCTGATCGGCGATGTCAGAAATCATTTTTGTCTGATAGGTTTCACTGATGCTGATGAAATCATTGACTTTCTTGTCATGGATAAGCTGGTTAAGACCTGCTGCTGAAGTCACTCCAAGTTTCTTTCCCCAGTTCTTGTAGTTCTTGAAGATGTTGAATAGTTTAGGCTGGTCTTCAAATTCAGAAAGTTTTGTTGGGTCTGTATGCTTAGGGAATCTCAGAAGGAATCCATCGTTGTATTTGACAATGTCAAAAACATCAATAAGTCCTGTGTTAGGTACAAGTGGACCAAAGTAAAGATCCGTAAAGTCTCCCACCTTGTTCAGAAGGATCTTTGAAGGGCAGTGGTAGTTAAGTGACTTTCTGGTCTCTGTAAGGTTGAGGGATTCAAAAAGACTGCATGCGTCTTCATATGAAACATAGGCTGTCTCTATGGCGTTGTCTTCGTCAATAAGACGTTTCATTTCCAGTTTAAGAGCATCCAGTTCTTCCTGGGTGATGGTAGAATCTTTTTCCAGAGTGTAGTAATAGCCATAGGCAATGCTTGGACCTACAAGAAGTCTTTTGCCTGGGAAGAGTTTATGTGCTGAAGCTGCAAGAATGAAACACAGGGAACGTCTGTAGATTGAAGATCCTTCCTTTGTATCTGCATATACAGGTTCAACTTTTGCGGAAATGTTGATCGGTGTTGCAAGGGAACAAACTTCGTTGTTTACCTTTACGGCAACAAGTTTCTTGTCTGACTTGAAATGGTCTATGAAAATAAGCGGACGAATTTCTGTTTCTGATTCAATTATTGAATTGTCAGGAAAAGTAATTTTAATCTTGTTCATGGAAGCCTCCTGAGTTGAAAATATATTCAGCTTCCATAATTATAACCCACAAATTTGGGTTTTACAATTTTTTATAAATTCTACTTTTGACTCAAAGAATTAATCAGTGCTGCGATTTTCTTTACAATTGCGATGAATATATTTGCGATGAAAGAAAGTATTTTCATGAAAATCGTAGGGTTTTTCATTTTTTCCAGACGCTTGAAACCTTCAAGTAGTTCTTCGTCTGTGAATTCCTTTCTTTGGTTGTTTTCTTCAAGCTCCATTTCAAGCTGACGGATTTTATCTACGTTTTTATCAAGAATGATTGCGTTGATACGTTCCCATCCCAATTCCTTGGCGGCTTCAAGTCGTCGTTCACCGGCAATGAGCTCATATTTTGAATTGAGGGTAATAGGGTTGAGAAGACCATATAACCTAAGGCTTTCCTTTAATGCGTCAATATCACCCAGATCCTTGCGGACTCTTTTTTTGATTTTGATACTGTCAATACTAACGATCATGCATCCCTCCGTATTAAACTAGTCAAGAAGCCAGTTTGAGAAGTCGTCTGGATCTCTGTTTGAAGCAAAGTCCTCATCTTCAGAATCAATATCTATGTTAAGTTCCGATGTCAGCTTGCCGCTTGTAAGGAACCTTAAGTCAACGGAAAGTGGCTCGAAGTCTGCGTCATCAATGAAATAATAACCGGACTGGAGTCTTGCTCTCTTAAGCCTGAAAATTCCAAGAGTGCTTCCTGTGTTGTCCGTGTGTTTGATACAAGATTCCTCTGGTTCTGTTCCAGGATAGTAGTATGCCGTCATCTTGTATGCCTCACATTCAGGTGTGAGAAGGCCACCGCTTTTTGAACATATCTCAAGCTCGATAAGTTCTTCCGGTTTTTCATCAAAGAACGGTTTGTATCCCTTTCCCTGGTTTGCGGCGTTCATGAAGTCTCCCCATGCGACACCTGCGAGGGTTGAACCTGTGATCGAAAGACCAAGGGACTGTCCTGGACGGTCAAATCCAAACCAGAATACGGATGTGTAATATGGAGTAAATCCTGCGGCCCATGCGTCGGCCCAGTTCTGTGTAGTACCGGTCTTACCTGCGATAGGCATCATGAATTTCTGCCCCTTTGAATTGTCAAGGTTGAACTTGCTTCCTTTTCCTTTACGCTTTCCTGTCACATAATATGTTGAATCCCAGTCGGCGCCGTAGCGGAGTGTTCCGCTCTGTACTGTCTGCTTCATGATCTCCTGCATGATGAATGCTGATTCTTCCTTGAGAATCTGTTTTCCGCCTTTCTGTGCCTTCTGCTTTGCACGGAGTTCCTTTTCTGGATTCATGATTTCATTGCCGTTCCTGTCTTCTACAGAAAGAATTGCAATTGGAGTGACTTCCTTTCCGCGGTTTGCGATGGTGGCATAGGCTTTTGCCATTTCAATAGGACGTACTGCGCAGACACCAAGACCGAGTGGATATACCCTGTCAAAATGGCGGCTTTCAAGTTCGCTGGATGGAATGCCAAGAAGCGATGATGTACGCTTGATTGCGGCATCAAAACCTACTGCGTCAAGAACCTTGATTGAAGGAACGTTCATGGAATGGGCGAGGGCATACCAAAGAGGTACGTCACCTTCCCACTGTCCCTTGAAGTCCTGCGGAATGTATGGAGTTCCGTCTTCCTTGTGGAAAACGACGGGAGTATCACTGATGATCGCCGTCATGCTTGCCGGATGACCTTCAATCATCTGATGGTTTTCAATGGCTTCTGAATAGTATAGAGGCTTGAATGTAGAACCCGGCTGAAGCTTTGCCTGGATGGCACGGATGAACTGGTTTTCGCGGTCATACTTGGAACCTCCGACCATGGCATCGATATATCCTGTGGAGTTCTCCAAAGCGATCATTGTTCCTTCGATGGTCGTCTTTTCAGCGTTCTGCTTGACGAGGGAATTTCCCTTGTTGACGATTTCCGTCTTGAGAGAATCGATTCCAAAGATCATGGAGAATACATCTATTGTTGGATTGATCTTTGTGCGGTATTCCTTGATGGCGATTGTCTGGTTTCTCTGCTCTGACATCTTAAGGTCAGGCAGATTGAACGTAAGGCTTATGAGTTCTGTAAGGGGAATGTACTTGCTGAAGGCTGAACGTTCATGTGAGTTCATTGTCCTCTGGTACATCCTGTTGGCGGCCCTTATGTAGTCCTGCATGATTTCATCGGCGGCTTTCTGGTGCGAAAGGTTGAGCGATGTGTTTACAGTGAATCCACTTGTGTAGATGTCGTCTGTTCCGTATGTCATGTCGTTGAGGGAACGTCTTACATATTCGCTGAACCAAGGTGCTTCGTCGTTCTGCATTGAATGTGCGCTTGCACTTGTTCTTGTGTAGTCAAAGTTTGCCCAGTAGTTCTCAAAGCTTTCCTCGGCTTCTTCCTGTGTGATGAAGTTGGATTCCACCATGGACTTGAGGACGTCTTTCTGTCTTGCCCTTGCGCGGTTAGGGTGTTCAAAAGGGTTGTACCATGAAGGGTTTGAAAGCTGAATTACAAGAATCGCAGCTTCGGCAGGCGTGATTTCCGTGGCACCGTGGCCAAAGTAGTATTTGCTGGCGGCGCTTACACCGTAGGTTCCGCCTCCGAAATATGTCTTGTTTATATAAAGCTCAAGGATCTCATCCTTTGAGTAACGGCGTTCCATCTGGATTGCCCACCAGAGCTCCTTGAGTTTTCTTGTTATTGAATAATCGTTGCGGTCTGCATAGAGCTGTCCTGCGATCTGCTGTGTAAGTGTAGATCCACCGCCAAGGGATTTGCGGGTAAGGACTCCGACTACGGCACGTGAAAGGGCCTTGAAACTGAATCCATGGTGGGTGTAGAAAATGCGGTCTTCACGGGTAAGAAGGGCATCCTTCATGTGCTGAGGCAAATCACGAAGGGCAATGATCTCACGTTTTTCATCGCTGGCAAATTCTGTAATGAGCTCACCGTTGACGTCAAGGAGTCGTGTTGGAAGCGCTGTTTCTATATCTGTAAAGTTTTCTGTATTTATGGTGTTGACTGTTTCCGCAAGGCCTTTTCCAAGCAAAGCTCCAAATACGATTGAAAGGACAAGGAGCACGCCAAGACTTATTGCAGGCAGACTTTTTGCATGTTTCATAGTTTTTCCATTATATAGAAAAAACATCATTTATGCAATTTTTCATAGGTTATTGACAAATGAAGGCTCTTTATGATATTTTATCTCCAACACGGGGTGTTAGCGAAGCTGGTTATCGCGCTGGCCTGTCACGCCGGAGACCACGGGTTCGAGTCCCGTACATCCCGAATCAAACCCACTCAATGCGAGTGGGTTTTTTCTTTATCACTAAAGCACGGGCAATAGCGCAGTTGGTAGCGCGCCACGTTCGGGACGTGGAGGTCGGGAGTTCGAATCCCCCTTGCCCGAAAACAAAAGCTGTTTAGTAAAAAAACTAAACAGCTTTAATATTTTAAAGGCATCAAGAAAACAACAGGGGGATTCGAAGCTGATGTGCCTGCTTTTATTTACTTGTCATATTTCCATTCCGGTCATATAATTTAACCATGAGCGATACAACAATTATTAATTCCAGTCCTCTTGGACAGCATCTCGATAAAATTGCGGAATCCCAGCAGGTTTCTTACCTTGTGTTCAACAAGAAAAAGATCCAGATAGCCGCAAAAATCACAATGGGTCGTGAGCAGGATAATGACATTGTCATCGATTCTAAGCTTGCAAGCCGTCATCACTGCATCATACAGAAGATCCGTGACGCATACTTTGTGAAGGACGAAAACAGCACAAACGGAACATTCCTCAATGGCCGTAGAATTCCGCCTGACAAGTATGTAAAGCTCAATGCAGGCGACAAACTTACAATAGGTACCGCCAACCTCATAATGGGATAAAATGCTTACAAAAGAGCAGCTCGATTCCTTTAGACAGAATCTCCAGACCATAATAGACTCAAAGGATTTTCCGGAAGAATCTGAATTCCAGGTTTTTCTGGACGAGGCTGTTACTTTGCTTGAATCCGAAGATTCCTCCTATCGTCCTTTAAATGCCCAGGATAAGTCAGGCGGACTTCTTGATTTTTCTACTTCCGAAATTCCTGTCATTGTTGTACCCGATCTCCACGGTCGCGGTGATTTTCTGTTGAAACTTTTAGACAGCAAGGCTGGCGGTGAAGATTCCGTATTGGAACGCCTTAACCAGGAACAGGTCATGGTTGTTTGCGTTGGTGATGCAGTCCATGGAGAATTGCGTGCCTATGACCGCTGGATAAAAAGTTTCACTGACTGGCAGATGGACGTCTATGCCGGACCTTCCATGCAGGAGGAGATGAGGGAAAACATAGCCGTTTGGCAGCTCCTCATGACCCTAAAGAAAAACTTTCCAAAATGCTTTCACTTCCTTAAAGGCAACCATGAAAATGTGACCAATGAGACAGGACATGGAAATCATTCATTCAGAAAATTTGTTAGCGAAGGGCAGATGTGCTGTGACTTCATAAGGCAGGTCTACGGTGATGTTGTTCTTCATCTCATAAGTTTGTGGGAAAAGGCACTGCCTGTGTGCGCCGTTTTCTCATCATTCGGAATTTCACATGCGGAACCTTCCATCGCCTACGAAAGGGAAGAGGTCATCAACTGCAGCGAAAATGATTCCGTAGTATACGGTCTTACATGGACCAGAAATGATGAAGCCCTTGAAGGCAGCTGCAAGAAGATGCTTAAAAAACTTAATCCTAAAGCCAAGGGCAAGGGAATTCTTTGGTTTGGCGGACATAGACCTGTCAAGGATGAGAAATTCTATCTAAGACAGAAGGGCGCCTATCTTCAGCTTCATAATCCCTATGAAATGAATGTTGCTTTTGTTGTTCCTGGAAAAAAGTTCAATCCTCAGGAAGATATAATAAGTCTATAAAATAAGGAAGTTTGACATGGCAGAGACAGAGACAATCGGAAAGTACAAGAACTGCACTAAGATTGCTGCGGGCGGAATGGGTGCCGTCTATCTTGCTACCCACCCGGAACTTAAGCGAAAGGTTGTCATCAAGAAGCTTACACTCAGAAATGGTGGTGCCGCCATCCGTGAAAGATTCAAGCGTGAGGCCAGGATCCTCAGTGATCTTTCAACTCCTTATGTCGTAAGAATGTTCGACTACTTTACTGAGGGCCGCGCAAACTACATCGTCCTTGAATATGTAGAGGGAATGTCCCTTGATCACCTCATAGAAAAGCAGACCATTCTGCCACCTCAGCTTGCCATGCTTGTCCTTCAGGATGCCTGCCTTGGTCTTAAGAATGCCCATTCCAAGGGAGTGGTGCACCGTGACATCAAGCCAGGCAACATACTCATGTCAAAACGCGGCGAGATAAAGCTTGCTGATTTTGGTATTGCCAGTGATGAAAAGGAAAGCGAAGTTCCTGCCAATGCAAAAGATACAACCGTGGTTTCAACCACTCTTGCAGGTTCCTCGATAACCATGGCTGGTTCCACCCTTGGAACTCCTGCCTACATGTCTCCGGAGCAGCTGACGGATTCAAGCACTGTCGATGCCCGTGCCGACATTTATTCTCTTGGTGTCATGCTTTATGAAATGGTGACCGGAACAAAGCCTTATGCCGGTGACATGGCTCCAAGTACCATCGCAAAAATCAAGAAAGGAAATTACATACCTCCAAGAAAGATAAACGGAAAACTTCCTGCTGAGGTTGTTTACCTCATAAACCGCATGATGAAACCAAATGCGGCAAAAAGATTCCAGTCCATCGAGCCTGTTATCAAGAAGATCAGAAAGTATCTCAAGCATTATGATACACATGCTATCCGTGTCGCATTGGCACAGTCTGTTGTATCTCCTAAGACGATTAAATTTCCTGTATTCGAAGAAAAAAACAGAAGGTTCAAGAGGTTTGGTGCAATCATAGCTGCCGCCGCACTGGTTCTCTGCGCCCTTGGCTACGCATGGAAGGAAGGATATATACATAGGACAGTTCTAAGAAAGTGGTATACTCCGATCTCTGTCACCATGCAGATGCCTGCTACAGCAAGTGCGGCTGCGGATATTCCGGCTAATGCATTTTTCTTTGTCAATGATGGCGATGAAATTCCTGAGGTACCAGGAACAAGAAGAATCTTCCTGCCTGTGAACAAGATGGAATCTAACAAAAACGTTGAATATTACATCAAGGATGTTTTCCTCAAGCCTGGTGAATACAGGATAAAGATCGCTGAAGGTCCTTACGTCTGGTGGAAGAGCATTTCTGTTGGCAAGGAGAGCCAGACACTCAAGCTTGATTTCCTTCGTAACGCAAGCAGAAATCTTTCCGTTCACTTCAATGCGGTGGATAGCATTACCGGTGAAAACATTACAGACAAATCTAAGTTCCTTATCTTGAGCGGAAACAAATGGGTTGATGTAAAGAAAGTTGATTTTTCAAAGTTGACTACTGGCACCGTCTACAAATTCCTTATTTCCAATGAAGGCTACTACGATGAATATTTCAGTCTAAGAATTGACTGGTATCAGGATGAGCTGTTCATAAATGGAAACATGAGAAAAAAGAATTAGTAGCAATGTGATAAAATTTGTCAAATCCTCCAATGTAGTTTATAATTTTTTTACCGGTGAGATAAAAAAGTTGGAGTTAAAAAGAAATGTCTGTGTATCTGCTCACGAAAAAAGACCAGTTGAAGGTTTGTGTTGAGCTCGCTGCTTACATGGAACGGACCAGCAGCGAAGTCACCATTTTCACGGATTCTTCCGATTTCTATGCCAGCATAGATACTGCTCCTCCTGGACAGTTGGAATATGTCATGATAGATGTCCGGACGTTCCAGATGGACCTCTTCAGTCCTTACAAGTATATTGCTGAATGTAAAAATCCTGTCCCCGTTGTGGTATACAACGATCCTTATCCAGACCCCGAAAGCCGTGCCGCCTACTGGTATGTAAAAAATAAAAAATATCTTGTTCCATACGTCAACGAAAATAAACTAGAAAATCTGATTCCTGCATTTTCACTTATCGAATTATATTTCTACAAATACCAGTTCAGTAAATACGTCAGCGTCATTTCCGCACCTGAAGAATTCTATACAAAAGAAGAAATAAAAAAGAAAGTAGTGCTGAATGAATTCGCCACCCGCCATAAGCTAGCAAAATCGCGAAAAGAGCTTTTTGATTTTTTCCTGAAGAACGAAGGTGTTGAAGTCAAGGAAGAGGATATCTGTCTTGCTCTGTGGAAAGAAGTCAGCCAAAAAACAAAGCAGACACTATATACTTATATCAGTGAGATAAGAAAGGCGTGCAGGAATGAACATGACATCCATATTGATATCCTTCGTATAAGCAAAGGGATATATCAAATGAATGTCAGTTGTGATCTTCCTAATGGATGTTCTTCTTGATGAAGGACATCTTAAGGTCCTTGAGCTTTTCTGTCATTGAAACCTTGTAGATGTGAGGATTCAGGATTCTCTTGTATGAAGGATCGAGAGTTTCAATCTCTGACATCATTCTTCTGCGACTTTCGGCAAGCTGCTGACTGTCGCTGAGACGAGGTTCTACACGTTGACCTTTTTCAAGACGCTTTTTGAGCATAGGCTTTACATGGTCTGCGGTGAAAGTAAACTGTCTGTAGTCAACCATAGGGTGGAAGTAACGATATTCCTCTCCGCTTTCGATTGTTTCATCTTCAAGGGCAAGGATATCAGCTCTTGCCATTCCGTCTGAATCATAAAGTCTGTATACGTTCTTGATTCCAGGGTTTGTGTTCTTTGCTGGATTGTCGCTGAATTTCATTGCAGGCACAAGATTGCCGCTGTCAGTGTCATGACGTGCTGCAAGTTTATATACGCCTGTGAATGACGATTCATTTCCGCCTGTAACCATGTGGGTTCCTACACCCCAGCTTGCGATAGGTGCATTCTGAAGAACAAGAGTCTCGATGATTTCTTCTGTAAGTTCATTTGAAACAGAAATGAATGCCTGTGGGAATCCTGCGGCATCAAGTTCCTTGCGGACTTCCTTTGTAAGGTATGAGATGTCTCCGGAATCAAGGCGTACGCCAAAGTTGTATCCCTGCTCAACAAGTTCAGCACCTGCGATGATTGCATTCTTGATGCCGCTCTTGAGTGTATCGTATGTATCGATAAGGAACACTGTCTTCTGTGGATAGATCTTTGCATAGGCACGGAAGGCTTCAAGTTCGCTTGGGAAAGACATGATCCATGAGTGGGCCATTGTTCCCATGACTGGAAGACCATAGATCTTTCCGGCCAGGGTATTGCTTGTTCCTGCTGCGCCACCGATGTATGAAGCACGGGTTGCGCTCATTCCACCGTCCGGTCCCTGTGCGCGTCTGAGACCAAATTCCATGATGCTTCCTTTTTTACTTGCAAGCCATACGCGTGCTGTCTTTGTTGCGATAAGGCTCTGGAAATTGCAGATGTTGAGTACCAGACCTTCGATGATCTGGGCTTCAATAAGGTTCGCGTGGATTCTCACAAGAGGTTCCTGAGGGAAGATCACTGAACCTTCTTCAAAAGAGTAGAGGTCGCCTGTAAACTTGAAGTCCTTGAGATACTCAAGGAATCCTTCCTCAAAAATCTTGAGGCTGCGGAGATAATCGATTTCGTCTTCGTCAAAGCAGAATTCTGTAAGAGAATCAAGAAGAGGTTCGATTCCGGCAAAGATACTGAAGCCACCGTTGAAAGGCTGGCGGCGGAAAAACATGTCGAATACGACAGGTTCGTTCATGTTGTTCTTCCAATAACCCTGTGCCATTGTAAGCTCGTAAAGGTCTGTGAACAAAGCGCTTTTGCTGAATGATGAATGCATGTCAATACTCCAAAAAAAATAAGATTTAAGACGTTTTCTTTTGGGTGAAAAGACAGCATCTGCTTGTCACCAGCCGGCGTCGATGTCCTTATAATACAGAGAATTGCATAAAATTGCAATTTTGTTTAATGCCATCTATAATCTAGACATGAAAAAAATCATTATAGTCACAGGTGCTTCAAGCGGAATGGGTGTCTGCTTTGCAAAACAGCTTGCTTCCGAAAAACCGGATGAGCTTTGGATTGTTGCCCGCAGAAAGGACAGGCTTGAGAACCTCAAGAAAGAAATTGAATCAGAAAACTCAGTCAGCGTACGTGCTGTGGATATGGATATTTCAGGTGCCCATGGTGCACGCAGGTTGAAATCCCTGCTTGATGAAGAAAAGAACAAGGGAGACTTTGAGATATCTGTCCTTGTAAACAATGCTGGATTCGGAACCTACGGTGAGTTTGCGGATACAGACACTGACCGTGAGATGGAGATGGTCGATCTGGACTGTACTTCTCTTACGGGGATAACTGGATTTGCTCTTCCATACATGAGAAAGGGTGGACGAATCATCAATACCGCAAGTCTTGCATCTTTCCTTCCTCTTGGAAACTTCGCTGTCTATGGAGCCTGCAAGTCCTATGTATTAAGTTTTTCTGTTGCTCTGGCAGCAGAACTTAAGCCAAAGGGAATCAGTGTAACAGCCTTGTGTCCAGGACCTGTAAGCACGGAATTTGCCAACGTTGCTTCAAAAGGTGCCCGTGAAAAAGTACGGCATGGTCTGTCTCCTGAAAAGACCGTTGAGCATGCCATCAAGGCCTCAAGGAAAGGCAAGCTTTATTCCATGCGTTTCTTCAAGTGGAAGTTCCAGGCTTGGGCCAGTCCTTATGTAAACCGTTATCTTGGAGCCTGGTTCACTTACAAATATTGCAAAAGACCGAGCAATTGATATATGAAAAATAATCGCAGTATTCTTGCAGCATTTTTTATCTTTGTTTTAGGAAACTTCTCATTTGCAAAAGTCACCTGGAAGGATGTCACGGAGCGTTATGAAAGCCTTAGTGAGATTGAAAAGGTCTCCCAGCTTTTTCTTGTGAACATTGAAGGAAATAAAAGCTATAAGGCTGTTGAATTTCTATCAGACGGAACTCCTGTAGTCCCAGGCGGTGTGCTTCTTTTCTCCTATAACATCGCAGAATCTGTGGAACAGCTTATGGATTTCACAGATTCCATCGGCCAGTATTGCATCGACAGCAATATACAGCGTCCTTATGTCGCCGTTGACCAGGAAGGCGGAGAGGTAAACCGTCTTGGTACCATAACTTCAACCCTGCGTTCTTGCAAGAGGATCAGGGATAATTATTCCGCCGATGACGCAAAGACCATATACACACTCCAGGCCCAGCAGATGAAACTTCTTGGAATCCACATGAATCTTGCACCTGTTGCGGAACCTCAGATTGATTACAACAGGGATTTTTTAAGCCGCAGAAGTTTTGGTTCCGCGCCGGACACCATGGTATACAGCATCGGTTGCGTAAGAGCCTACGAATCCCAGAACATCGCTTCGACTGTAAAGCATTTTCCAGGCAACTCAAATACCGATCCCCATGTAGGTCTCCCGATAATCTCTCTTTCACAGGCGGAATTTGACCAGTACTTTTTGCTTCCTTTTGCATTCGTATTGAATGCCGCAAACCCTACCTGTGTGCTTATGAGCCATGCCATTGTGGAAGGCTACAGTGAGAAAGTTCCTGCATGCCTCAGCAGTTTCTGGATCAATGATGTGCTTAAGTCAAAAATAGGTTATGAGGGGCTCATCATAAGCGATGACATTTTCATGGGTGCTCTTGCCGACAACGGATATCCTCCAGAGAAAGCTGTAGTCCAGGCCATAGAAGCCGGCGTCGATGTGTTGATGCTGAGTGAAAAGAAATTTCTTGATGCCGCATATGTATTGCTTAAGGAAGGCGAAAGACGTCCTGACTTCATGAAAAAAATCGATCTTGCCGCAAAAAGGGTTCTCAAGATGAAAATGGAGAAAATCATCGATTGTCCAAAAAACAGAAGTGAAAGAATTGAGGAATTCCTTGAAATATATGGCAAAGGACAGAAGTATGAAAGATAAGAAAACAAAACTCTCAGGGAGCGAGGGCTTCAATAGTCTTTATGGAGAAATATTTGGCGACAGGTGGGAAAGCCTCAAGGCCAGCCTTACACCGGACAACATCCATGCAAAACTTACATTCGATGGTAGGGAATCCTATTTTCTTGATCCTGCCAGCGTTGTTTCCGCCTTGTGTCTTCCGTTGCAGGGCAGTGAAAAAGTCCTGGATATGTGCGCCGCTCCTGGTGGAAAGACCCTTGTTCTTGCGGGAAATCTTCCTGATGAGGCTATCCAGTATTCCAATGAGCGTTCTCCACAAAGAAAGGGAAGGCTAGCAAAGGTTGTCCAGGATTGCCTTCCTGCTGAAATCTCAGAAAGGGTAAAAACCAGCTGCTCAGATGCTTCTACCTGGTGCAGGCGTGAAAGTGAATGCTATGACAGTGTTCTTCTTGATGCTCCGTGTTCAAGTGAACGTCATGTGCTTAATGATCCAAAATATCTTGAAGAGTGGTCTCCTTCGCGCATAAAATCCATTGCCATGGAACAGTGGGCACTTCTTTCCTGTGCATTCCGCCTGGTAAAATCCGGTGGTCATATACTTTATTCCACATGTGCCCTTTGTCCCCAGGAAAATGATGAGATTATCAGAAAGCTCCTTAAGAAGTTCGATGGCTGCCAAATTGCCACAAAAGATGAAATGGAGCTTGTATTTACTGAAAATCTCAAGAATTTCAAAGCCTCCCTTGAACTGCCAGAAGCAATAGATCTTCAGGAGATATTCAGCAAGGCGGAAAAAACGGAATTTGGAATGCATGCTTTGCCTGATTCCGCAAAAGGTACAGGTCCTTTGTATTTCTGCCTTGTAAAAAAGATATAATTTTTTTTAGAATTCATTGTAAATCTTTCTTTCTTTGAATATAATTATTTACGTATGGGAACTGTTTTGGACAATAACGAACTCAAACAGCAGATGATTACTCAGATTGAAGAGCAGCTTAAGGAAATCAAGGACGTAGATATCCTTCTTGAAAACATCCTTTCTGGCGCCCGCAGACTTACAAATGCGGATGCAGGCTCTATTTATGAGTATGATTTCAAGGAAAACAAGCTTAGAATTCGTTATGGCCAGAACGATACAAAGCAGAAGGAACTTGCTCCTGGAGAAAAGCTTGCATACAATGCTTTTTCTTTCGTTCCTACAAAGCAGTTCATTTCTGGTTATTGTCTTCTCTCTAAAAAAACAGTCAATATTCCTGATGTCTACAACATGCCTGAATATGTAGACGAAGAGAAAAAAGAGAAGAGGCCATACGAATTCAATGAAATATCTGATGTGGCTACGGGATACCGTACACATTCAATGATAACAATTCCTCTTATCATGACAAACGGAAGGGTGCTTGGCATCCTTCAGATCATCAATGCCCAGGATAAGGATGGCAATGTAATTCCTTTCGACAAGGAATCGGAATTCTATCTTTCACAGTTCGCCGCAAAGGTTGGTGCCATCTACGAGTATGCATATCTCACACGCCAGAACATCGACCGTCTTGTAAAAATGGCTGGATTCCGTGATCCTAAGGAAACAGGAGCTCATGTTGAGCGTGTCTCTTCATTCTCTTTGGAAATCTATGACCGCTATGCTACAAACAAGAAGATTGACGACAAGGAACGTGAAAGATTCCGTGACAATCTTCGTCTTGCAGCACGTTGTCATGATGTAGGCAAGGTGGCCGTTCCTGATAAGATCCTCAAGAAAGAGGGAATCCTTGATGACGATGAACGTGACATAATGAAGGGACATACATGCGTTGGAGCCCAGATTTTCTCTCCAATAGAAAATGAACTTGACAAGATGGCACGTGATGTTTGTCTTCATCATCATGATCGTTGGGATGGTGGAAACCGTGGTTACCCTGGTAACTTTGATTATATGGATTACGTTCCTGCGACAAAAATGCCTCATGAACTTGAACAGGCCTTGAGTGGGGATGATATTCCTTTGGCCGCAAGAATTGTTGCCTTGGCAGATGTTTATGACGCTCTCCGCCATAAGAGATGCTACAAGTCTGAATGGACAGTTGATGATACTTTCAATGAAATCCAGTCACAGAGAGGCAAGCAGTTTGATCCTGACCTGGTAGATGCCTTCATGCAGATAAGAAAGCGCCTTGAAGATATCAACAGCGCCATCAGCTGGTAATTTTCTTTAATCTCAAAAGATTTTCGTTAAAATTCTTTGAAAACTCACCAGCTTCTTTCTGTCCTGATTTCCATGAATTTATTCCGTTGGATATTCCAAGACTTTTCATCTGAAGACTGAGTTCTCTTTGTTCGATAAGATCTTCGATGTTTTCTTTTGTGAACAGGCGTCCCTTGTCGTTCATTGCGAGTACGTTTTTTTCAATAAGCCTTTTTGCAAGAAGTATGTCCCTTGTGACAGCAATATCATTCTCACATGCATTTTCGACAATAAAATTATCGGCGGAATCTTTTTCTGCGGAACATACGGTCATTTTGAATTCGACATTCTGCGTATGGATTGGTATCTCTCTGTTTGCCACAAGATAGCATTCCACATTTTCACGTGTACATGCCTTGAGTATGATCTTTCTTGAATCCTTGTCGCAGTTGTCCGCATCTACAAAGACTTTCATTCGTCCAAAACTCCGCTGATTTTATCAATCATGCTCATTGCGATTCTTTCGGCCTTTTCTTCATCTTCTCTGCTTATCTGGTTCGAAAGCTTTATGGATTTCTGCTTCTCTTTGTAAAGTTCATCTACAAGAGTGATTCCGGCAAGAATGCTGATCTTCATAGGATCTCTTACGCCTGAGGATTTCTGGATTGAATCTGTGATTGCTTTGTAATATGAGGATAGCTTAAGGAGATATTCATCATCTTCTTCAGCTTCTGCTGAAAAGGAGGCTCCTAAAATGTCAAGCTGAATTCTTCCCACGGTTTATACCGCCAGATTAGAAAATGTCGAACTGACCGTCAAGTGCTGATGGGGCAGGGGTGTCTGTGGTGAATGCGTTCTGAAGAGCTTCCTGTTCCTTTGAGTTTTCTTCCTCTGCAGGTGTGTCTTCAAAAACCTGAGGCTGCTCGACTGCAGTCTGCTGTGCTTCTACCTGTTCTGATTTGTGAAGAAGACCAGATTCGGTTTCTTCCTGTTCATATACGAATGGTTCTTCTGTTGATTCTTCAACAGAAGTCTGACCGCCATCACTGCCAAGAATGGAATCCTCGACTGAGTCAAGGCGGTCAATTGTTCTAAGAATGCTTTCCTCGATCTTGTCTTGTGCTGTTTCAAGGGTAGAAACCAACTCCGTTTTTTCAGAAACCGCTTTTGTAAGCTCTGCGCATTTGCTACGCAAAGCATCGTTTTCTGTTTCAAGCTGCTTGATTCTGTCAGTCATTGAACTGATTTTCTCAACAGCCGATTCTACCTTTTCCTGCAGGAGCAAAACCTGATCGAGTGTAATCATAGACTTAAGCCTTTACTGCGTTCTTTGCTACTTCAACAACAGCCTTGAATGCAACTGGGTCTTCGATAGCCATGTTGCTCAATGCCTTGCGGTTGAGTGTAACGCCAGCCTTTGTAAGACCGTCGATAAAGCGGCTGTAAGACATTCCTTCAGCGCGAACTGCTGCGTTGATACGAGCAATCCAAAGTGTGCGGAAGTCACGCTTCTTAAGCTTGCGTCCTGAATATGAATGGTCAAGTGCCTTAACAACAGCGTCTTTAGCTGCCTTGTAGTTTGACTTTCTGTCGCCCTTGAAACCCTTAGCGAGCTTCAAAATCTTAATACGGCGATTCTTTCTCTTTGATCCGTCAATAGCTCTCATTTCTTACTCCTAAAATCAACCGTATGGAAGAAGCTGCTTGCGAATTGATGCAGCTGAATCTTCTGAAAGAACGCCAGCGTGGCGAAGGTTCATCTTTCTCTTTGGTGATCTCTTTGTCAAAATATGACGAAGATTCATTTTCTTGTACTTTACTTTTCCAGTACCTGTCAAATGAAAGCGCTTTGCAGCAGCCTTCTTTGTTTTCATCTTAGGCATGAT
>JAGHUO010000082.1 GCA_018064785.1 Candidatus Treponema equi
GCTAACTTCCAGGACGGATACAAGCTCGGTTACCTTGACAACTTCAAGATCGACCAGAGCGGTGTAATCACAGGCGTTTACTCAAACGGTTCTGTACGTACAATCGGTCAGGTAGCAATGGCATCTTTCACAAACCAGGGTGGTCTTGAAAAGAAGGGTGACAATACATACGCAGAAAGCATCAACTCTGGTATGGCTAATGTAGGCGAAAGCTCGACACAGGGTAAGGGTAAGATCATTGCCGGTACTCTCGAAATGTCAAACGTTGACCTTACAGAACAGCTTACAGACATGATCGTCACACAGCGTGGTTTCGAATCTAACGCTAAGACAATCCAGACTGGCGACAGTCTCCTTGAGACAGTTCTCAGCCTCAAGCGCTAATAACGGCTAAACAATAGTATCAACTGTTTTTAGATATACCCAACCTTTGCCGGCATAAATGAACCCTCGTTTATGCCGGTTTTTATTTAAGTCTTTCGATATAAAACTGTCGATTGCTTGCACAATTCTGATATGTTATATATAATTAATTACTTTATTTTAGGGGTGTTTGTATGATTTTTCCTTTGGAAGATATGGCAAAGTTTAAGGGTGGAATGTATGGAATTACAGTGGCTGCCAGCCGTCGTGCATACCAGCTTGCTAAACTTGCAATGTATAATGATCCTGAAATTTCAAGCGTAGTTGAAGAAAATGACGGTAAAGTAGTAAGTCTTGCCGCACGCCAGCTTTTTGGTGGCGAAGTTCAGTATGCTATTGAAAACAAGATTAACTAAAATTTCATGGCTGTACCTGTAATCGTAATTTTTGCACCTACAGCATGTGGAAAGACTGCCTTGACCATAGATCTATTTGGTAAGGGCAGTCTTTTTGATTTTAAAGAAAAGGCCGAGATCATTAGCTGTGACAGCCAGGCAGTCTATAAATATCTGGACATTGGAACCGCAAAGCCAGATGTAAATGAACGTCAGCAGGTTCCTTATCATCTAATAGATTTTGTCGATCCTGACGTCCAGTTTGGCCTTGGTGATTTCATGGAAAGGGCCGATGATCTGTGCCATGAAATCTGGTCAAGAAAAAAAATTCCTGTTCTTTGTGGTGGAACAGGATTCTATGTGCGTAATTTCATCCTTGGTTCTCCGACTACTCCAGAAAGTGATCCTAAGATAAGGTCCCAGGTAAAGGAAAAGCTTGTCCTTGTAGGAAAAGAAGCAATGCACGCGGAACTTAAAATCGTAGACCCTGTCAGTGCTCAAAAAATCAATGTCAATGATGAATATAGAATCTGCCGTGCCCTTGAAGTTTTCTATACAGGCGGAAGACCTCTAAGTTCCTATACTTTGCCTGATTCACCAAGAAATGAATATGATTTCCTCACAATAGTTCTCGAACGTCCAAAAGATGAGCTTTATGAACGGATAGACCTTCGTGTTGAAAAGATGTTTGAGGCAGGCCTTGAAAATGAGGTGAATAATCTTGTTTCCATGGGGTATACAAAAGATTCACCAGCCATGAAGGCCATCGGTTACAGTGAGTTTTTTGAAGGTATTTCTTCCGTGTCCCAGATAAAAGAAAAGATAAAGAATGACAGCCATCATTATGCAAAGAAACAATACACTTTCGTACGCGGAATACCTGGAGCTGTGACTGTAAAGGCGGACGACATAGATGCCGTAGCAAAGCTTGTCAGGAATTTTTCAGCCAGATGGTTATAAGGAATTCTGTTCCTTTCTTTTCTTCCGACTTGATTTCGATTTTCCATCCGTGTGTTTCCATGATGGCCTTTACTACCGCAAGCCCAATTCCAAAACCTTGTTCTCGTCTTGACGATGTGCCGCGGTAGAAGAGTTCAAATATTTTTTTCTGGTCTTTCTTTGCTATTCCTTTCCCTGTGTCCTTTAAGGAAACTATTGCGTTTCCATCTTCGTTTATCCATGCATTGAAATAAATGGAATCCTCATCCTTTGTGTAGCGCATGGCATTGGAGAAAAGATTTTCAAATGCTCTTCTGAACAGTTTTGGATCCATCTGTACTTCGATATCCTTGGGAATATCAATGGTTCCGCTTATGGATCGTTTGTAGAGTTCAGCGGAGTAGGTCATGTTCTGTTTCATTGAGTTGAGTATCTTGTTGAGGTTGACTGGCTTCAGGTCATGCTGCCATTCAATGTTGTTGAGCTTCACATAGTTGATAAGTTCGTTTATCATTTCCTCAAGATGTTCCGCGTTCTGATTTATGAGGAGTGCGGACTGTCTGCCTTCATCTCCGCATATGACTCCGTCGGCCAAAGCTTCCGAATAGCCTTTTATGAGGGCGACAGGAGTTCGTAGATCGTGGCTTATTCCCATGATGAATCTGGCTCTTCTATCCTTGTTTTCCTTAAGGGTCTGTCTCATGGTCTCAAGATTTTCCGCGAGAATTGAAATCTCTTCCGCTTCTCCTGATTTGAGGCTTGTGTCCAATGGTGTCTCAAGGTCTCCACAGATGATTTTTTCGGTTTCCTTGTGAAGTCGTATCACTGACTTGGAAACTATTCTTGTGATGTGGATGACAAAAGTCACAAGAAGAATTTCTATGGTAATGATCGTGATGAAAGAAATAAGGAAGTATTTTAAACTCCGGGATCTTCTTAATGTGTCCCTCAGTGATGAGTGTCGTCTTATTATGAATCCATGGGAAGCGTTGTTTGCTTTTGATAATGGTTTTCTGGCACCTATGTGCTGTTCTATATGAAGTTCGTTCATGCGAATGAAGAAGGACTGGAATCTGTACTCGTAGTTGTCCCTTGTGTCCTTTACGACTTCGAATATCTCATCGTTTGTGACGGTCGTTCCAACGCTGAATTCCGGAAATGTAGATATTATGATTTTTCCCTCGTAGACTACAAGGATTTCTTCGTCAGGCGGAATGTTGTTGATGAACTTGTGTACCTGTTCCCAGCTTTCCTCCGTAAGGAATCCGCCGTTGAGCTTTCTTGCGTTGGTGATTCGTTCATGAAGCTCTTTTTTGGGTGCTGTCTGATAGAAATACAAAAAAGGAACCAATGCGAAGTAGGCCAAAGGTAAAAGCACCATTGCAAATATAAGCAGTGTTGTTTGACGTCTGATTCGCATGAAGGTTCCTTTTAAGCAGAAAAATATAAGTCTTTACTGGATGTTGAATTTGTATCCCATTCCAAACATTGTGACTATGTATTTTGGCTGTGTAGGATCATCTTCGATTTTCTTGCGCAGTCTCTGGATGTATACGCCTACGGCAGTCATGTCGCCAAACTGAGTCTTCCATACGGAATTATAGATCTGTTCCGGCGTGATAGGCTTTGAGCTGTTGCGGGCAAGGTATTCAAGGACTTCATATTCCTTTGTTGAAAGTGAAATCTTTTCTGAACCTCTCTTGAGTACGCAGCTGTTGCAGAAAAGAGTGTAGGGACCAAATTTGATGGTTTCTTCCACAGATGCTTCTGTTGCGCTAAGGCGTGCAAGGCGGGCCTGTACCTTTGCCACAAGTACCTTTGGACTGAATGGTTTAGTCACGAATTCGTCAGCTCCGCATCCAAGACCTTTGATGATGTCATCGTCTGCGTCTCTTGCGGAAACGATCATTACTGGAATTGTAGGTTTGTACTCAGTTCGGAATTTTTTAAGGAACTCAAAACCGCTCATTCCTGGAAGATTGAGGTCAAGTAAAACCATGTCAGGAATGTAACCCTCTGACATTTTTGCAAGGGCATCTTCTGCTTTTTCACATGCAGTCGTCTCATAGCCTGCATTTTTCATGTAGAGACAAATGAGCTGTGACATATCTGGCACGTCTTCGATAACAAGAATCTGTGTTTTCATGTTTTAAAATCTACTTTCTATTTGTTATATTTGCAAGCAAAATCGGCGTTTTGTTATATGTATAACAGAAAATTTATGTACTGTTCCGTCTTATGGATGGTGTTGTTTAAGGTAGAAACAAAAAATGCTGATAATCTACTCGACGATTCATTGTTTACAGTTCATTATTGTAGAACTATGATTGAAGTAACTCGTTTGAATGGGAAAAAGTACTGGGTTAATCCTCATCAGATTGAATCTATGGAAGAAAATCCTGATCTTACGCTTACACTTCTGTCAGGAAAAAAAATAGTGGTTCACGAAAGTCCTGAAGAAATCATTGAAAGAATCGTATCCTATAGAAAGAAAATAGGCATGCAGGAACTGTAGCAGCTGCTGTTTTGCTTGGGAGGAACAAAAATGGATTTGGCGACAATTATTGGTTTCATTGGTGGTATTGCCATGGTTTTGCTTGGTGTTTTCTCATCAGGTTCTTCTGTTGGTGGTATTATTGATATTCCGTCTGTCATCATCGTTATTGGTGGTTCCTACATGGCCCTGTTCATTTCTTCCCCATTGAACATGGTTATCGGAATCTGGAGCGTTATCGGACGCACCATGAAAATATTCGACTACGGTGAAAAAAATATTGTTCAGAATCTTGTTTCTCTTGCGGAAAAAGCAAGACGTGAAGGTATCCTTGCCCTTGAAGAAGGTCTCGACGATCTTGATGATCCGTTCCTTAAGGAAGGCCTGAGGCTTATGGTCGACGGTAATGATGCCTCTGCAATCCGTGCGATCCTTGAAAATGAAATGGCTCAGACTGAAGCCCGCCATATGGAATGGGCCGGTATTCTTAACCAGTGGGCAGGTTACGCTCCAGGTTGGGGTATGCTTGGTACAGTTATCGGTCTTATTGGTATGTTGAACAACCTTGAAGACAAATCATCCCTCGGTCCTAACATGGCCGTCGCTCTTATTACAACACTTTACGGATCCATGCTTGCCAACTGGCTCTTTGGTCCGCTTGCTACAAAACTTCTTGCACAGAATACACGTGAAATGAATTCAAAGGACATGATCCTTGAAGGAATCCTTTCCATCCAGGCTGGTGACAACCCTCGCGTTCTTGGACAGAAACTCCTTACATATCTTGATCCTAAGTCGCGCAGGGCAATTGAAGCTGATATCCTCAAAGATTAATCAGGACTGACAAATGGCAAAAGAAAAGAAAGAACCTGCGAAACCAAGTACCGCGTGGCAAGGTACATACGGAGACATGATTACCCTCATGCTCTGCTTCTTCGTTATGCTTTATGACCCATCAGAGTCTGATGCTGTTCAGATGGCTGCTTTGTCGGCATCTCTTTCAAATAATAATCCAGGAGGCGGAATCTCAGTAAGCCCTGGTAGTCTTGCCGATCTTGGTAATGTTGTCAGCGCCTTGCCTTCCATGGAAAAGGGAAAGGCTCTCGGTCCTGCCATGAAGAAAGCTACTTCAAGCTTTGTGCCGGAAATCAAGTCCAACAAGATTACGATTACAAGCGATGAGAGGGGAATCATCATTTCCCTTGCTTCTGATTCATTTTTTGAGGAAGGAAGTGCGGACATCAATATCGAGGATTCCCGTGAGACGCTTTTGCGCCTTGCCAAGTTCTTTGAGGCGCCGGAAGTTGCTGGAAGGCGCTGGAGAGTCGAAGGTCATACAGATAACAGGCCTGTTGATGGCAATGGAATCTTCCCGAGCAACTGGGAGCTTTCGGCAGCTCGTGCGGCAAATGTCCTGCATTATCTTGCTGATTTCGGGGTTGATGAAAAGCAGTTCTCCATCGCGGGTTATGCGGATACTAGACCTAAGTTTTCCAATGATACAGCTGAAGGACGCGCATACAACAGAAGAGTGGATGTAATCATTCTTGATGACGGGCACTTTTAATTTTTTTACTAAGATAATTTTTCCATTTACCGATAAAAAAAGTGAGTGAATATTAAAAATTCGGGAGGATGTTATGGCAGACGAAGATAACGCAAACGACCTTGGTGACGGTCTCGAAGGTGATGCTCCAGCAGGAAAAAAAGGTGGAGCTAAGGGTGCTTTCCCTCAGTTGCTCAAGATGATCCTTATTGGTGTTGCTGCTGTAATTTTCATTATTACTATAGTAGTTGTTACTGTTAAGATCCTTAACGCTGGTGGAAGCAAGCAGAGTTCAATCCCAGTCAGTGAAGAATACACAGTTAAACGTGAGTCATACGACTGGTACACATCACTTGACCAGATCAGAACAGCAACAAGCGATTCTGTTCCAGCAAGTGTAAGTGTTACAATTGCGCTTGGATACAAGAAAGATGACAAGACGGCTTCTTCTGAAATTACTGAAAGACGCATCGAAATCATCGATTTCCTCCGTCGTTTCTTCTCGGAGCAGACAGTAGAAGATCTTAAGCCTCAGAACGAGGAACTTCTTAGACAGCAGATCCGCGATCAGATCAACGATGATATCTTGAGCAATTCAAGAATCCGCGATGTTCGCTTTACAGGAAAAGATGTAGTTCAGCAGTAAGCTGATATAAGGTGGGAAAAAGACATGAATGAAGTTCTGTCACAGGATGAAATTGACCAGCTCCTCCAGGCCATCAGTACAGGTGAGAACGAGGCTGATGAGTTCAAGCCGGTCACTGACACCCGACGCATAAAAATCTATGACTTCCGCAGACCGGACAAGTTCTCTAAGGAACAGATTCGTACAGTTTCCAACATGCATGAATCTTTTGCCCGTCTTACTACAACAAGCCTTTCAGCACAGCTTCGTACACTTGTTCATGTTCACGTTGCTTCTGTTGATCAGCTTACATATGAGGAATTCATCCGTTCTATTCCGACCCCAACAACACTTGCTGTTATCAACATGGATCCGTTGAAGGGTAATGCAGTTCTTGAAATTGCTCCGGAAATCACATTTATCATCATTGACCGCCTTTTTGGTGGAAAGGGTGATACAGGCGGAAAGGTGAACCGTGACCTTACAGATATTGAACAGTCAGTAATGGAAGGTATCATTGTTCGTATTCTTGCCAATATGCGTGAAGCATGGACCCAGGTAATCGACCTTCGTCCACGTCTGCAGCAGATTGAAACAAACCCTCAGTTTGCACAGATTGTTCCACCTAACGAAATGGTAATTCTTATTACCCTTGAAGTTAAAATCGGTGAAGAAGCAGGTATGATGAATATCTGTATTCCATATATCACAATTGAGCCTATTGTCTCAAAGCTTTCATCATCGTTCTGGTTTTCTTCTGTTCGCAGAAGTTCAACCACACAGTACCTTGGTACACTCAAGGAAAAACTTTCAGATGTTGAAATGGAGCTTGTGGCAGACATTGGTTCCATCAATGTTCCAATCAGAGATGTCCTTAACCTTAGATGTGGTGATGTCATCAGATTGAACACGATCAAGGTGGGAGAGCCTCTCACTTTGAGTGTCGGCAGCCAGAAGAAGTTCTACTGCCAGGCAGGTAATGTAGGTAAAAAAATTGCTGTTCAGATCATCAGTAAGATTGATGAACAGGAATCAGAAGAATTTGAAGAATTAACCCCGGAAGGAGATGATAACCTATGAGCGAAGGTTCTATATCACAGGAAGAGATTGACGCACTTTTGTCTGGCGTAGACGTAGGCGGTATTGGAACAGGCGGTTCTTTTTCATCCGGTCCTGAAGTAAGCCTTGATATTCCTACTTTGCAGAATTTTGCAAATGGGATGAAAGATAAACTTTCTGGTGTAATCAACAACATGACTCAGCAGGAAGTTTCTTGCGGTGCTCCTACTGTTGAATCAGCAGGACGTGACCAGCTTCTTGCAAAGATTCCTGAAGTTGTTATTGCAGTCATGGCAGATTATTCTGCAGGCCTTGGCGGAGACCATCTCTTCCTTATGCCTTCAGAAATGGCTACAAAACTTGTAGGCTTCATCAACCAGGAAGAAAATCCAGCTCTTGATGAGATGGGGCTTTCTGTTATTTCAGAAGTTATTTCTGCTTTCAGCGGTACTGAAATCACAGAACTCAGCAAGTCAGGCAAGCTTCCTGGTCTTGCAACTAATCCACCTGAAGCTGTAAACCAGCCAAAGGCAATGATTCGTATGCCACAGGGTAATTTTGCTCTGTTTACATATCCAGTTACACTTGCTGGTGAAAACTATAATATCTGGGAAGCTGTTTCAGGCCCTGTTGCCGACGGAATGGCTAAGTCTCTTGGTGGTGGTGCACAGGCAGCTGCTCCTGCAGCAGATCTTGGTGCCGGCATGGGAGCTGGTGGTATGGGTATGGCTCAGCCACAGATGGGAATGCAGCAGCCAATGATGGGTGGCATGGGTATGGCTCAGCCACAGATGCAGATGGGAATGCAGCAGCCTATGGGAGGTGCTATGATGGGCGGAATGGGAATGCAGCAGCAAATGCCAATGATGGGCGGAATGCCTATGCAGACTCCACCAAATGTTCAGTCTTTGCAGTTCCCTAACTTTGTTCAGGGTATTTCTTCTGCAGAACAGGGAAACATCAGTCTTATCATGGATGTTTTCATGGAAATGACTGTAGAGCTTGGTCGTACAAAAAAGACAATCAAGGATATCCTTGGTCTTGGTGAAGGTACAATCATCGAGCTTGATAAACTTGCCGGTGAACCTGTAGACATTCTTGTCAACCATAAGCCAATCGCTAAGGGAGAAGTTGTAGTTATCGATGAAAACTTCGGTGTTCGTGTCACAGAAATTCTTCCGTCACTTGAACACGTTGCTTCTTCAATGTAATATTAAAGGGCTCTCAGAACTTATGTTCCGGGAGCCTGAATTTTTTGCAGTTTCCATGGGGGGATACTTGGAGATTGCATGATAAAGAAAAATGGGTGGGATAATGAATTACTCAAAAGCAAGAAAATGGACGTTTCTTGTCCTGATCATGTTCTGTGCTGGTTTTCTTTTTGCGCAGAATGCAACTTCCGATACATCGACATCTTCTCAGACACAGACATTGACAAAGTCTCAGATTGAAGAATCTCAGTTTACGTTTGATTCTGATGTAAACGAACAGAGTTCTGCAGCTCCAAGACAGGTCAGCGGTTTCTGGGCTTTTGTTCGTATGATAATTGTTCTTGCCATAGTTATCGGTGTGATTTATTTTATTTTCCGCCTGATGAAAAAAAGCATAGCCCCTGGTGCAGAAAATGATCCGTTCCTTAGAAAAGTAGCAGGCATAACCTTGAGTCCTGGCAAATCTGTCCAGGTTGTCACGCTTATCGACAAGGCGTATCTTGTGGGAGTCTCTGAAAATTCAGTAAATCTTATTTCTGAAATAGATGACAAGGAACTTATCAATGCCATGAATCTGCATTCCGACAAGACGACAAACCAGTTCAAGGCAAAGTCTTTTGCTGAAGTTCTTGAGATGTTCATGGGTAAAAAAGTTCAGCCTGAAAACAACGAATCTAAAAAAGAAAAAAAATCTGCAGGCGTTTTTGATTCATCAACACAGAACCTGATTGATGCTTTGAAGAACAGACGTATGGGTAGTGGAGAAGAGGAATGAAAAAAAAGTTTATGCGCATAATCACAGCTGCCATTATATGCCTTGCCTGTGCGTTTCCTCTGTCATCACAGACTTCATCCAATGGATTTCCGGAAGGAAGTACACGTGGAACAACTGAGATGGGAAACCGTATTACCGGTATAGATTTCCCGAACATCTCTTTAAGTGCTACAGCTCCACGTACTGGAGCACAGGTTGCTTTCAGTGTTCAGCTTCTTGTCCTCCTGACTTTGCTTACACTTGCACCAAGCATCTTCATTCTCATGACATGCTTTCTGCGTTTTTCCATTGTACTTGACTTCATCAAGCGTGCTCTTTCGCTGCAGCAGGTTCCGCCTACGGCAGTCCTCAATGGAATCGCTATTTTCATGACTCTTTTCTGCATGTGGCCTACGTTCCGCACTGTCTACAACGATGCCTTCAGACCATTGTCAGATAATGAGATAACTTTAGAGGAAGCCTATTCCAAGGCCGAAGCTCCTATAAGACTTTTCATGGCAAAGCAGATGAACGGTGATACTTCTTCACTGCGTACCTTTATGAAGATCTACAACAAGATGGTCGCCGACAATGATTCTGTCGGTGTCGATAACCGTCCAAGGGATCTTTCTGAAATTCCGACTTTTGTACTTGTGCCAGCCTACATCCTTCATGAGCTGACAGTAGCCTTCAAAATCGGAGTCCTTCTTTACATTCCTTTCATCGTTATAGACATGGTTGTTGCCAGTATACTTATGAGCATGGGTATGATGATGCTTCCGCCTGTCCAGATTTCCATGCCTTTCAAACTTATGCTTTTTGTTCTTGTGGACGGGTGGAATCTTCTTACACAGCAGTTGTTCCTTAGTGTCATTAAATAGGAGTAGAGCATGAACATTCTAGACATACAATCCCTCGTTCAGGGAGGAATTTTTCAGGTATTCAAAATGTGTGCTCCTGTTCTAGGGGCAGCACTCATTGTCGGTCTCATAATTGCGATCCTTCAGGCTACGACTTCTATCCAGGAACAGACACTTACTTTTTTGCCTAAGTTCATGACGATTCTTGTAGTCATAGCTTTCCTTGGCGGATGGATGTTTACTTCTACAGCCCAGTATTTTAGAAAAATACTTGAATTGATTCCGGCTTTTGCTAAATAGGAGATTCCTAGGCAATGCTCGAGCGGATTGTAGCCAACGCACCTGTCTTTCTTCTTGTGGTGTTCAGGTGCTTTACAACCATGATGTCTCTTCCTCTTCTTTCATCAAGGACCGTTCCTCGCATGGCCAAGATTGCTCTTTCATTGTACATGGCATATTTCATATTTCCGGTCGTTAGTCACATGAGCGGAATCTATGGAGACTACCGTTCGTATGTACTACCGGATGGTAGTTTCAATCTCGCCTATGTTTTTCTGCTTTTAGGTGAGGGAATGATAGGCATAATCCTTGGCTTCTACATCCAGATAATTTTTGCCGCTTTCTCTACAGCAGGCCAGTTCTTCGCGTTCCAGATGGGTCTCAGTGCCAGTGAAGTATACGATTCCTTGAGCCAGGTAGAAAATCCTCTTATGGGACAGTTCCTTAATTTTCTTGCCATGATTGTTTTCCTGCAGAACCATTGGTTCCAGAGACTTTTCTGTGACGGACTTGTCTCAAGCTTTCATGCAATCAATGCTTTTTCAATAGTCAACAATACGGATTTCTTTGCGAAATTCATGATGACTTCCCTGTCCATGCTTTTCAAGGATGCCCTCATAATCGCTCTTCCTATAATGGGATCTCTGTTTCTTGTAAACGTGACCATGGGTATTTTTACTAAGGCTGCACCTCAGATGAACCTTCTTTCGGAAGGTTTTCCTATACTTAT
>JAGHUO010000161.1 GCA_018064785.1 Candidatus Treponema equi
ATTCCTTCTGAACGCTGTGCAAACATTGCACTCATGTTGTGATTGATAACCATAATTTATCTCCTATGATCAAGGTACTATAGTTGCAGCAAATCGTGGAATTTGCTTCCCCTACTTTGGGTCTACCACCCTATACATTGATTGTCGGAGTTTAGAAATTAAACTTTAGAAAAAAAAGTGAAATTTTATAATAAAATTTTGAAGCAGATTTACTTTACACCTCTGGAACATTCAGTGCAATGAGAAAGCTTTCGCTTTCTCTCAAGTTTTCTGACGAAAACTTGACGTGTAGTTTACTTTACACCTCTGGAACATTCAGTGCAGCCTGTAACGATTACGTGCTTTTTTCCGTCGGTTTTGTTGAAAAGGCGAGCTATCAGGTGGCCTTCTTTCAAAGGAACGTTCTTGTGGCAGACTGGACATACTCTTTTAAGGCCTGGTTCAGGAATAGGGTAGCAGTGAGGGCATCCGTTGATCGTGCATAGCTGGTCAGGTACGTTCATGGGACGGTAGACTCGGCTTACAAGGTCTTCTCCCGGCAAAAGCATTGTATTGCATAAAGGACAGGATACCAGAAGACCCCTTTTTGCGGCTTCATTGCGTTTTTGCGCCATTTTTCTTCTATTGATTTCATCCTTCATGGCCTGTCTGTTGATATAGAAGTTAAGCAGCCAGATGATGAGGATCAACGCAAGTGCGGCAATAATATAAACAAGAATCTTCATTAAATTCAGTATAGAATGGAGCGTAAAAATTTGCAAATTTCCTATATAAATTGAATTTATACAAAAACAAGACTATAATTACCTTGTTTAGGGTTAAAAATATGACAAAAGTATCTGAATCTAAGAAACAAAAAGACCCAGTTAAAGAATCTCAGCAGCGAGGTACTGTTCTTTTTCCGTTGCAGTATAATTTCTGCAATACCTCCAACCCCTTCTATGACCTTTGGCTTCATTGGCATACGGAATTTGAACTGATCCATGTTGTTTCAGGAAGCTACAGGATTTTTATCAACGACCATGAGGAACTTCTGGAGGAAGGTGATCTTTGCATCATCCCTGGAAAAACAGTTCATGGCGATGCTCCTGACAAGGGGATCAGTAAATTTGAATCAGCTGTTTTTGATATAGAATTGATGCGCCTTCATGGGTTCAGTCCAGATGCTTTCATATCGGAAATCGTAAATGAAGCAATCAGCATCCAGAATGTATTCCGCAAAAGCCAGAAAGATATCGTCAATGTGGCCGACCATTTTTTTGAGGCTGTCCGTGAGCAGAAGAACGGATGGGAAGCTATTGCTGCAGGTTATCTGATTGTACTTTTTGGACTCATAAAGAAAAACAATCTCTATTCTGAGAAGACAATAATTCCAGCAAAGAAACGAATCAGGAATGAACGTCTTGAGCTTGTCTTTGAGTACATCAAGAAAAACTATATGAACAATATCACTCTTGAGGAACTTGCTGATACTGCCGGTTTTTCACCAAAGTATTTCTGCCGTGTTTTCCGTGAGATGACCAACCGTGCTCCAGTAGAATACCTTAACTGGTTCCGTATAAACAGGTCATGTGCCTTCATACGCGAGACAGATGAAAAGCTTCAGGATATTTCCGTAAAATGCGGATTCAATGATTTCAGTTATTTCATAAAGATGTTCCATAGATACAAGAACATGACTCCATTGAAATACAGAAACTACAAGGATTCAAATAATCCTGACGTAAACATAGATGCAATAGATGAAGAGTATTACGCTCTGATGAATAAAGGAAACGAAGACAATGCTGAAAAATAAAACGGTATTGGTTGGTGTTACGGGCAGCATCGCGGCATATAAGACGGCATCTCTGGTGAGCATGCTGGTGAAAAACGGTGTCGATGTTCATGTGCTTATGACAGCCAACGCGGTAAATTTCATAAATCCTATAACTTTTGAGACTCTCACTGGAAACAGATGTCTTGTCGATACTTTTGACCGCAATTTTGAATTCAAGGCGACCCATGTATCTATCGCCCAGAAAGCAGATCTTTTCATTGTAGCTCCAGCAACTGCAAATGTTATCGCAAAAATCGCAAACGGTCTTGCGGATGACATGCTTACTACTACGTTCCTTGCCGCAAGATGCCGCAAGCTTGTTTCTCCTGCCATGAACACGGCCATGTATGAAAATCCTATTACCCAGGACAACATGGCAAAGTGCCGTCACTATGGAATGAGTATCATTGAACCTGCCAGCGGCTATCTTGCATGCGGCGACACGGGAAAAGGAAAAATGCCCGAGCCGGAATTCCTGTTCGAATGCATTTTGAATGAGATTCAGTATGAAAAGGATTTTACAGGAAAGAAAATCCTTGTGACTGCAGGTCCAACAATGGAAGCTATAGATCCCGTGCGTTTCATCACAAACCATTCAAGCGGAAAAATGGGATATGCCATTGCGAGTACTGCGGTTAGACGTGGTGCTCAGGTTGTTCTTGTCTCAGGCCCTGTTGCTATCGATGCGCCTGCTGGTGTGAAACTTGTGAAAGTCCAGTCTGCAAAAGAGATGTTTGAGGCTGTAAAGGAAAATGCATCAGATGCTGACATTGTCATCAAGTCTGCGGCTGTTGCGGATTACAGGCCAAAGGTCATCAGCGATGACAAACTTAAAAAACATGATGATGAGCTTTCCATAGAGCTTGAACGGACAGACGACATACTTGCCTGGCTTGGAAAGAACAAGAAGGCAGGACAGTTCCTCTGTGGCTTTTCCATGGAAACACAGAACATGCTTGAGAACAGCCGCGCAAAACTTGTCAAAAAAAATCTAGACATGATATGCGCAAACAACCTTAAGACAGAAGGTGCTGGCTTTGGCATAGACACAAACGTTGTCACAATGATAACAGGGGATGCTGAAGTTCAGCTTCCATGCCTCAGCAAAAATGAAGTGGCATGCAAAATCCTGGATTTCATAAAAAACAGGATATAGTTTTTACAGACAGTACATATTCCGAAAGAAATCGGAACTAATATATTTTCCATATACATCGGAGGTTTTTTATTATGGAAGAAACAGTTGTTGAGTCAGTCGTACAGGTAGCTGACCAGACAAAGACTATGCTTCATCTCGATGAGTTGATGGCATATCTTACTTGGGGCAATCTCATGAAGGTTGCCGTGGCCTTTATTTCGGTGCTTATATTCTATGTCATCTATAGAATCATAAAGCACATCATCAAGAAGCAGGCTGCTCCAAGAGTGGAAAAGCACACATACATGCTTGTGAACAAGTTCGTAAGCTATGTGTTCTATGTCATAATCGTAATGTATATCCTCAGCCTTTTTGGTATCAACCTCAAGGCCCTCTGGGGAGCTGCTGGAGTAGCCGGTCTTGCCATAGGTTTTGCCGCACAGACAAGTGTAAGCAACCTTATCAGCGGTGTATTTGTTCTCAGCGAAAAAGCAATGAAGATAGGCGACTTCATCCAGGTTGGAGATGTGTTCGGTACTGTTGACAACGTTGGTCTTTTGAGCGTTCGTGTACATACTCTGGACAATCAGATGGTTCGTATTCCAAACAGTTCTGTAATCAACAGCAACCTTGTAAACTACAACCACTATGACATCCGTCGTTTCGTTTTTGAAATGCCTGTAAGCTATGACTCAAACATGGAAAAGGCCCTTGAAGTCGCAAGGTCCATTCCTGCTAAATGTCCATGTGTTCTTCAGGATCCAGCTCCTTGTGCTTACTTTGACGGTTTTGGTGATGCTATCAACATCAAGATCGCCGTATGGTTCAACAGCAGTGATCTTATAAACACAAAGAATCAGATGTATACAGCCATCGTCAATACATGTCGTGAACAGGGAGTGGAAATTCCTTACACACACTACGATATCAAGATTCTCGACAAATAAGCTTTGTCTTTTTCGTGCGGAATATCTGCAGATGCCGGTGCTTGACCAATGTCAGGTACCGGCATTTTTTTTTACGTAGCGTTACATTTTTTGTAAAATCTTCTTTATATAATAAGCATGAGAAATCTGCGATTTGTATATGTCTTTTTAGTTTCTTTGTGCTGCATCTCCTGCACCATGTTTGAAGAGACCGAGGAAGTTACCTTTTTACTCCCATTTGAATCTCAATGGAATGTAAATGTTTCCGACGGAAGTTCATTCAAGGTGGATGGAAAAATTTTCACCTGCCGTATCAGGAAAAACAATGCGACAGGCCTTGTGGCCACATGTTCCGCCTATGAAGAAAATTGCGAAGTCATGGTCGGTGGCATCTATCCTTACAATATGGATCTTTCGAAAGCAAATGGGTTCCCCGCGCAGATCCTGTATTCAATCGCGATGTCATCCACCAACTCCAGAGCTCAGAAGGACTACTGTATCTCGACCTTCAACTGGAAAAGATTCGAGGAAACCTGCCATGAACTTGGAGATGACATCTGGCTTGTGGACAGGGAAGGGGTTATGCGAAAGATCGCAAAAGGGACGTTCAAGAAAAGTGACCTTAAGGTGGAGTGAATCGTTGTTTTGGTGTAAAATGAAAGAATGAAAAAATCATACATCGTTTTTGCATCAATCTGTATTTTATTGTCTTCCTGTTCAAAGAAGAAAACGACTGAACTCCCTGTTCCTCAGAATTTCAAGTCAGTCAAGAATCATGTCTGGTATGCTTTTGATGAAAGCGGCTACAAGAAAGTCGAGCTTCCTCAGAAAGCAGACGTGGTTCTTGAAAAGCCATGGACAGAAGCTATCCGTATATCCAGCGCAGGCAGCATTGTTACATCAGGCGATTCCGGCTTGAAGAGCCCATATGGTGCCTATGCCATCGTCAATAAAAAAGGTCTTCTTGCTTTTTCAGATTCAAGCATTGATCTGTATCCTGAAAATTCGATATTCAATATCGACACTGCGGATTCACTTGTCTACTCAGGTGGAATGCCGGTGTTCTATCTTTTCCGAAGTACCTTTTTCAACGATAACCTTGATGTCCAGGAAAGTATCCATAAATCACGTCCTTTCCTTGTGGAATTCAATCCTGCTTCAAAGGTCTTCTATCCTCTTGTGTCATATGAAAACCTTAAGCTGACTGAAACAGACCAGATCTCTGGTTTCTTCTGGAATGGAAATACATGGGCCTGTGCCGCAAAGAAATCTGTCTCAGCCGGAATGGAATTTTCATATTTTTATTGGCAGCCTCTGGTAGCTCTCGCTGATCTCAATCCAGCCATGGGACAGGAAACATTCCTTTTCAATTCCTTGACCGAGGAAGACTATAAGAAGCTGAACATGCCAAAGCTTTGGAATTCTGCCCCTGAAGAACTTAAGAAACTGCTTTCGTCGATACCTGAGGAATTTTCTTTCTGTGTTTCATGGCGCGATGATTCCGGCACATCTCCTGTAAGCTATTGTCAGATGGGAACCTCGGATTTCATGCTCAATGCCCACGGAGGAGTCTCGCCATTATCTGGATATTGCTGTGCGGTTTTTTCAGACGGAACTACATACATCAAGAAAATTGGCGAGGACAAGGTTTGTGTTGCTTTTAGATTGCCTTTGCTTCCTTCTGGATTCACATATGGCGAAGAAGCGATTTCTGGAGATATGCTCTACGTGGCCTGGGAGGAAAGTTCCTTCTACAAGACAGGCCGCGCAGGTTTCATTGCAGTTGACCTAAAGGCTATAGTCAACTAGGTTTGGAATTTTTTTCTTTTCTGATTCCTTGATGTACAGATATTTCAATGGATGTATATCAAGGGCATTGGCTTTCCATCCGCCTATGCAGTTAAGGTCAATGAGATGTCCACTTACCGGGTGGGACACAGGAAGGATAAGTCCATTGTCCAGAAGTTCCTGTTCCGCCTTTGCCATAAGCTTATATTGTTCTTCGGTACTGTCCTTTCTCATTGCCTCAAGAAGGTAATTGTCATATTCGTCGTTCTTCCATCCTGAGACATTCAAGGATGATCCACCACGGAAAAGTTCAAGGAAGGCCAGAGGATCTGCGAAGTCACCTATCCATGAATAATAGAAAAGATCTGCGTTCCACTGTGAAATGGAACTGTTGTACCGCTCGACTGTAGTGTTCTGGACTGTAAGTTCAACACCAAGTGGTGCCCAGGCTTCCTTTAAAAGTTCTCCCCAGGCCTTAAGGTGCTCGTCGCCGGAAATGACGGCGAATACAAGAGTAAGCTTTTCATCTTCACCGATTCCGTATTTCTTTCTTGCGGTCTTCATCATTTCAAGAGCATCGTCAGCATCCCAGTCTGCGATTCCTGTCACCGTTGGATATCCCGGTAATGGGTTGATGAATGTTTCCGCATGGATGCTGAAATTTTTCCTAAGCTCACTGAAAGGAACAGCTTCGATAAGCGCGTTTCGGAATTCCTTCTGTGTCCATGGATAGTTCTGCATCTTGAAGAAGAGGTAGACGGTGCCAAATTCCGCGGCCATCTGAAAATGGGTCTTGTTGATTATTTTTGAGAAGTCGGCATTGCCGCAGACCCAGTCCACTTTTCCTGTATTGAATTTGAATGAGTTTTCCGGGTAATCGTCATTGATTGTCATGTTGATTCCAGGAATCTTTACGTTTTCTGCATCCCAATAGTTTTCATTTTTCTTGAGGATGATTTCATTGGAATCAGATTTTGAAAGCACAAATGGCCCGCTGTAGACGTCCTTCTTTTTGCTTACAACAGAGAATGAATGGTGGCACAATATCTTTGCAAGATGTGACATAGGTTCCCTGAGCCTTACGACTATGGTGTGTTCATCGCGTATGTCTATCCTTACGTTTTCGTCTGATCCATGTCCTTCGCGGAATTCCTTGGCTCCAACGATGCAGTCGATCAGGGAAGCAAACGGTGCGTTCTTTGTTGAAAGCAGAGTGATGAGGGAATCCCTTACGTCCTTTGCCGTGATTGGAGTTCCGTCGCTGAATTTTGCATTTTCACGAAGGGTGAATGTCCATCTTTTCTTGTCTCTGGAAATCTTGTATGAGGTGCAGATTGCAGGCAGTGGTGCCAAGGATACGGGGTCATAGGAAAAAAGACCTTCGTAAAGGCCTGTAAAAAGCTGTGCTTCTGATGTATATGCGGCCGTATAAGGATTCATGTTGTATACATGGTTAGGTACGGTTATGTTGATCTCCCGCTGTTCCGCCATGCCCTGACTAAAAAAAAGAGTGGTCGATGCTACTGCAAGGACCACAGTTGAAATCAATTTTTTCATATTCCAAGTTTTCTCATCTGTTCGGCTTCTTCCATGTAGGCGACATAGTCGCTTCTCTGCTGGTTTGCCTTCACAAGTATATTTTTAATTACCGTAAGTTCCATGCTGCAGCCCTTGATCTTCGAGCGATCCATTGGACTTACGTTGTTTTTAAAGTATTCATCAAGAGCCACGATAAGTGCAAAAAGATGATTGTTTTCCGTAATCTGTTTATTGAGATAATCAAGAATTGCATCATCGTTCTGCTGGTTGATCTTGTTGTAGCCAGGAGTGTCCTTCATTGAGAAAGCAGAGTAGATCTTTATGCGTTTGAGGAGTCCTTCTGTAAATTCCTTGTAGTGCACGATTTCTTTCTTCTTTGCATCTGATTTTTTGTCGATGATGACGACTTCGTAATCTACTGAAGGTTCATCGAGACCAAAAATCTGTCTGAAAAGCTTTTTGAGCTTATCCATGAAAGATTTTTTTCCGCTCTGAAGAACATCATGGTTTGCGATGATCTTGTCGAGGACAACCTTGTATGAGTCGTATGTGGTTCCTACAAGACGAAGAGCTTCCATTACGATTGCGTGTAAATCAACTGTATTTGTCTTGCTTTCCTGGGTTTCTGTCTTGACGCTGATCTTTGCAAGGAGTGCTTCCTGGAGTGCCGCCTTGTTTGGCGCTGTTTCTTCTGCGGCAAGTTCCTGAATGAGTTCGGAATTCATAGGACGCTTTGGCATGCATGAAGGGAACAGTCTTCTGATTTCTGTCACCATGCCGGCTGTCGATTCGTATGCCTTGCCTTTGTCAAAAGATGAGTTTTCAAGAATTGATTTTCTTATTTCCAGCTTGTAGCGTTCTCTCTGGAATTCCGCAAGCTCCTTGAGGACAGCAGTAATTTCAGCCATGGCATTCTGTGTCTTGAGAATGTTGTCCTTTATCATGCTAAGGGTTAACTGGTCCGCATTGTTCTTAAGTTCGTTTACAACAGTGACAAGAGCCCTTGTGTTGGATCTTGTGCTGTTCAAGGAAAGATTATTCCATGTGAAAGTATTGTTGAGCTCCATCATCTTTTTGATGGATTCAATGTTGAGCATTTCAACAGAAAAGCGCATGTAGTTGCATACATAGTCAACCATGCTTTCGTAGTTGCTCAGTCTTATGCCAAGAACCTGGGAACGTTCACCATCAGTAAAAGGTGTTGTTTCCGGACTCTGGATGGATGTGATTTTATTCTCTTTCTTGTATGGGTCTGGTGTGATGAGTCCGCGCTTTACCAATGCGTCAAAGATGTTTCTTACACATGAAAGGTGAAGCCTGTAATCGTCCTGAATTTTTGGCAGCTGCACTCCATCGTACCACTGTTCGCGGTCTGTAGCTGCCATGATAATTCTTGTGTTGAATGATTCGTTTTCTGCCATACTCTCTTTCCAATAAAAAAATTAAATCTTCTCTTCTATTTTCTATATCGGCTGATCATATGACAGAATTTAACATTATTTTTCTGTTATATGATCTACAGCCTTGTTTTCTCAACTTCGTCGTGCTGTTCTTCAAGTATCTGCATGACGCGGTCGATTACCTTCTGCTTTGGATCTGCTTCGTCGGCAGGAAGTGTAGCAAGATAATCCTTGCGGAACTGCTTGCACTGGATTACAGGGCTTGCAGAGAACACTACTTTATCCTGGACAACAAGGTCAGAAAGCATGTCTTCCTTTCCTTCCTGGATCTTGAGGATTGAGCCGTTGATGCTTACAAGGATACAGATGTCAAAGAGACGGAGGTAGCTGTCGATTTCACGAAGACCGCGCTTTGTCTCTGGATGTCCTGGTCTGTAACGTGTCCCTGAAGGGAAAACAAGGATGACCTGTCCACGGCGCTTGCATTCATCCATTGCCTTCATTGCGGCAAGGTTGATCTTGCGGGCTTTGAGTTCTTCTTCTTTTGCTTCTTCTTCTGAAACATCCTTGGAAGCCTTGTCCAGGCTGCGTGTCGGGTAGATTACAACGCGTGAAAAACTTTCAGCATAGGCACGTACGATAGGATCATCTTCGTTGAGCTTCATTCCGGCAATGGCGACAATTCTCTTTGAAAGATCTGCGAGTTCCGGATTTCCGTTGTGCTCAAGCATGTACATGAGTGCAGGAAGGTCTGTGTTGGCATAATGTTCCATGAGGATAAGACCGCTCTTTCCCTGATTTACCTGATTGTAGAAATCAAGAAAGTTTTCTTCGCCGCCAATGTGGCTGTCCGGTGTGATGTTGTCAGAAACCATAAGGTCGATAAGTTCCCTGTTTTTCTGGTTTGCCGGCTGGTATACGTTTGTTGCGTCGATTTTTGCTGCTGCCACTGAGTTTACAGCAAGCTGCTTGAAAACAGTTCCGTATGCTTCGCGAATTGTCTTATATTCCATCATTGAACTCCAAAAGATTGATATTCTTCTATAATAGAACATTATATTCGCCGGATTTTGCGCTGTCAACGTGGGGTAAAAAAATGCCGTAGAATGTTGTCGATTTTCTTTTTTTTTATTATCTTTATACACAATTGAATCATCAAAATTATTTTATTGGAGATAAACATGGCTAAACAGTTAGTTTACGGTGAAGACGCACGCAAGAAGATGCTTTCTGGTGTTGAACAGATCGCAAAGGCAGTTAAGGTTACTCTCGGTCCACGTGGCCGCCTTGTAATGTTGGACAAGAAATACGGTGCACCTACAATCACAAAGGACGGTGTTTCCGTTGCCAAGGAAGTTGAACTCAAGGATCCTTTTGAAAACATGGGAGCTCAGCTTGTTCGTGAAGTATCATCTAAGACAAATGACGTTGCCGGAGACGGAACAACAACAGCTACAGTGCTTGCCTATGCCATCGTTCGCGAAGGTCTAAAGCAGGTTTCTGCCGGAATGACTCCAATCGGAATCAAACGCGGTATCGATAAGGCTACAGTTCAGGCCGTTGAAGAAATCAAGAAGAACTCACGCGCTGTAAAGGGCAATGATGATATCACTCATGTTGCTACAATCTCTGCAAACAACGACCCAGAAATCGGTAAGATCCTTGCTGAAGCAATCGAAAAGGTTGGCAAGGACGGCGTAATCACAGTTGAAGAATCAAAGAACATGGATACAACTGTAAAGACTGTAGAAGGAATGCAGTTTGACCGTGGATATATCAACGCTTACTTCATCAATGACCGCGAAAGAATGGAATGCTCTTATGAAAATCCATTCATTCTCATCTATGATGAAAAGATCAGCACAATGAAGGATCTCCTTCCAGTTCTTGAAAAGGTAGCTCAGACTGGCCGCCCAATCATCATCATTGCAGAAGATGTTGACGGTGAAGCACTTACAACTTTGGTTGTAAACTCAATCCGTGGTGCCCTCAAGTGCTGTGCTGTAAAGGCTCCTGGATTCGGTGACAGACGCAAGGAAATGCTTCAGGACATCGCAATCCTTACAGGCGGAAAGGTGATTTCAAAGGCTGTAGGACTCAAGCTTGAGACAACAGAACTTGAAGACCTTGGTACAGCAAAGTCTGTAAAGATCGACAAGGACAATACAACAATCGTTGACGGAAACGGAGACAAGCAGGCTATTGCTGACCGCGTTAACGAAATCAAGACACAGGTAGAAAAGTCTACATCTGACTACGACAAGGAAAAGCTCAAGGAACGCCTCGCAAAACTTTCTGGTGGTGTTGCAGTCATCGAAATCGGTGCAATCACAGAAACAGAAATGAAGGAAAAGAAGTTCCGCGTTGAAGATACACTTGCTGCTACACGCGCTGCCCTTGAAGAAGGAATCGTATGTGGTGGTGGAATCGCCCTCATTCAGGCTGTAAAGGCTCTTGATGAATCAAAGGCTAACCTTACAGGCGATGAAAAGGTTGGATTCGACATCATCAAGCGTGCCCTTGAGGAACCAATCCGCCAGATCGCAGAAAATGCCGGTGTTGACGGTGCCGTAATCGCAGACAAGGCAAAGAATGCAGAGACAGGAATCGGTTACAACGCAGCTTCAGGTGAATGGGTGGACATGATGTCTGCCGGTATCATCGACCCTGCGAAGGTAACTCGCTGTGCCCTCCAGAACGCAGCTTCAGTTGCAGGTATGCTCCTTACAACAGAATGTGCAATCACAGACATTCCAGAGCCACCAGCTCCTGTAGCAGCTCCTGCTCCGGATATGGGCGGAATGTATTAATCGATAATACTTATTTCAGGTTCTATACCTAGATTTTTGGACCCTCGTATTTACAGCGGGGGTCTTTTCTATTTTTGTGGTATCTGAAA
>JAGHUO010000092.1 GCA_018064785.1 Candidatus Treponema equi
CTTCTTCAGCAGTTCTACAACATGGCCGACACTTCCATTGTTGGTCTTTATCTAGGCTCCAATGCCCTTGCCGGTGTTGGGGCTTCTTCGTCTGTCCAGTTTCTTGTTTTAGGATTCTGCGAAGGACTTACTGCTGGCCTGACAATTCCTGTTGCCCAAAGATTCGGTGCCAGCGACATTGATTCCATGAAGAAAAATATTTTCAATGGAATGGTGCTTCTTGGCATCCTGGCCTTGATCATTACGAGTCTTTGTGTTTTTTTCTGCTCTGAAATACTTCACCTTCTAAAAACTCCTGATGACATATTTTTCAACGCATACAGATATCTTGTTGTGACTTTCTTTGGCATTCCGCTTATGATTCTCTATAACTACATGTCAGGGATCCTGCGTGCGGTAGGGGATTCAAGGACGCCATTGATGTTTCTTGTTTTTTCAACGGTCTTCAACCTCTGCCTTGATGTTGTCTGCGTCATGGTCCTTGGTCTTGGAGTGCTTGGAGCGGCCCTTGCGACAGTGGTTTCCCAGGGATTGTGCGGTCTGCTGTGTTTTGTCCATATCTATCGAAAGGTAGAAATTCTAAGGCTCCATAGAGGATCTTGTATCATCAGCAAAAGAATGATGTGGAATCTACTTGCCATGGGTGTGCCTATGGGATTGCAGTTTTCCATAACCGCAATAGGAAGCATGATATTGCAGACAGCAAATAACAGCCTTGGATCAATCTACATTTCAAGTTTTACCGCTGTCACAAAGCTCAAGCAGTTGTTCTTTTCACCCTTTGTTGCCCTTGGTATCGCCGTATCTACGTTTGCAGGCCAGAACATGGGAGCCAACAAGATCGACAGGATAAAGAAAGGGCTATGGCAAGGAACCTTCATAGGTGTTCTCTTGGGAATATTCCTTGGTATTCTGTTCTTCTTCTTTGGAGAATATTTCATAATGCTTTTCATACATAAAGAAGAGACGGAAGTCATAATGTACGCAAGACAATATCTTTTGACACTGGGTGTTTTCTACTGGGTCATTGGATTTCTTAATATCTGGAGACCATCGCTGCAGAGCATAGGGTATTCCGGAAAAACCATGTTCGCTGGATTCTTTGAGCTGGCAGCCCGTTCTTTGGTGACTTTCATATTTGTTCCGGTCTATGGTTATTCGGCAGTGTGTTTCGCCGATCCGACAGCTTGGATTTTTTCTACTGCCTATATTGTACCGGTGATGATCTTCTCACTGAGAAAAATCAAAGTCTAAGAAATTAAAATTTATGCAAAAAAAAGCGGATCATTTGATCCGCTTTCTTTATCTAAGCAACAGGTTTAATTACTTTGCGTTGCTTGTATCCTTCTTCTTGTTGCTTGATCCCTGAAGAGACTTGAGAAGGTTTGTAGCTCTTGTTCTTACAGGTGTTGCATATCTGTAGTTTGTTCTGATCTCAGAAATAGACTGGATCATTGGTCCCTTGTCCTGTACATTTGGAGCAAGCTTTTCATATGCATTGAGAACTTCAAGTGCAAGTGAGCTTGTAGGGTTGAGTGCTGCATATCTCTTGTGGATGAACTCGATCATGTTTACAACTTCATCATTGTCGTTGAGACCGATATCACCGAGTGCACGGATAGCTGCTGTTACAACCATTGGTTCCTTGTCTTCAACTGCGATTGAAACCAAAGTGTTCTTTGATTCTTCTGTCTTTACATTTGCAAGAAGATCACAAGCCTGTGCGCGAACATCTGGGAAGTTGTTCATTACACGACCGTTTGTTCTGGCTGTTGTCTTGACACCTTCACCTGCAAGGCGGCTCAAAGAAGCAACAACTTCTGGAGAAGTTCTTCCGCCGTCTACAGCATCCTTAAGGTAGCTGAGGGCAACAAGCTTGTTGTCATAGTCATCTGAAGATGCAAGTTCACCGATGATGGTGTCCTCTGCACTTGCCATGTATTCATCTTCGACTGTTGTTTCTGATTTTCTCTGGCTCTTTACAGTCTGTTCCTGTGCAAATAAAGCTGCTGATACAAAAATACAGCTAACGCAAGCAATCAGCTTTGTTACTTTCATATTATGGTTCCTCCTCTTGGAATCCTTTTTATTATAGAATATGTCTTTCAAAAAATCAATCAGAATCTTCTGTCAAGCCGAAGCTAAATCAGCTAGGATTCTTTGGCAGAACCAGTTTCCATTTGCCGCTGATTTTCTGGAAAGAGTAGTATACTATATCTTTATCGTCATCTACCTGTACAACATTAACCTCTGTTTCTGTGTCATAACGGATTTCATCTACCGTGTGGCCACGTCTTGCAGGGATAAAGACAAATTTGAAGTAATCTTCGATTGTGTTAAGTCTAAGACCCTTCTTAGGAAGTCTCTGTGCTGCCTTTGTAAGGTTTGGCTTCTTTGTCCAGTATGAGTAGCTTTCCGGAGCAAGGTAGTTTGTCCAACCCTTGAAATCGCCATTTTTCATGTAGATGTCAAGATCCTGAATGATCTGAAGGATACGTGCCTTGTCTTCTTCGAAAACTTCCTTTGTGACAGTCGTAACATTAGAAGTTGAACGTGCATATTCGTCATCGTCTGCAGGTGCCTCGACAACTTCATCAACAACTTCCGGTTCTTCTTCAATGATTTCTTCTGGTTCTTCCTGTGGAATTTCTATTTCTTCTGCAGGCTGCTCAACCACTGCAGGTTCTTCTGGTACTGGTGCCGGTTCAACTGGCGCAGTGCTACCGCATCCTGAAAGTAAAAATGAGAATATTGATACAGCAAGAACATGTAAAATTATCTTCTTCATATTCTCTTATTTTAATACGCAAAAATGCTTTGGTCAATTTAATGGTGATATTATTGAAAAAATATTTTTTGCCTTTTGACAGGATTCCAGGCGGAACTATGGCAGCTGTCTTTGTTCCGCCTTGTAAAAACCCTATTAATGGAATATATTCAGAGAATGATTAAAGCAGTTTTTGCAGGTACATTCGATCCACCGACCTTTGGACATCTCAATATAATAGAAAGAGCTTCAAAGCTTTTTGACCATCTTGACGTTCTTGTTTCAGTGAATCCTGACAAAAAGACACTTTTTACTGATAAAGAAAGAATGGACATGCTTCTTGAGCTTACAAAAGGGTACAGCAATGTTTCCGTTCATATATGGAACAGCCTTGTCGTAGACTATTGCCGCAGGGAAAATGCCAACGTTCTTGTCAGGGGGGTACGGAATGCCATGGATTTTGCCCATGAATTTGACCTTTCCTTGATGAACAGGCAGCTGGCGGACATAGAGACTTTGTTCCTTCCTACAGAACAGAAATATTTCCTTGTGCGCTCCTCAAGCATAAAGGAAGCCGCAAGGTTTGGTGGTGACATAAGCCAGATGGTTCCGCCTCTGGTGGAAAAGGCCCTGAAGGGAAAATTTGTACAAAAATAACGTGCAAAATTACAAATTTTGTCAAAATGTCATGGAAAATTGCTAAAAAGAATTGACAAATGTTTCATAATGCTAGTATAATTCTTGACATTAAAAGGGAATCTGTAGTAATATCAACAACGTTATACAGATAACTTAATCATTATAGCGAGGTTATATACTATGGCAGTACCTAGATCCAAAACATCAAAGG
>JAGHUO010000062.1 GCA_018064785.1 Candidatus Treponema equi
AAGACTCAGAAGGGCAAAATTTTAGGACAATGCATGGCAGAAGAGTTTGAAGCAAGGGAAAATCCCGTTTTTGGCAGAAAGGTTTTCTTTATCAATGCCTCATTCAACATTGAACAGCTTGCAAAAGGCAGACTGCGCGACATGGAATATGAGACCTATATTATCGAAGACTTCAAGCAGGCCAAATGCATCCTGCGAAGCAACCCAGACTCCATCTGCCTTGTAAACCTTGACCACGTCGGCTCAAATTCACTGACAGTAGTACAATACTTGAATTTCATCCTCTCATGTGAAGAGGATGAGACTCTTTCAACAATCTTCTTTGGTGTCCTTTCGATAAACACTTCTCCAAAGCAGATGGATCTTTTCTTTTACAACCTTAAGCTACCTTGCGGTTATGTTCCGGCTTCTCCAAACAGGGAAGACTTTGCTGAAACACTTTCTTGTATCCTTGATGTAAATGGAGCAAAGGGGCGCCGTCAGTATGTGCGTGCAACCTGCGAAGTCAGTGGAAATGCCTTCATTGACCTGCCTCTTGTAAACAGCAGTGTAAAGCTTCCGCTTGTAGACTTCAGTTCGGTGGGACTTGCATGCAAGATTCCTGAAAAAATGTCAGGACTGATTCCTGCAAACGCAAGCCTTCCTAATGTAGACCTTTGGCTTTATGGAGTGAAATTTCCGGCTCCCCTTGTAGTCCTCAAGGAATATAAGAAGGGCGACATAAATGTTCTTGTAACCCTCTTTGCAAAGAACATCACCATGGAAGTAAGAAACAAGGTCCGCAGCTATGTATTCAGAATCCTTGAAGGAAACATCGACAAACAGGCGGACTACGCAAATCCTGACGAGACCGAATATCCTCTTGAACTCAAGAAGAAGAGCATGGTCGTAAACATGGAAGACCTTCCAACAACCGACGATATTTCAGACGCAACAGAGCTCGAATCTCTCTGACAGCAACCTTTCATTCAGTGGCATAATTCTCCTTTTTTTCCTATATTTTACATATGGCAAAGAAAAAAGGCTCAATTGTTTATAAATGCTCATCCTGCGGCTATACACAGCCGGCCTGGCTTGGACGATGCCCTGGATGTGGTGAATGGAATACCCTCGAAGAATGTATCACAGATCCTAATGCATCAGCTGCAAAGCTCAATGCAGACGGAACTGCCGTAAAGGTCAAGCCTGTTCCAATGGCGCGCATTTCCGCACAGGAGGATGAAAGAATCCTTACCGGCAACACGGAATTCGACCGCGTTCTTGGAGGTGGAGCCACAAAGCGAAGTGCCGTTCTCATTGGCGGTGAACCAGGAATAGGAAAATCTACCTTACTTATACAGACAGCAGCCGGAATGATCGGCAAGGGGCGCATACTTTATGTTTCCGGAGAGGAATCAGCGGGCCAGATAAAAGGTCGCGCCAACCGTCTTGGCCTTAACGTGGATTCCGTAGAAATTCTTTGTACCCTTCGTCTTGAAGATATCCTTGATGCACTGGATGCACTCAAGCCTACAGTTGTTATTGTCGATTCCATCCAGACAGTATATTCCGCCGAATGTGGAATTGTTCCAGGCACGGTCAACCAGCTCAAGTATTGCGCCAATGAACTTATCGGCTGGGTAAAGGAACGTGACAGCGTTCTTTTCATGACTGCCCACGTTACCAAAGACGGAATAATCGCAGGTCCAAAAAGTCTCGAACACATGGTAGATACCGTCCTCTCCTTTGAACGCACAAAGGATGAGGTGAGATTCCTTCGTGCACAGAAAAACCGTTTTGGCTCCGTAGATGAGCTTGGAATTTTTGAGATGGAAAGCACCGGGCTAAAATGCATCAGTGATCCTAGTGCATTGTTCATTACACGTCGTAAGGGAGAGACTCCGGCCGGAGTTGCATGCGCCAGCGTCTTTGAAGGAAGCCGTGTGTTTATTGTAGAAATCCAGGCTCTGACAGTTCCAGCAAAGGCTGCGGTCAACAGAGTGTACAGCGACAAGATCGACAGTGCCCGTGTAAGCCGTGTTGCTGCAGTACTTGAAAAACGCCTTGGAATAAAATTCAGCGACCAGGATTTATACATAAACGTTGCCGGTGGAGTCCGTCTGACGGAGAGCGCAGTCGATGCCGCCCTGGCTGCTGCCCTTTACAGCGCAAGAACAGATCTGCCTCTGCCAGAAAAATCAGTGGTCATCGGTGAACTCTCCCTTGCAGGAGAAGTACGTCCAGTGACAAAACAGAAACAGCGAATAAAGGCCGCAAGAGATCTAGGCTTTGAAAAACTGACTGTCCCAGAAAAAGACGCAGGTGCCGTCACAACAGAAAATGTCCGTGACCTTATCAAAGTGCTCTTCGGAAAATAATAGCTGTCACACGGATTCGATTTTCCTACGGAAAATCATGGAGGAAAATGGAGCTGAAATTTGAAGACATGACAGGATTGATTATTCAAGCCTGCATGAATGTTCATAGGGAATTAGGAAGTGGTTTTCTGGAACCTGTTTATCAAGAAGCTCTTGCCATTGAATTCAAGACAATGGGAATTAAATTTGTAAGAGAAGCAAAAATTGAAATCTATTACAAAGGGATAAAACTCGATAAGGAATACTTTGCAGATTTTATATGTTTCGACGAAATTATTATTGAATTGAAAGCAGTGACACAGTTAGTAAGTGCGCACAAAGCTCAGGTGATAAATTATTTGAAAGGTACAAATAAACAGATTGGCTTACTGATAAATTTCGGAAGTAATTCCCTTAAGTGGGAACGAATATCAAGGTTTGAGAAAAGGGATGCCGTTAGGCAGCCCGAATCAGTGTGACAGACATAAAAAAATATCACACGGATTCGATTTTCCTACGGAAAATCATGGAGGAAAATGGAGCGATACTCCAAGAGCGAAATCTTTACGGTTTGACAGAATTATCAATTCTGACATTCGATGAAGACCTGCAGAAAAACAGTGATGCGGAATGACAAACCCCTGCGTGCATGGGCAATATCAAAGCGTAAAAAAAAGGGATGCCGTTAGGCAGTCCGAATCAGTGTGACAGAAAAAGTGAAGCCTGTAAGACTAAACAAATCCGGTGGCAACTTCATTCCGGCCAAATGAATTTGGCACCGCAGGTGTTCTCACCGTTATCCACAATGACATCGATGCCTGTAGCCGATCTGTTTTCTACGGCAAGAAAATAAATCCACCTTGCGATCTCTTCTGGTTCCGCCCACTTTTTCATTGGCGTAAGATCCATGATCTGGTTCCACAGTTTCTCATCTTCCATTACAGGAATGTTCATTTCGGTGCGGACGCCTCCAGGAGAAATGCTGTTGCATGTGGCCCCCTGTGGAGCAAGGCGGCTTGCAAGATTTTTTGTGTATGCAAGTATTCCGCCTTTGCTTGCCGCATACTCACCGAATTCAGCACCGGTATGGGCGCTTGTGGAAGCTACATTGACGACGGCTTTGGTTGCCTGCCCGATATAGAATTCAGACACATTGATCGTTCCTTTCAGGTTGACTTCTATATCGTTGCAGTTCTGAACGCCGGCATTGTTCACGATGACCTCAATACCATCCAGCACAGGAAAAGTTTCCTTTCTAGAAACATCAGCAACATGATGTGTGTAGTTTTCATTTTCTATCGTAGAGGCAAGCACATCGATTCCGTGGACATGATGGCCATGTTCAAGAAAATATTCAGCGGTTGCCCGTCCGATTCCTTTTGCTGTTCCGGTAATGAGTATCTTCATGTCAGCTCCCTTAGCAATATTTTTCTATGTATTCTTTTCCCACATTGTTCTTCTCCCATGCAAGGACAACCCTGTAGCATAAAGGAGAGAGAATGACTTCAAATAGAAGCTCGGCGATTCCGCCTGTGATTGAACAGGTGACAGCCTGCAGTGTAGTCCATCCAAAGAAGTGGACGCTGACTACAAAAGCAAAGACCATGTTGTCTACGAACTGCCCAAGGAAGGTCGAGATGATGGAACGTGCGGCATAGGCCCTGAAGTTGCTTTTTGCAAAAAGCTTTCCGATGGTGACGTTCATGAAATTATTGAAGACAGTAGAGACGATGATTGCAAGTGTGCTTCCAAAGACGACGAACCATGAACCGCAGAAGATGCTGTTCACCGCAACGTTGAGTTCAGGCACAGGTGTTCCGTCTGCGCCATAGCATGTGCTCCAGTCTCCCGGAATCAAGGAAGCGATGTAGAAAAGCAACACCACAAAAAGGTTCAGCAGGATTGCGACAATGCTCACCATGTTTGCGGCCTTTGCTCCAAAGCGTTTTACCACAATGTCCATGACCGCGAATGCAACCCATGAAAAAATAAAACCTGAATCCAATGCGAGCCAAGACGGAAGACCATTGATGCTTTTGTTTGCAAGAAGATTCATTGCGATGAGAGATGCCACGAAGAACGCGAGCAACCACGATGGAATGGAATTTAGAAGAATGGAAAATTCCCTTAGTCTGGCTTTGATTGATGCCATAACCAACCCCCTAGTTTTGATTTTTTAGTTGCAGGATGGTAGGAACGAACTGCAACTTGTATTAAATGTTGTTAACCATTATACTTAAAATATATGAAAACGTCCAACAAGTTCACATTGGCTCGCGTTGTCAGCGCGCCGGTTCTGTTTCTGATATATTTTATTCCCGTATGGTCAAAGGCAGCAAATGGAAGTTTGATCTCGATCCTTTCGATGTGCCTTTCCATTCCGCTTCTTGCTCTTGCTGAGCTCACTGATTATTTCGACGGTCATTACGCCCGCCTTCACAATGAGGTCAGCGATTTTGGAAAGATGTTTGATCCTTTCGCGGATGTTTTCCTCCATCTTTCAATGTTCACATGTTTTGTTTTCGCAGGTTACATGCCTGTGATTCTTTATATCCTTATCCTTTACCGCGAGTTCAGCCAGAACTTCCTTAGGATGGCAGCTGCAAAAAGCGGAACTGCAATCGCGGCCCGCAAGGGAGGCAAGATCAAGACAGTGTTCTATGTTGCCTCTTGCTTTGTGGCATTGCTGCAGGAACTCCTTGTCCGCACGGGACTCAATGTTGCCTTTGGCTTTGATGAGAGCGTGATGGATGCCTTCAGATATTTTGGCTACGGAATGTTCTTCATCTGCGCAGTCCTTGCCTACATATCTTTTGTTGACTATCTAAAGAATTTCGGGAATGTCCTTAAGGAACAGATCTAAAAACCAGAGACCGCCAAGACAGCGGTCTTTTTATTTTGTCTATCGTCGTCATCGCGAGGAGGGCGACAGCCCGACGTGGCAATCCAGAAATCACCGAAAAAATTTGACATTTATGTGAATTTAAATCTAGAATGCAGAAAGAGAGAAAGAGTTGTATTCAGTGAGGCAGATATTTTTTGCTTTAGGCAAAGAAATATGTTGCCGATAAAGAAGTGAGTTTTGCCCCGGTATAGAATTTGCTGCAACGAATTTGTAATAAATTTGTTGACTTATGAAGTTACAAGGGGTAGAATATAATTATGATACCGTATGGTATCGCAAAAAATAAGGAGGCTAAGAGATGAAAAAGACTCTTATCGCAGTAGCTGCAGCAGCAGCATTCGCAACATCTGCTTTCGCAGAAGTAACATTTGGAGCATGGGGACGC
>JAGHUO010000020.1 GCA_018064785.1 Candidatus Treponema equi
CTTCCACAGACAGCAGTCCGTGCCCTTGGCTTCAACAGCACAAAATCCCTTAAAAAGGCCATGGTCATCGGAACAATAACATGCGCATTCATCCTTGTAGGTATGCATCTTGCAGGCTGCTGGTCAGGTGCACTGGCAGACAAGAGCGCTGTAAAAACCTCGGACTATTTCATTCCTTATGTAGTGCAGAACATAATGCCGATCGGACTTGCCGGAATATTCCTTGCAGCCCCTATGGCAGCTGTAATGTCTACAGTAGATTCCCTGCTATTGCTTGCGGCCGTCGCAATCCTCAAGGACCTCTACAAGACATACATCGTAAAGGATGATCCTGTGAAGACAGAAAAGTACAACAGATGCTTCAAGTTAAGTTCTGCACTTATTGTTTTCATCACAGGAGCCATTGTAGTGTTCTTTACTCTCCACGCATCAAAGATAATATTCTTCCTGAATCTCTTTGCTTTCGGTGGACTTGAATGCTCCTTCTTCTGGCCTCTCGTAGGCGGACTTTTCTGGAAAAAAGGAACAAAAGAAGCTGCCCTTGGCTCCTCTCTTGGTGCGGTTGCGGTCTATATCCTCTGCCATTACTTTGTTCACATAGCCGGAATCAATGCCGTCGTATGGGGACTTCTTGCAGGCGGAATAATCTACTTTGCCACAGGACTTGTACAGAACAGACAACCTGATGAAGATGTAATGGAAAAGTGCTTCTAGTTTTCTTTTAGCAATCTTCAGAATCTAAACCATCCTGTCGTGCCGAAAAAATTATTTTGACGACATGGCAGGATTTCTTGTTTTTTCAGATTATTGCTTTATATTAAAAATCATGGAAAACAATGAAAGAATGAACAATCCACAGGCCATGAAGATGAAGCAGATCGGCTTTTTCATGAATGTGGCCATGGGAGTTACAGTAAGCATTATACTTTCTACTCATGGAGTTGTGTCGTCGGGTCATTTCACAGTGCCAACATTGCTCATAAGCATGGCAATATCCTGTATCCTTGCGCTTTGCATAGGTTTCTTCCTGCCAGTCAGACAGGTAAAAGAAAAGTTTACAGGCGGAATGAAAATGCCTGCAAAGCATATCATCGGCAACATCATTACAAACATTTTCTATGTGCTTATCATCACAAGCGTAAATACAACACTGATGATACTTCTTGCAAGGCACAACATGGACATCAACAATGTTCCGCCACATGTTCCTCGTCCGGAAGTACTCAAGGCCCTGCCAAGGTCACTTTTGTCAAGCTTCATTGTTTCTTACATTGTCACCCTTTTTATTGAGCCGTTCTATCTCAAACTGGCGTTCAAGAAATACGGAATCAATTCAAATAACGATGTCCACTAAGACATCATTTTCATCAACTGGCACGGAATCAATCTGCTGTGCCTTGTAGCTTATGCCGCAGAACAATGGGACTTCCTCCTTACCCATTTCTGCGGCTCTTTTTTTTAGGCCAGAAAGAAACTTATCATAAAATCCTTTGCCACGACCAAGACGTGTACCACCCTGCCCAAAGGCAAGGCCAGGAACAAGAACCAGAATTTTACCGTCAGTGATAGAAGACAAAAGTTCATCCATATCACATTTTTCCAGTTCCGCCTTAGGTTCATAGACTCCCCAGCTATTGGATTCAGTCTGCTGGTTAGGCTCATCAGTGATGTAATAGAAATCCATGTCATTTGTTCCGTCTATGATCTTAGGTAGAATGACCTTCTTATTCTGCTGAAGTCCAGTCCTTAAAACAGGAAGAATATCCACCTCATCTTTCATAGGCATGAAGCCGACAATCGCATCGGCCTTCCTGAACATGTCCGACTGTATGATGCCCACGCATTTTGACATGCTTTCAAAAGCCTTGCCTACAGGATCCAGAGATGCAACGATAGATTTCATTTGTTTTCGTAATTCTTGTTTAATCATTGTTCCATTATAACATTTTTTCGCATCTGTCACACTTACAAAATTTGGTTTCAAAAAGTACCATGACTTTAAAAAATTTTATGCTTAAACCAATTGCTCTATATTTGACAAAGTTATAAAATAACTGAACTTTAATAATTTAATCGAGGAATCTATTATGGTTACTTATTTGTCAGCTGTCTGCTCGTCAGCTCTGTCAATCATCTTCATCGTATTTTTAATCGGTGCAGTTGGATACCTTGTTGGCGCTATCAGTGTCAAAGGCATTTCTCTCGGAACAGCAGGTGTTCTTCTCATTGCACTCTGCTACGGTGTACTTATCCAGTACTTTCCTAACTTCAACATCGGTGAAAAGCAGATTGTCCTTTGGAGCGACAAGATCAAGGGAAACTTCTCTATCGTTTCAAATATCGGTACAGCTCTCTTTGTTACAGCTGTCGGTCTCATCGCAGGACCTAAATTCTTCAGAACATTCAACAGAAGCTCAATCGCATATCTTGTAATGGGAATTGTTGTCATCGGTCTCGGAGCTCTTACAGCAATCATCTGCGTTAAGCTTGACGACAATCTCAGCGCAAACATGGCTGCAGGTCTTCTTACTGGTGGTCTTACATCAACACCAGGTTTCTCTGCAGCAAAGGAAGCTGTTGAAGGCGCAGCACAGGATGAAATCTCAGCAGGATATGGAATCGCATACCTTTACGGTGTTCTCGGTGTTGTTCTCTTTGTACAGATCGTCCCAAAAATCCTTAAGATCGACATCGCAAAGGAAAGAGAATCTTTCGTTGCAGCAGGTTCAGTAACAATCCCAGAGCCAAAAGGAAAACTTATCAAGATTGAAGAATTCGGTTTCTTCCCATTCTTCCTTGCAGTTGCAATCGGATGTCTCATCGGTGCTATCAAGATTCCTATCGGTGGTGGTTCATACTTCTCTCTTGGTAATTCAGGCGGAACATTGATCGGTGGTCTTATCATCGGTCACTTCGGAAAGATCGGTTGCCTTGACTGTCGTCTTTCAAAGCAGACATTGAACTTTATGCGCGAACTTGGTCTCGTACTCTTCCTTATCGGAGCAGGTGTTCCAGGTGGAGTAAACTTTGTTTCAAACGTCAAGCTTTCATACTTCATCTACGGTGCAATCATGACAACAGTACCAATGATCGTTGGTTATGTTTTTGCACGCTACGTTTTCAAGCTTTCAATCTTCAACAACCTTGGATCAATCACAGGTGGTATGACTTCTACTCCAGCTCTCGGTACACTTATCGCTACAGCCGGAACAGATGAAGTTTCTGCAGCATACGCAGCAACTTACCCACTTGCTCTTGTTTCAATCGTTCTTGCATCAAAGATCATCGTAATGCTTTTCTAAAGCATTTGGTTCCATAAAGAAAAAAAGGACTGGATTTCTCCAGTCCTTTTTTTTCATACAAGAGATTTCTACAGGTTTCCCTTGATGAATTCCACAAGGCTTTCTTTAGGTACGAAACCAACATTCATACCCGCCTGCTGGCCTTTTTTCAAAACGACAACCGCCGGAATGCTCATGATTCCAAACTGTCTAGAAAGCTCGCCATTCTCATCACAGTCACAGCTGTAGAATTCAACACTTCCCTTCATTTCTTCAGATACCTCATCAAGAATCGGGGCAAGCATCCTGCATGGGCCACACCATGTCGCATTAAAGTCGATTACAGCAACATCAGCTGCAGCTGCCTTGGACATATCATTATTTTTAATGACTTCAACCATAAAAACCTCCAGTCAGTTTTATTTATTCAAATCAGCAAGATAGGATACTGCGCTTAAAGCAGCAACATTTCCTTCTCCTGCGGCTTTTATATATTGGTAAGGAGTTCCAGTGACATCACCACAGGCAAAGCATCCAGAAATATTGGTCTTCATATGACGGTCAACAAGGACATGTCCATCCTGCAACTTTACACCCGGAACAAGACTGTCCGCCGCCACTGATTCCCTAAGGACAAAGAAACCGTCCGCCTCATATTCTTTTCCACCTGCAACAAGAACCTGAGCTTTAAGGCCACCTTTTATGGACTCTGGCTTTTCTTCCAAAACTACAATGTTTGAAGGCAATATATCAGGCAAAGATTCCTCATAGCATTTGAAAAAAAGGACTTCACTGCATAATTCAGAAAGATAGAGGGCTTCTTTCAATGCTCCTGCCTCATAAGCAAGGACAGCAACCTTCTTTTCTTTAAAGAACATGCCGTCACAGGTAGCGCAATAGCTTACCCCACGACCAAGAAACTCCTTTTCACCGGCAAGTGGTTTTGAAAAATCTACTCCTGTGGCAAGAATCAGGGACGAAGCCTCATAATCACCATTCGCACCTTTCAGGACAAAATACTTGCCCATTGAATACACCGCACTGATTTTATCTTCTGTGACGGCGACATCCATTGCTTTCAGATGGTTTCCAAATGCAGTCCGTAATTCAGTTCCGCCTATTTCAGGGAGTCCTGGGTAATTCTTCACGACACTTGCCTTGGAAACTTTGTCGCTTCCACTTGCAGTACCTAACAGAATAACATCTTTGTTGCGGATTTTTGCCGTTATAGCAGCACTGATACCGGCAGGACCTGTACCAATTATCGCTATGTCATGTCTTTCCATACTGTAAATATACTAAAAATAAAGGAAAAAAGCATTATTCATGTATGACATTAAATTGAGACAATATATGAGCATTGAAAATAAACTATACATTCATAAAATATTACTTCAAAAAAAGCGGGCCCCAGCGACGACGAAAAACGAGGACTCCCCCTTCTGAGGGGCCCCCTCATTTTTCGTCTGCGTCCCACTTTTTTAGTATTTTCGATATATCAGAAAAATCGTTTTCATATAGATGAGAAACAAATAAAAAAAAGACCTTAACTATTTAGTTAAGGTCTTACTCACATCTCCCACGGGAATTGAACCCATGTTGTCGGGATGAAAACCCGATGTCCTAACCACTAGACGAGGGAGACATACAACGTTTGTCGTTGATGTTTAAGATAATATACTAATGACTAATTTGTGTCAATAGGATTTATTATTTTTTTTCAAAAAAAATTAATTTTTTTTACATGCCCATGTCAAATTTTTTCATGAGCTTGTTGCGCAATTCCTTAAGGTCATCATCATCCAGTCCAAGATTGACAGCATTGGTCACATCCTGCATGGCAAGGTTGTACTCACCCATGTTGTAGTATGTAAGTCCGCGACGATAGAATACATGGCTCTGGAAGGCATTGATCTCCAGAGACTTGTCAAAGCATTTTACAGCCTCTGCATTGCGGTTCATGACAGAGAAAACAATACCCTTGTAGTAGATCGACCTGAAGCTTTTTGGATCATAATCAAAGCTCTTTGTAAAATCCTCCAGAGCTTCTTCGTAGATATTTTGTGCAAAATATGCCATTCCACGGTGCTTGTAGATGACACTGAGAACCACATCAGGCGGAACAGGCTTGGAATCTATGATCTGTGTATATATAGACACAGCCTTCTCAAAATTACCCACATTGTGCTCGTGAAGTGCCTGAAGAACTAGATCATCTATGCTTCCCTTGGCAAAAGGACTGTCTACAGGCCCCTGAGAGGCCTTAGGAGCGTTATTTTTGTCCATTTCGAGTACTTCCATGGAATAGTCGTCAGCCTTCTCATAGAAGGTGTTTCTGCGCGTTCCAAGCTCAGTCTGGAGTTTCTTCTGGTAATCACGAATCTCCTGGAAAATAATGTCCGCAAGAGTAAGACTTGCGTTGATAGAGGCAAGCTTGCGCCTCAAAGGCTTGTCAAAAGGATTGAACTCAGATTTGTATATAAGCTCATGTTCAACTTCTGCCCAGGCATCCTGAAGGATTGTCCTGACCTGGATTTCACATACCAGGTTTGATGGCAAAGTAACTTCTGTATGTTCCACCGGCCTACAGTCCTCAGGAACACCGATAAGAATATGGACAGACTCATATCCAAATTCACGGAAAGATTGTTCAGCCCCCTTCTTCTCTATCTCCTTTACATCATAGATTTCAGAAACCTGTTTTTCAACTTCTGCAAGATCCTCAACAAAAGGACAGATTACACGGATGCCAATCATATCAGTCAAGGTCACAAGTTCCTTGCTTTCACCTGATTCCTTTGCTTTCTGACGAAGAATCTTCTTGTAATAACTTCCAAAGGACTTTATGCGAGTCTTATATGTAGGATTAGATGACAAATGGAGATTTTTCTTAAGGGATGCTTCAACCTTGCCCAATATTTCGTTAAAGGCAGGTCTGTAAGATTCATAACGAACTTCTATTTCTTTTTTGTTTGGTAATTCATAACTCATTCTTTCATTATAACGGCAAACAGAAAAAAAATCAAAAAAAGTTAATGAGATAAAAAAAAGACCGCTCTATCGAGCGGTCCCATACACTGATCAATCAGTAATTACTTTGCCTGGTCTGTAGACTGAGCGTTAGAATCTGAGTCAGCGTTCAAAGATGAAGAGAATTCTGCCTCTGTAGCCATCTTAGACTTTTCGAGGTAGCGGTTAACCTGCTTGTTACCAAAGCGTGTCATTTCACCATTCTGGCGATCTCTTTCCTTCTTTGTGATGATTCCCCAGAGGTCTTCATCGTCAATGTCGCGGTCTGATGTAAGAACTGCGAGGTCATAGATAACCTTTACGTCCTTGAAGTAACCGATGAAGTCAGAACCGATGTGGTTTGCATCACGGCATACCTGGAAACCAGAGAACTTAACAAACGGAATTCCACGTGGGTAGATTGGGTAAACTCTGATTTCACGTGTGCGAACGTCAGAGATATAGTCTGGGTTATTCCATACGAGTGTCTTCCAACCGTCGAAATAGAGGTCTCCCATGAGATAGCGGCGCTCGATTCCGTCATTGTCCTTAAGAAGAACATAGAGGTTGTGTGGGAAGTTCATACCCATTGTTGTACAAGAGATTGACTTCAATGTACCAACATTTCTTACTACACCATAACCATCTTCGAAGAGGTACTTTCCCTTCTGCTCGTCTGTTGGTTCCTGGCGTTCACCGTTCTCATTTGCGTCTGAGAGTGGTTCGTAAGCTGGGATGTCAAAAGCTGGAACGATCTTAGCGTTTGCGTTGTTTGCCCATGTTGGGAAGAGAACACGAACACCCATGATTGACTTTCCTGCGAAAGGAACATCTGCAGATTCTTTAACAGGAGCAGCAACTACCTGTGAAAGTGCTACAGATACTGGGTTCTTAGCAGAAGAGTTAAGAACAACTTCCCATTCTGGAAGAGCCAAAGATGTCTTCATAAGTGACTTCTGGTCACCTGTGAATGTTGCACCTGCTGCAACGGAATAATCCATTACAGTTCTGCTGTTCTGCTGTGGGTTTCCATTTTCGTCAGCACATGTGTCTGCCTGAAGCTGAGAGAAGTCGATAAGAACGCTTTCCTTAGCTGTAGCAAGAGAACCTGCCAAAACCATTGCAGCAACAGTTAAAAACAAAGTCTTCTTCATATTGAAGCTCCTTTTAATACATATTTGATGTAGCCTTGTTATTTAAGTATCTATTAAGAACTTTATTTTGTCAACTTATTTTGATTTTTTTTGAAAAAATCTCCAAAAATTCACACCAATAAAATCACTCTCCTGACACCCTGACTCCATCAATGAATATGTAAATTTTATTAAAACTTGTGAAATTTTTCACAATATTTTTACGTAACAATTCTACTCCACTCTTTATATCGGAAGTTTCCGCATTGAATTTCAGTGCTTCCGCTGAAAGTCCCACATAAAGTGTCTTGCCTTCAGCAAAACAGAACTGAACCTTTGTTCCGGCTGCAAAAATAAACTTGTAGCGGTTTGTATAAGGTCCAAGGACAAGGTCTTCCACAAAGGTCTTTACCAGCAGATTCTTCTTCTCACGCGGATAATACCTGGCTTCCGTGTAGATTTTTTCCGACTCAAAGGATTCAAAGAGACAGATGCATCTAGCCCTTCTGCCATGGCAGAAAAAGAGAATGAGGGAAATTATAAATGAACCGATTATGATTCCAAGGAAAACCTGGAACAACGACTTGTTTTTCAGTGCAGACATCATTTTATTTGCCGGTAAAACCTCTCGAACGCTCAAAATGCGTTACGAACGCCTGAAGTCCATTATATATTCCAAAGGACAACTTCTGCAAGTACTTGTCATCCGCAAGAAGTGCCGCCTCTTTCTTGTTGCTTACGAATCCCAGCTCAATGAGTACGCTAGGCATGTTGGAATTCTTGCAGACATACCATTCTTCCGCCTTTATGCCACGTGAATTTGTCTGGGAACCTACCTGTGCCGTAATTCCGTCAAGGATGAACTTGGCGATGAGTATCGATTCCGTAGTGTATTCCTCTTCCATCATGCTGTTAAGGATCGGCAGAAGGCTTTTTTCTTCCCCTGCGCTCTTTGCGTTAAGGACCTGTCTTCTATAACCTGGAGAAAGATACCAGACCTCATATCCAGAAGCCGACTGGTTGAAATTCGAGTTTACATGGACCGAGATGAACAAAATGGCTTCGTTGTCCTTGAGCTTTACGCTGTTGGCGATTTCAGTACGCTGGTTCAATGAAAGATAGACATCCTTGCTGCGGGTCATGAGGATCTGCTTGTCGGGATATGCCTTCTTGAGATAATCACGGAGCTTTAAGCCAACATTAAGGTTTATATCCTTTTCCACAAGCTTTACATTTTTTCCGCCGATTTTCTGCACACTGCTGGTACCAGGATCTTTTCCGCCGTGACCTGGATCGATGAGGATAGCTCCAATTCTATATGGATTCTCATTGTTTTCCGTCTTGAAGAAATTCTCGGCGCCGTTGAAAAAACTGTTTGTCGAGACAAGCTTTCCGTTTTCAAGAACCGGTGCTTTTTCGTTGATCACTGTCTTATAGTCCTGGAGGACAAAATCATCACCTGAGTGGAATGAAATCCTATGCCCGTTTTTTTCTATGAGGCCGCTTGATGTAAGAGGATCCCAGTAGAAAGTCATACCGGCGTTCTGGGCTTTAGAAAGAAAATCAACATTGCTGTCGGCAAAAATCTGTGTGGCGGCGGCAATGGCGAGAAAAATGTAAGCAAATATTCTTTTCATCATGCCTCCTTGCTGTCCGCGTAATACAATACAGCCTGAATACCTCCACGAAGGAGATATTTCCAGAATTTCTTTGTTTCAAGTTTTCCATGTTCTGGACAGATGCTGTCAAAAAGCTCCAGGGTTTGTCCTATGCTGCGGTAGTTGAAATCACGAAGATCCTTAAAACGCAATGAGATTTCTCTGTAGAGATCCGCCGCACTTTTGCCTTCCTCAAGGTCAGGGAGTTTTTCAAGTTCTTTTTCCAATGCGGAACAATCCTCTGCGCTCATTGCATAGGCGCTGTAAGGAAAGCCTTTTTCATGTTCAAGTTCCATGCCGGCAAGGTAATCATCAGTCGCCTTGTTTCCTTTTTCAAGACGCAGGACGATCTGTGACACAGCAGATTCCGCACCCCAAAGAGAAAGTTCCCTTTGTTCCGACAGTGTGATCACATTTCCGCACTTCTCAACGTTGTTGCGTGGAAAATCAACGACACTGCCTTCCTTTACGCGGAAAAACAGATTCTTTATGAAGGGACTCGCAATGGCGTTGTCCTGTCCATAGATTGTTTTTACTTTGCCTGGAATAGAAATGAATGCCCTTTCGTGGCTGTATTTCACAGACGGAATCTCACCAGTTCCTGTGCTTTCAGGAATCTGACCCAAGGCAATCTTCATGGCTTCCTTTGTAAGGTTCACATCGCTTGAATACGGGAAAGTCCATCCTGACATGTAACCGCCAGACAGACGTCCTGCGATCTCACCGATCATAGGGCCTTTCTCTGTGTATTTGATGTCCCCCTTTGCCACACCAGTTGTAAGTCCAAGGGCATGTACTGCTTTAGTAAAGCAATCCACAAGTTCCGCTTTCATTTTTTCACTGCACTGAGAAGGCATGGTGTGTCCAAGTTCGATGAAGTATGGTTCAAAATAGATGTGACGGTCTGCGAATCCAGTGATGGTAACGTTGCCGTTGCATACAAGAGCGTCAATGGAAAATTCAGGACCAGCCATGTAATCTTCGACAATAGCTTTTTTTGTCCTGCTGTATCCTACTGCTTCCTTCAAGGCTGGAATGAATTCATCTTTGTTGCGTACAAGACGGCAGCCACGGGCTCCCATGTTGTCCACAGGTTTTACGACCTTAGGAAATGATATTCCGTCCGCAGTACCATCAATGACCTTTGCAAGATAGTCTTCGTCGGCTTCAAAGAAATCCGGAGACGGTATCCCATGTTCTGCAAAGCACCTGCGCATGAGCACCTTGTTGCTTGCGTTCATGGCTGCCTGGAATGTATGAGATGGAAGTCCGCATTTTTCCGCCGCATAGGAAACACTGGCGCTGAAGTCAGTTCCGGCTGTAAAAATCGCGGCAAGATCATCTTTCATTGACAATGCAAGTTTGGCAATGGCTTCCCTGTCCTTAAGGTCAACCTGTTCAAAGCGGTCGGCAAAGGGAACGCACACTGCATGAGGATTTGCGTCTATTACGAGAGTTTTGTATCCCAGTTCTTTTGCTGATTCAATGGAAGGACGCTGCATAAGCCCCGCCCCGAGAATCAAAATATATTTTTCACCCATTGTATTTTATTTTCGGCAAAAAAAATCCTGGGTTTTACATTTTTCGGCAGTAGATTTCGAAGGTATCCCCCAGCTTGAACATCTGGCAATAAGAAGCCAGCATCTTCATTCTGAATGAGTTTTTCTTCCACCCCTTTTCAACAGCTTTTGGGAAACGTTCTGGATGTATTCCTGTGGAAACGATCCGTTCAATCTTGAAACCGTAACGAGCAAGGATGCTTTTGGCTCTGTTAAGCTCCCAGATTGTAAAGTGATCGCTTGGACTCTGCTCAAAGAATTTCTGTGTATTGTATTTTGCGCTGACTCCTGAACCTGACGGTGTACTGAATGCAAAAATGCCGTTTTTCTTCACCAGCTCCGATACCTTATTCAACACGCTGTCAAGATTCTGAAAGTGTTCGATGACATACCACATGGTAACAGCATCAAAACCTTCCATTCCCAGCTCACCTTCAAAGTTACCTTCAGGGAATGGCGCACAGATGGCAGGAAAGTTCAAAGTCTTCTGTACGTAATCTACTGCATCCTGAGAAATGTCGGAGCCAAAGACCTGCCATCCGCTGTCGTTGGCAGCCGAAAGGAATGGTCCCATGGCACAGCCTATATCAAGGACTGAAGGTGACACAGAAGAGCCATGGCGTTTTTTTCCATGAAGATAAAGATAATCTATCTGCCCCATGCGCCTTACGCACTGTGCTTTTATGGAAGCAAAATCCTGAAGATATGTTTTTCCATATTGTTTTTCATAGTCTTCATAGAAATAAGCATGGTTATATTCAGTCTGTTTTTCTTTTACAGTCCATCCTATGTACACCATGCCGCATTCATCGCATCTACGGAATGTGCGGTCTTTTGTTCTTGCCACAATCCTGTTTCTGGAAACATCATCCTTTCTGCATACAGGGCATAAGAAATGATTTCCGCAGGAAAGTTTCTGGGCATATTGTGAAATGCTTTCCTGTTTCTGGACAATTTCTTCCAGATATAATCTGTCCTGATCCTGAAGGACTTCCTTGAATTTCTGCGCCGTGATCTGGGCCGGAGAAAGACAGAAGAATCCATAGGATTCAGAAAGGCTTACGTGCAATGGTGTGGTTCCAAGAAGTATCACGGCGCACCTTGCGGAAGCAGCCTCAAAGGCAGTGAATCCATAGTGGGTCACAACAAGATCATAGCTGTAAAGTTTTTCCTTAAGGTCTTCTACAGGCATGATGAATTTAACATAACGTTTCGATTCATCCGGAATTTTCTTTTCAAAGGCATTCTGCTGGGCTTCATTTGCCACAATAGCGGTGACATAGATTTCATTCTGGCACAGTGCTATTACAGAAGGCAATGTCAGTTCCGCAGGATCTTCTCCTCCAAGCACCACAAGGGCATTTTTTATGGAAGCCTTAACCTGCTCAACATCCCTTACTTTTGAAGGGCGTGGGATAAGATATGGTGCGGAAATATTGACAACACGACCTCGGTCTGCGGAAGGCAGTATGTCCATTACATAATCCGCATAGTCAAGATCTTCCGATCCTTCATCAATGGCGACAACAGAAGCTTTTGAGGAAAGTTTTTCCGCAAGTTCTTTATCAGTTCTGAACAGATCGGTAAAAACAACGGAGTAATATGAAAGATCATCAAGGCTTTCGATTATATGGTATTTTTCAAGACCTTTTTCCATTGCCTTGTCCACAAGTTCCTTTACCTGGGCAAGATCAGAATCAGACGGAATATAAATGTCCCACTTGTTTTCCACAGCCAATGAAAGACATCTTCTCAAATGGCCTGTGCCCTGTCCTTTCTTTACTGATGGCATAAGAAGCACAGGATTCTTTACAGCCGGAATTTCCAAAGCCTCAAGAATCATGTCAGTCGTATATGGTTCTGTGACAGTTTCCTGACCTGAAATTTCCTCTACGATCTCAAGGGCCCTATGATAGTCTTCCTTTGTATCAATTGTCGTTCTGTATTCCGGGTGGTTGTATTTTGCAGGTGCCTTTATGAAGTCACATTTATATTTGTCCTTGTGGTTGTACAAGGCAGGACCAACATGCTCGTGGTCATAAGGATCTTCTGTTTCTTCAGCGGCCTTCAAAAGTGAATGGGCATTGAACATCTCAACACCGGAACCGTGGGGTAATCCAGAATATGTAAGGTAATCTGCCGAAACTGTTTTTTCACGCTCAAAATATTCCTCCACCATCTTCTGTGCTGCTTCATAGAAAAGGAATGGATTGTCAGCTGTTGCACGGATGACAACATCAGCCTTTGAAATTTTGATTACATTGCAGAATCGGTCAAGAACGTCTTCAAGGGAGCCTGCATAGAAATCCCAGCCGTTCTTCTCTGCCACAGGCTGCAAAGCTTCCTTGCTTGCCTCATCCACGGCTAGATAATATCTGTCCGCCTTGATTTTCTTCATCGAAGCAAGAGTCCATTCAAGGACTGTTTTTCCACCAAGGGGCAGCAAAGCCTTACCCGGCAATCTTGATGAGGACATTCTGCACTGGACTATGACAACAACCTTTTTCTTTCCGGTTGCGATTTTCTTTATGCCTTCTGCGATTCTTTTTAGGTTCATGATTTACCCCAGTCTTCAATAAGGGAAACCGCATCACATTTAAAGCGATACTGGTTTTCCTCCGTCCATCGAATGGCATCCTTGAACTGTCTCCATGATTCAACCAGGCCACATGAACTTCTTGATTTGAAACTTAAAAATGAAGTTCGGGAAATTTTTCCATGGTCAGAGACAAAGACAGGAAGAATATTTTTCAGATAGAATCTTAAATATGAAACCTCAACAGTCTGGTCTTCTTCTGGAATGTCTTCTCCATATCTAAGCTCAAAGAAATTGGAAACAGTGGTTTTCTCTCCCCACAACCATGAGCGGAAAAAGAAATCCAGCTTCTGCCAGTATGAGGATGTTATTGTATAATCAACGCCTCCAAGAAGACAGAACTTTTCTCTGTCATAGAAGCCTGCATAATCATAGGAATATAAAGTCCACAGGTTGTCCATCATGGACATATCGTTATCAACGCTGAAAACGGAACGGGATGTCGCCGGCATATAGACTACAGGCACCCTGTTGCCGGAAGAGGTCACAAGTCTTGGTGCGACACAGAACTGTTTTTTTCCAATGAGTTTTTCAGCCATGGCCGGTGTGAACATGAAATTCTCACTGCACATTTCTTCCTGGAGAACAAGAACATGTTCAGTCTTTGCCTGAGCAAAGGCAATATTCAGAAGTTCCCCCTGTGGAACATCCTCAAGACCTACAAGAAAAGCTACCGTTGGGAAATGATGGGCAAGTTGTTCAATTGAAACCTGCTCGCTCTTTGGATTGACGGAAATGATCTTTGCAAAACCTTTGGAAAGAAGGTTTTCAATCACCCTTTCCCTGTACTGGCGTCCTTTTCTGCTGAGCACGACACAGGTGACCGATGGCAAGGTAACCTTTGAAGGTTCCTCCCCTCCACCGAGAACTGTATAGGCGACTTTATGTTCATTAAAAATTGAAGGTATAGTATTCATCGCAGTCCCTGCATTTTTCACTGAAGTTTGCGGCAAGATGGTCTTTTACTGTCTCAAGAGTATTGCCCCATATTTTTTCGATTCCTTCCTCAAAAGCATTGCCGATGGAAGAAGACAAAAGGAACTGTCTGCATAATGGAACAGAACCATCCCAAAGGATTGTCATGTCACGTTTAAGGTGCCAGCACACATTTCTTTCAAGAGGAGATAGATCCGCTGGTTTTCTTGCAGGAAGAGTCTTACAGCAGTCATCGTATTTCTGGATGATGAGTCTTCCTTTTGACGGAGAATTCTTGTCATGCCAGAAGCGGTAGAACTGTTCAAGCTCGCTTTCATTTTCGTTCATTCTTGTCAGCTGAGGATAGACACATCCTGGGAAACTTTTTTCAAGAATGGTGATGCTGGCAAGGCTGGCGGTAAAGGTTCCGCCTTTGACGATGGTTGAATGCATTGCTTCTGTGGCAGCATCAAGGGAAACAATCCATATGATGCTTTTTTCGCCAGTATTTCTAGGACCGTGTTTTGCGACTACGGCAGCAATATTTTCAGCAAGTTCCGGAGTCACAAGTGTTCCGTCTGTTTCGATAAGAACTGAAAGATTTTTATTCTGCAATACTGAATCAATATACGCGCAGATGTTTTTCTCAAGCAAAGGTTCAGCAAAACCAGAAAGTCCTACGACGGCGTCCTCCGAGAAATCTGAAATCTGGGAAACAAGTCCGTTGAACTTTTCAAGGGACATGGACTGGGCTTCAGAATTTTCTGACACAACAGGAAGCTTTCCAAACTTTGACTTGTATGCTTCTGGATAAGGAGAATACAAAGGCAGTGAAGACATGTTCTGACAGATCTGCACGTTATAGAAAGCAGGCAATGTCTGCTGCACTTCTGCCGACTGTTCAGCAAGATCCGCAAGTTTTTTTGCATTGAAAGCAATATCCTTTTCCATGGCAAGACCATAGAGGCGCTGGCATGCAAGGAGATTTCTTTTGATTCCGCATGAGAAATCAAAACGAAGCATCCTGTAGTCCTTTGGAGCAATGACAGCTTCAATCTCAAAGGAATTGATGTCTGCCTTAAGAAGATTGAAAATGCATTCGTTGCTTACCGGCACCTGGGCAAGTTCTCTATGGGTTTCCTTTGCAAAAGTGTTCAATATGTTGAGTGTGCCGCCATGGATCACCTCAGGAGCAAATCCGTATGGATATCCATCCGCAAAAGTATATTCTGCAATGTATTTCTCGTGGCATTCAAGGACTTCATTTGTAAGCCAGCTGTCCATAAAAGGACGGTCCGCAGTTGTATACACCGCGTTGTCGGCTTTGGCGGCGGCACATTCCACAGCCATTGTTTCTACGATGTCGCTGCAAAGCCAGCTGTCCTTCACGATTATCCTTGCATTGGAAACCGCAACCTCACCAAGCTGTTCCTTTACGGCATCCTGGTTTTCCGTAGATGACATTATCACTATTCCAAGACACCCTGGAATGGCACCTGCCCACATAAGACAACGGCCAAAAGCGGAATTTTCAGAGAAAACTTTATCAAAAGCATGGGTAGAATTCTTCCCAGCGTATAAAAATACCAAATTCTTCATCAGTTCATTATCGGAATTCCCTTGTCTAAATTAAATGGAATGTTTACAATCCAAAAATCATGGACAACAGTCTTTCAGTAACCCAGCTGACGAACCTCATAAAGACTATGCTTGAAAATTCCTTTCAGAACATTCTGTTAAAAGGTGAAATTTCCAATTTCAAGCCAAGCAGCTCGGGACATCTTTATTTTTCCCTCAAGGATGCGGAAGCCCAGATAAGTGCCGTAATGTTCCGTGGCAGCGCAATGGGTTTGAATTTCCAGCCTAAGGACGGAACCATGGTCCAGGTCAGGGGAAAAATCAGCGTCTATGCTCCAAGGGGAAACTATCAGCTCATAATCACTTCTATGGAAAAAGCCGGAACAGGCAACATCATGGAAATGATCGAGATGAGAAAGAGAAAACTTGCGGCGGAAGGACTTTTTGACAGCGCAAGAAAAAAGCAGCTTCCTTTTTTTCCTCATACCGTAGGTGTTGTCACAAGTCCAAACGGAGCGGCCCTCAGGGACATACTCAACATAAGAAAAAGACGCAATGACAAGGTGAATATCATCGTACTGCCAGCCTTGGTCCAGGGAGAGACTGCAGCTCCAACCATCGCAGACATGATCGCCCTTGCAAACAGACACAAGCTTTGCGATGTGCTCATTGTAGGCCGTGGTGGCGGAAGTCTTGAAGACCTGCTTCCATTCAGCGAAGAAATAGTAGTGCGTGCCATAGCAGATTCAGAAATTCCCGTTGTTTCAGCCGTAGGACACGAAATCGACTGGGCACTGAGTGATTTTGCAGCCGACAGACGTGCGCCTACCCCAAGCGCCGCCGCAGAAATCGTCATTCCAGAAAAAAGTGCGATCATAGAAAACATTTCTTTCTATAAAAACGATCTTTACAATACTGTTGAAAACAAAATAAACAGGTTGAAGCTCCTTCTAAGAACCTTTGATCCGGAAAACATGAGGACAAGGCTCCAGAACATTGAACAGAAGTTTTCCGAGCGTTTTGACAGAGCCTACGATTCCATGGTTGACGCAATGGAACTTATGCTCAAAGACAGGCGGCGACGGATAGAGCGTTGTGTCGAAACTCTGGACAACTGCAATCCACAGACTGTTTTTGACAGAGGATATTCAATGGTGACTGACAGCGAAGGTAACATAATAAGGGATGCCGGAACTGTAAAAGCAGGAGACCAGATAAAGATCAGGCCTGCGACAGGAGAAATTGCGGCAACGGTAAATTAAGGTTTAAGAAAATACTTAGACAAGCGTTTTCTGCACGACATTATACGAAATAAAGAATGAGGTTAGATATATGACTAATTTTGAAGAAAAACTTGAAAAACTTGAACAGCTTTCGGCAAACATCAAGCAGAGCGACATAAGTCTTGAAGATGCCCTTAAGAACTTTGAGGAAGGCATAAAAATCGCAAAGACCCTTGAAAAGGAGCTGGACAAGATGGAAGGAAAAATCCAGATCCTCATGAACGGCGGCGAAACAAAGGAAAGCAAGCCGGAACTAAGTCTTTTTGACGAAACAACAGAAATCACAGGAACACGTTCATAAAATGGCAGAACAGCGAAGAGTACGGCTTCTGGATGCGGAAGTTGCAAGAAAGATAGCCGCAGGTGAAGTAATCGACAGACCAAATGCAATCGTCCGTGAACTTATGGACAACGCAGTTGACTCCGGAGCTACAAAAATCACGGTTGAGATTGAGCAAGGCGGAATCGAAAAAATCCGCGTTGTTGACAATGGCTGCGGTATGAGTAAGGAAGATCTCATTCAGTGCGCAAGACCTCACGCAACAAGTAAAATTTCCACAGAAACAGACCTTTTACATCTTTCAACTCTTGGATTCCGCGGAGAAGCTTTATCTTCAATGGCCGCAGTCAGCCGTCTTGAAATCATAAGCGGCGGAAATAAAATGAATGCTTCCGTCACAGAAGATCACATAATCACACCTTGTTCACTTACGGAAGGAACAATTGTCCAGACAAAAGGACTTTTTGAAAACTTTCCTGCCCGCCGCCAGTTTCTTAAACGTCCATCCAGTGAAGGAACCATGTGCCGCAACACCTTTGAGGAAAAAGTTCTTCCGCGTCCTGACATCGGCTTCACATTCATAAGCGACGGAGAAGAAAAACTTAATCTTCCTGCAGGACAAAGCCTTAAGGAACGATTCGTACAGACAAACCAGTTCTTTGAGAACGAAGAACTTTTCTATGAAATAAAAGGTGAAAAACCTAGCGACAAGTTTTCTTTCACACTTATAATCGGAGAACCTTCTGTAACACGCAACAGCAGAAAGGACATTTCAGTATATGTCAACGGAAGAAAAATTCAGGAATACTCACTGGTCCAGGCTATCTGCTATGGAACCCAAGGATACTTTCCAAACGGCACCTACCCTGTCGCTACACTTTTTGTACAGATGGATTCATCATTGGTTGATTTCAACATCCATCCTGCAAAACGCGAGGCAAGATTCAAGGATATAAATTCACTCCATCACGAAGTAAGTACTGCCACTAGAAATTTCTTCAAGCAATATACAGTCAAAACAATGCTTGCTGAAAATGAGAAAGAAGAAACTACCGGTGACAACAATTCATTGGCACAATTGGCATTCAATGCGACAGCATTTGAGACTCCAGACCTGTATTTCGAAGAAAAAACTTCGCCATCTTCAAAATACATGATGAAATCCCAGGCAACCTTTGGTGGAATCACACACAGCGGAACTGGAAGCTACTCAGGTTCAAGTACATCTTCTGCAGGAGGACGTTCAAGATTTTTTGGAGGTTCTTCTGCAGGCGGAATCATAAACGACGACAAGATTGCCGAAAACTTCGCACGGGAACAGGAAGCTTCATTCAGGCCAAACTATCTTCCTGATTCAATGACAATGGAAACATCACAACCGGATGATGACGGCTTTCACTTTGTAGGATGCACAATGGGTACATTCCTCATTGCAGAAAAAGACGGTGTTCTATATATAATCGACCAGCACGCAGCCCATGAACGTATGCTATACAACCAGCTCATGGCAGAAGCAAAGGAAACCCAGAAACTGCTGGTTCCATATGTCGTGCAGACAGACAATGACGCTGACGACAACTACATCGAAGCTATAAAAGATAAACTTGCAGAGGCAGGATTTGAATGCAGGAACTGCGGTGAAGGCCGTTGGGAATTCTCCACAGTACCGGCACGATGGAAAGGAAAAGAGGCGGACCTTAAGAAAGATGTCCTGGACCGCCGTATAAATCCTTCAGATCTGATAAACTCCGCGGCGGCGTCCACAGCATGCCGTACAGCTGTAATGGATGGCACCGTCCTTGATACAGGAACCGCAGCAATGATTGCCCGCGGAGCCTTGGAGCTACCAGACCCACACTGCCCTCATGGACGTCCAGTTTTCACGACAATAACTAGAAAGCAGCTTTTTGGTCTGGTAAAAAGAACCTAGTACCCCAGATCCCTGAGCATGGCATCAACTCTTTCTGCCTGGTAAGTCGGAGCAATCTTCTTTAGATTTGCAAGACTGCCGGCAGCAGTCTCCTTGTCTCCAGCATCATATGCAATGTTTGCAAGCTCATACCAGTGATCCTTGTTGTTAGGATCCTTTGCGATGAGTTCTTTGTAAACAGCCTTTGCATTTTCGTAATCTTTACCAGCAGCGTATGTTCTGGCTAGATTCTGTTTCACAGCATAATCATCTGGTTTTACATCCAAAGCCTTTTTATAATGCACGGCAGACTTTTCATAATTTGCGATCTGCCTGTAGGCACTACCAAGATTGTTGTTCACTTCGAAATTCTCAGGATCAGAATTGTATGCATTCGTAAGAGCAATGACAGCTTCCGCAGCATTTTCATTCTTCAAAAGAAGCACACCAAGATTTGTATTGGCCTTTACATGCTTAGGATCAATTGAGAGAGCTTCTTTATACAAAGCAAGTGCTTCATCTTCCTTGCCCGTATCCTGCATGACAAGACCATAATTATAGACAACATTGGCCTTAACGGACTGCTCTGTCTTATCTTTGCTGTCATAGGCTTTCTTTGCATAATCAAGGGCATCTGTTTTCTTTCCCTGATCATACATGACAGTTGAAAGATTGTAATAAGTAAGGGCGTTCTTATCATTTGTAGCATCAGGACACTGAAGTGCTTTTTTAAAGTAGTTTTCTGCCTGGCTGTAATTTTTTTCTTCAACACAGCAAGAACCCAATTCCTGGTAAATCTGAGAACGGTTTGGATTCAAGGCAAGAGCCTTAGCAAAGGCATTCATAGCCTGTTTAGGATTCTTCATATCACGAAGAACATGTCCCTGGCCAATGTATGCATTTTCATGGGACGGATTGGCTTCTGTTGCTTTCTGGTAATAAACCAGAGCCTCTGCCTTTTTGCCCATCTGCTCGCTGACATATCCAGAATTGTAATATGAAGGCGCAAACCCATCGTTAAGTTTATTACATGTCAGGAACGCATTCAAAGATTTGTCATATTTTTTCTGCATTGCAAGGACACGTCCAAGCTGATAGTAATACATGTAGTTTACAGGATTCTTGGATATGGCATCTTCAAGAAGACGTTCAGCTTCAGCAAAATTACGGCGGTTAAGGGCATCAATGCTTGCAATAAACAAGGTATCAGGATCAGTGGAATTATTCTGAAGAGCATTGCGAGCTGTTTCGCCGGCAACCTTTTCAAGTTTTTTCTTATTCTGTCCTTCAGCCTTTTCAGAAGCATCATACATGGCCTTTGCCATCTCACTCAGCTTTTCAGCGGTATATTTTTTGTCATCAGCAGGAAGCATGGATTTTGCCTTCTCAAATTCCTTGAGTGCACCTTCCACATCTCCCTGTTCAAGAAGCTTCTTGCCTCTTGCAATGTTTTCTTCGACAGCTTTTCTTGCACTTGCATCGGCCGCCTTTTTCTGGTCTTCTGCAGCCTTCTTGGCAGCCTCTTCCTTAAGACGTTTTTCTTCGGCGGCTTTCTTTGCAGATTCTTCCTTAAGGCGTTTCTCCTCAGCCGCTTTCTTTGCGGCTTCTTCCTTAAGACGCTTTTCTTCAGCCGCTTTCTTTGCAGCCTCTTCTTTTATACGTTTTTCCTCAGCAGCTTTTCTTGCAGCTTCTTCCTTAAGGCGTTTTTCTTCCTGCTCCTTCTTGATCTGGGCAACAAGTTTTTCCTCTTCGGCTTTTCTTTCGGCAGCTTCCTTAGCAGCCTTTTCCTGCTGCTGACGACGGGCAACTTCCTCTTTTGAAAGAACAGGTTCTCCGTTCTCATCATACCCAAGGACACCAAGATCAACGCCGTTTTTCTTTGCCTTGGCTACAGCATCCTTTTTCAAATTGGAGATTTTTTCCTTCAAAGCCTTGCTTTCAGGATCCTTTCCGTCTGCATCAATCGAGTTGAGCAAGGTAAGAGCCTCATCGTAACGGCCTTCCTTGATAAGTTTGTCAGCAAGCTTCAACTTCTCGTCATCAGTCATCAGTCCAGTAGATGAAAGAATATCATTCTGCTTTGAAAGTCGGTCTGCTTTTGCCATAAGATCCTTGTCGCCACTGGCACGGGCTTCCTTGCCAAGATGCTTAAGTATCTCATCAGCAGAAACAAAGTCGCCCGATTTCATCAGTTTTTCGGCAGTGTCGACAACCTCATCACCACGACCTTCATCGACGGCTTTTCTGACAGCTTTTCCCTTAAGGGAATCAATATCCTTTCTTATTTTCTTTGACTCGTCATCATTACCGTCGATCTTTGCGGCGCTCAAAAGCTCAAGAGCCCCGGAATAATCACCGTCATCTATCATCTGCCTTGCATCAGCAAGAATGTCATCCATTTTTCCGTCTTTGATTGCTTTCTGAACTGTTTCAGTTTTCTTTGCATTCACCCTGTCACGAAGAGCCTGGGATTCAGGTGACTTTCCGCTTACATTGATCATGCTCAAAAGTTCAAGGCTGTCTCCATATTCTTCAATGGCAGAAAGATTATCAGCCGTATCAAGGACATCATCGATGCGTCCCTCTGCAAGAGCTCTTTCAACAGTATCTTTCTTAAGTCCTTTAAGGGAATTCCTCAAGGCACGGGATTCCTGGTCATCACCTTCCGCGTCCACCGCACTAAGGAATCCAAGAGCTGTGCTGTAATCTCCGTCAGAAATCATCTGCTTTGCTTTCGCAACAATCTCATCTTTCTTTCCTTCAGAAATCGCTTTATCGGTGAGATCCTTCTTTAGTTTAGAAAGTCTTTCCCTCAGTTCCTTTGATTCCGCATCATCTCCAATGATTTTTGCATATGAAAGAACTTCAAGGGCTTCAACACTTTTACCATTGCCAGAAAGCCGTTCCGCAAGGTCCAGAACATCACCAGCCTTACCGTCAGCCACAGCCTTGTCCACAGCATCCTTACGCAATGCGTATGCCTGGTTCCTCAAAAGTCTGCTTACAGTATCATTTCCTTTGACATCCATGTAACTGAGCATCTCAAGAGCCGGAACATAAGCTCCGTCGTCCACAAGCTTTTTTGCCGTATCGATGACATCCTGTCCACGGCCTTCAGAAACTGCCTTCTCAACAGTATCTTTTTCCATGGCAGAAATTGAGTTTCTAACAGAATTTGCCTTCTCAGCGTCTACACCGCCAGATACAAGCAATCTATCTGCAGCATCAGAACCAGCCGCAAGAATCTTCAGAGCATCTCCATACTTTCCCTTATCCGAAAGTGCTCTTACAACTTCAAGAATTTCATTTTCCTTTCCATCAACAATGGCCTTTTCAAAACCAAGAGACATAAGCTCACTTGCCCGTCTTCTAAGGTTGATGGAATTTTCATCATCTCCAGAAATATCAAGCCCCGCAAGAATCTCAAGGGCCTTTGCGTACTGTCCTTCACCGATAAGCCGCTCGCAGTAAGCAATTATATCCTCAGGACTCTGCATGGTTATTTCAGTCTTGTTGCCGGTGAAAAATTTCACACCAATACCGATGCCGGCACCAAAAAGAGCAAGCAGAAGGAGAAGCAGAAGAAGCAATTTTTTATTACCCTTCTTTTCCTTATACTGGGCATAGGAATTCTCAGACTTTTTTCTAAGCCCTGAAGTCTGCATCATCTGCTCAAGGGCACGGAAATCCTCTTCATCGTCCTCTTTCTTATCTTCAGTTTTTTCATATGCGGAACCACCGGCAGCAGACCACGCGAAAGTATCGGCAGCTTTAGGCTCCTCTGTCTTTTCATAGGCGGAATCCCTGTCAGCACCCCAAGCAAAAGTCTCAGCTGTTTTAGGTTCCTCAGTTTTTTCTGAAGCAGCCTCCACTATCTTAGTCTCAGCTACAATGCTTTTTTCTTCTACAGCTGGCTTTGTCTCTACAGCCGGAACAACCACAGGCTTTTCCTTTACCATCACTCCTGTAGGCGAAAGTCCTTCAACTTTTGCTGGTATTTTTCTTGCAGTTGTGGCTCTTGTTGTCTTGGTTGCTTTTGTTGTCTTTTCAGACTTTTCAGCAGCAGTTTTCTTTGCCGTCGTAGTCTTAGCAACGGCAGTCTTTTTTTCAGCAGTCTTTGCCTCGGTAGTTTTAGAAGCAGACGTTTTTTTTGCGGCAACAGGCTTTTTCTCTGCGGTCTCTGTTTTCTTTACCGCAGCTGCCTTTTTAACAGTCGTAGTTTTTTTCTCGGCAGCCTCAGTTTTGCTGGCGGAAGCAGTCTTTTTGGCCGCAGTAGATTTCACAGCCCCAGAGGAAGCTGTCTTCTTCACTGTTGCTTTAGTCCCTGCAGTTTTCTTTTCCTCTGCCGTCTTTTTAGCTGCAGCAGTTTTTATTCTGGAAGAAGCAGTCTTTGTCTTCTTCTCTGTTTCTTCACTATTCAAGTTCTGTTTCGTAGCCATAGTCTATCGTTGCCTCCGCACCTGCATTCATGTTCAAGCTTCCTGAATTCTGCAATGAAGCAGCAACATCCTCAAGAAGTTTTCTTCTTCTGGCGGCATCTTCTTCCGCCTGTCTTGCAGCCGCAGCCGCACGCAAAGCAGATTCCTCATCACGCCTTGCATTATCCATACGCTGAGCTTCCGCGGCAGCCTTCTGTTCTTCTATCAGCCTTCTGAGTTCTTCCCTCTGGGCTTCCAAAAGAGCGGCCTGCTCAGCAAATTTCTCATCAAGCTTTTTCTGCATAGCTGCATCAAGTTCTTTAGATTCCTGAAGTTTTGCAGCTTTTTCCGCTTCCGCAGCACGTCTTGCATCTTCTTCCGCAAGTCTTTTCTGTTCCGCTATTATCCTTTCTTCTTCCTGCCTAAGGCGTTCCTCTTCCGCCAGCCTTGCATCCTCATTCTTCTTCCAGCCCTCAAGCAAGGCAATGAGCTGCTCTATTTCAGGCTTCTGCCTGTCGTTTGGAGAAAGATCAAGATAGAGCTTGTAGTCTTCCAATGCGGCAAGAAATTTCTTCTGTTTGAGTTCCGTATTGGCCCTGTTGAGGACTGGAGGTGCATAGATACGGTTTGCGGCTATCGCAAGGGAATACCATCTTTCTGCGGTATAGTAGTCTCCAAGATCAAAGCATACATTTCCCGCATTGAAAGCAAGCACCTTCTTGTCAGTTCCGGATACCTTCATTCCGTCTGAACACACTTCAAGGCTTTCGTTATGCATCCCCATCTTGTGGTATGCAAGGGCCAGATAGTTATAAGCCTTTGGATTGCCACCCTGGCTTATGGCATTTCGCAGCAAAGGAACAGCTTCCTCGACCTTGTTCTCCTTGAAAAGAGCCTCGGCCTTGAGGAAATCCGCTGACTGGGCTACACAGAAGCCTCCTGCCAGCATGCAAAATAAAATCAATATCTTTCTATACATAGCAACTCTTTACACATTATTTTTACTATATATTCGGCATAATCTCAACATTGGGACACAATTTGAACTTTATTCCATCAAATGCCTACAATTCAGCGACTTTTGTTGAAATATTCCATAAAGTTGCATTATAATTATTAAAACTAGTTTTTTTTTGGTGGGGAACAATGGGTTCACTTGGATTTGTAGTAGTAGCGGCCTTTCTTATCGCCGTTATCTGTGCCGTATCGATTGTTATTTTCAAGAATTTTCTATTTCCTTCAAAGCTGGAAGGAATTCCACGCATGCTGAAGGAAGGAAAATACCAGGCCGCACAGCGTTGCTCAAAGGCTGTAATCGCCCAGAACCCAAGAAATTACGTGGCACATTACTACCTTGGGCGAGCCTATCTTCTTGACAACAAGCATGAACTTGCTTTCATGGAATTCAAGACAGTAAACCAGAACGCACTTTTCAACGGAGAAATTCCAGAGGCGGAATTCAGAAGCGACATGGCCATGCTCTACAGCAGGTTCAACCAGAAGACAGAAGCACTTAAAGAATATCTTCTCCTCACAAAGCTGGAACCAAATAATGCTTCAAACTATTTCAAGGCAGCTGAGCTCTACGAGGAAACAGGAAACGCAAAGCTTGCAATGGGATTCTACCAGAAGACAATCCTCAGCGACAGAAAGAACTACAAGGCCTATACTGCGGCAGGACGCCTTCTCTTCAAGAACAAGAACTATACACAGGCAAGACAGGCTCTTGAATCGTCAATCAAATTGAATCCGGAAAGTTACGAAAACTACTATTATCTTGGAAAGGTTTGCAAGGAAACAAAGGACCTCCCAACTGCCGTAAAGCTTCTTGAAAAAGCTGAACGTTCCCAGGAATTCAAACAGAAAGCCCTTGTTGAAAAGGGAATCTGTCTCATGATGGCGGAACAGAACGATAAAGCCGCCGACGCATTCGAAAGAGCCATATCAAATACAAAAGATCCTAAAAACCAGGAAACCCTTTACGCACGCTATTTCCTTGGTGTCTGCTACGAGAAGAACCGCAAGATCGAGAAGGCAATCGAGCAATGGGAAGCCGTATTCAAGATCAACAGCAAGTTCAAGGATGTTGCATCCAAGCTTAGCCAGTACAAGGAAATCGAGACAAACGACGGCATAAAGGAATACCTTACAGCAAACAATGCCCAGTTCAATGAGCTTTGCAAGAAGATTGTCGCTGCAGGCTACGGTCTTGTATGTCAGAAGATCGAAAGTACAAAGTACGGCTGTCAGATGATCGCCACAGAAGAAAAGAAGGAAAGCTGGATGAACGCAAAGCAGCAGTTCATACTCATCCAGTTCTACAGAGCCACGGAACCTATCGAGGATACTGTAGTAAGAAAGATGGCAGACACACTCAAAGCCAGAAACTATATCAAGGGATATGTATTTACATGTTCCGACTTTACACCTTCCGCACAGTCATTCTCAGATTCCAGACCTATCGTACTTGTTTCCAAGGACATTCTCGAAAGCCTGTTCAAAAAAGCAGGTATGTGATGAGATTTCTTTGTGTATCTGACCAGATAGATCCTCTAATCTACTCCACTACAGTAAAGGAACGTTATGGAGATGTCGACGCTGTGTTCTGCGCAGGAGACCTGTCCATGGAATATGTGGATTTCATAGTGGATTCCCTATGCAAACCTACATTCTTCATCTTTGGAAACCATGACCTGAGCGAATATAAATACTACAAGAAATCCGCTTTTGGCGACATTCACGACGAAGAAAATGACCATCTTGGGAAACACGGACACGGCGCGGACTATGCCAGCAACCGTACACTTAAGAATAGGTACCTTAACTTCACGAGTCCTGATGGGAAATCAACGCCTCTGCTCATAGCCGGAATCACGGGAAGTCTTAGATACAACAATGGTCAGGCCCAGTTCACGGAATCACAGATGAAAAGGCAGCTGATAGCCATGATTCCTTCCCTCATATGGAACAAAATCCGATACGGTCGTTATTGTGATGTGTTCCTTGCGCACGCATCTCCAAGACATATACACGACAAGGAAGATCCTTGCCACAAGGGATTTGAATGCTTTAACTGGTTCATAAAGAAATTCAGTCCTACACTGTTCATCCATGGACACATACATCTGTACGATCTTCAGGCCAAACGGGTTACGGTCACAGGAAAGACAACCGTAATAAATGCCTACAGCCATCTGGTCGTCGACTTTGAACCAAATTTCACTAAAGGGGAAAATTTTGAGCCAAGAATATCTATCCTCACAGACAGATGATGACTTCAGCAAGGCCCATACAAAGGCACTTTTCAATGAGATACACCATTTCCTGAATCCGGAAGCCGCAAAGCTTATTCCGCTCCAGGAGATGAAAGCTATTCTCAAGCCAAAGAACGAAATCTACAAGGGAATGGAAGTAATTCCGGTAAACCTCATTGTCGGCAGCGAAGGAAGACACTCAGATTTCGACAATCATTTCTTTCCAAAAAGCAACTTCCTGAAAAACCGTTGGGAAAGAGTCGACATGGCCCATTACCAGGACATAATCCTGCCAGCCATCAGTGTATACGAGCTTGGAGGCCTCTATTTTGTCCGTGACGGAAACCATCGCGTCTCAGTGGCAAAATCCAAGGGAATCGAGAACATCGATGCGGAAGTTGTCAGCCTTCAGACGGAAATCAAGCTTAAACCTGGAAGCACAAAAGAACAGATGATCAAACAGGTCATAGAATACGAAAAGCGAGTATTCTACAATGAGACCAACTTTGGCGACATAACTGACTATTGGTGCCTGAATTTCAGCATTCCAGGTCAGTATGACATCATCTACAACCACATCCTTTGCCATAAATACTACATAAATTCCACCATGACGGAAGAAATTCCAATGGATGAGGCAGTCCTATCATGGTTCCAGAATGTGTATCTGCCCGTGATAAATGTCATCGCAAGAAGAAAAATTATCAAGCACTTCAAGGGAAAGTGCATGGGCGACCTTTATCTCTACCTTGTACAGTATTGGGATGAACTCAAGCAGAAAATCGGCGGAGAATTTCCTCTTGAGGAAGCTGCAAAGGATTTTACCAATCAATACGGAAAGATTTCATTCCGCAGAAGGATGAGGAATTTCTTGGCACGAATTAAAATGAAGAAATCCCTCCATTCACCACAGCAGAATTAGGGATAATGGAGATTTCGTACGAAAGTTCACTAAAAACTTGACGGTGCAATATTTCAATGTTAAACTAGAGGTATATATCCTAGGATTATATTATCTGTGGATATGTTTAAATAGGAGTAACAGTTTTGATTCTCTTTGAAAATGCATTTGCTTACATTCCTCTTTTTGCCATAGCAGCTTTATCCATAGTTGTTCTGGTTCTTCTTACACTCATCAAGAAAAAGAAGACAGCCAGAGTCAGCTTCATAGCATATCTTTCGACTATCCTTATCGGAGGCGGTGCCATAATTTCTGGTCTGCAGTCTTTCTTCTCAGAAGAACAGACAACATCCTTTGGATTTTTTGCCTGCTGTTCAGCATTGGCAATATTCATGATCATTCCATACGCAATCGTGCTTTGCACCTTTGAGCCACAGGAAATCAGAAAGCTTGTGCCTCACTCAAGGAACGTGGAAGACATGTCTACGGCCCAGGCTTATGCCCAGGTAATAGAATCAAAGTCACTTACCACGACAGATGAGGAATCACGCGCACTCCAGCTTAGCTACGAGTTCTCCGCAAAGGCCTGCGAAAGCTTCTCAGACAGCAAGAACGGACTTACAGCGCTTCTTGACCACGTAAACAAGACAATCCGTGATGAAGTCCAGGCTGATGGTGGAGCAATCCTCCTTGTAGACGACTTTGAGGACGTAATTACAGTAAAATCTTTCGATGGAGACTTCCCTCCACCATACAAGTTGCCAAGCGACATGCCTCACAAGCCAATCCGTGTAGCAACAAACTTCAAATTCGCATCTTTCCCTCTTCGTGAGAACATCTTTGGAGAAATTGCAACAGCAGGAAAACCAGAACTTATAACAAAGCCTGCAAACGATGCACGTATCTACCAGAACGGACCTGAAGAATTCCTTGAATGCGGAAGCTACATCATGGTTCCAATGAAGGTAAACGATGCAGTTATCGGTGTAATCGCACTCGCACGAACACACGGTAAACCTGTATTCACAGAAGAAAATCTCAAGACAGCTGTAATGCTCTCAGATTTCGGAACAACATCCATCAAGACTGTAATGTCTGTAAATGAAATCATGGAGCATAACAATCTTATCAAGGAAGCTCAGATCGCAACAAACATCCAGCAGCTTCTCCACCCTGCAAAACTTCCTGTTCTTCCAGGAATCCAGCTCGGTACAATCTGGAATCCAGAAGAAGGTGTATGTGGTGACTACTACGATGTTATCGTATCAAGAAAAGACAGAATCTCATTTGTAATGAGTGATGTTGCCGGCAAGGGAATCAACAGCGTAATCGTCATGTCAATGCTTCGCGCAATGCTTCGTCTTGTCGTAAACACAAAGAAAACAGCAGGAACAATCCTTGAATGGGTCAACCACGGAATCGCAGGTGAAAGCTTCAGCACAGACCACTTTGCATCATGTGCCCTCATCAATTACGATCCTACTAAAAAAGTCGCAGAAATCGCAACAGGCGGAACAACACCTGTCTATTACTATTCTGCAGAGAAAAATACAATTGAAAGACTTTCAACAGCCAGTGAGCCTATCGGTGTCGATAAGGAATCTACTTATACCGATATCTTGCAAGATGTCAAAACAGGTGATATTCTGTTGACTTATACGGACGGTCTTGTTGAAGCTCTCAATGAACAGGGGCAGCAGTATCCAAAGGAATCACTGTTGAAAATCGTCTCTTTGAACGCAAGCAAATCTGGAAAGGATATTGCAAATCTTGTCAAAGCAGACATAAAGAAGTACATTGGCAACAGCAGTCAGCATGATGACCAGTCGTTGCTTGTTATTAAATTTTGAGTAAACTGGGCATAAAGGAGTAAACATATGGAACTTAAAATTAGGAAAAATGGAGAAGTCTACATCATTGATGTAAATGGTGAAATGGACTTGTACAATTCCTACAAGCTCAAGGAACTTGTTATGAAGATGCTTGAGAAGAATGTCAAGTCATTTGTTATCAATCTTGAACAGGTTGACTACATTGACTCGTCTGGAATTGGTGCTCTTATTTATATCTGTTCAACAATTAAGAAAATGAATTTGAAGCTTTACATCTCAAACGTTCATGGATCAGTAAAGAAGGTTATTGAACTTACCAAGCTTATGGGTTACTTCCCTATCGCTAACAGCGTAGAAGAAGCATTACTCATGATCAACGAATAATTATTTTTTACAGGAGTTGCACTATGGAAGAATTGAAAGAGCTTCGTTCAGACGGAAATGACCCATTGTTCGATAAGACAAATATGTTATACAAAGCATTTCCATCAAATTTCAGACAGATTCGTTACTTCACACTTTTGATTGTACAGTCTGCTCCACTCGAAATTAAGGAAATCAACCTTCTTGAACAGCAGATCAGTGAAGTTATCAAGAATGCTGTTAAGCATGGTAATAATTGCGATCTTAATAAGCAGGTACATGTATGGTACTCATTCAGCGCTACACATGCCCACATCATCGTTGAAGACGAAGGTGAAGGATTCAAGGATCTTGAAAAGTGGAATGAATTCAACAGAAAACGTATCGATTGTCTCCACAATTCTAACTTTGAAGAACTCACAAACTATGTTTCATTCCGTACAAAGAAATCAGACGAACAGGATGGTGGTAACGCCCTCTTTGCTGCTCTTGAATACTGGAATGGAGGATTCGTATACAACGACAAGAAAAATGGTGTTGCTATGCTCAAGAGATTCCAGCAGAAACGCCATGGTGTTGCAGTTGACGGAGAATAGTTTAATTACTATATTCTTTATGTAAAAGTGCAGGCCTTGTTTTTACAAGGCTTGTTTTATAATCGGGGATGCACCGGTTTCGACAAGTTGGAGAAATCTTGTGTTGCAGGTAGGTGTGAAGGTACCTCAAACTGACAAAAAAAATAACTGCAAAACGTAGAGAAGACGAAAAGTCTGAAAACGAACAGTTAGCACTCGCTGCTTAAGCAGTGCCGGAACTTATGGGACGC
>JAGHUO010000120.1 GCA_018064785.1 Candidatus Treponema equi
AGCTTCAACTTTAGCTGTAGTTGCCTTTCCAAGTTTACCGTTCTGGCCTTTTACGCTGCCTTCAATTGCTGAGGCAAGTGATTTTGTTGCCAAAGGTTCCCAGTATCCTGTACCAAGGCGGTCAGGTGTCATTACCGGTGTATATACTGCTTCAAACTTAAGGTTGCTTGAGAATGGAGTAGCGTATACAACGCGGAACATAGGTTCCGCAATGCGGCGGTCATTGTAATCAGGAACGAGGAAGTCTGAATAGTCGTTGGCGTTGAAGTTGTCAAGAACATGCACCTTGTCTGTCTTTCCCCATACAAGACGCATCTTACCTGCTTCCAAAGTCCAGTTGCCAAGGATGGCAGTTGCCTTGAATTCATCAAGGATGTCCTTGTAGTTTCCTTCCTGGAGGGAATCCTTGTTGAACTTAAGCTTGGCTGTAAAAATAGAGCTTGTTCCTTCGTAGTCAAAATTCAACTTGAGGGAAGGGTTTCCATTTGTGACCATGTCTTCAATGCCGTCACGCTTTTCTTCATCAAGCCACACTCTTGCATTTGTCTCGGCTACACCACCGATGCTGAGTTTTGGCTCAAATACTTCTTCTTCATAGTCCTGTGCGAATGCAACAGATGTGAGTGCGATGGCAGCAGCACAGATTATTTTCTTTGTGGTTTTCATAAAATCTCCTGTAAAAAAAAGTCCGTTGAGGATTCAGCGGACTTTTGGGTGGTCGTCTTCTCTTATTTTCCTGTCTGGAGCCAGTTCTGAGAGAAGTACTTGTCGTCAAGTGGGTTGTCGAACTTTACGCTTGGAACCTTTACTCTTACTGTTGTCTTATGACCAGTCTTTGCGCTTGTCATTGTCTGTACGTCACGGAGAAGGTACTTTCCGTTGATTGTTGTTACGTTTTCAACATCGAGAGTCTTGAGAAGCTTGTCTCCCTTTGTGAAGTATTCAATTCTTGCTGGAAGGTATGTGTCTCTGTTGATGTACTGGATGCGGTAGGCATACTCAACGTTCTTGTTCTTTACTGGAACACTCTTGATCTTGTATGTTGCATACTTCTTTCCTCCAACAGTAATGCTTTCATTTTCATTGAGCATTGTGTTCTCATCATCTGAGCTGCTGCGGATTGTCATGTCATTGTATGTAAGGTCCATACCAAGGAATGACTTGCCACGGTCAGTTGTGTTTACACGGCGAACAGTACCGATTGATGGTTCAAAAACAAACTTGTCATCACTCTTGTTTGACTTTTCAGACTGCCATACACGTGTCTTTACGTACTTGCTCGATGCAGGTCCCTTGAAGTCAAATACTGTATTAACAAGGTCGTTCTTGTGGTTTCCGTACTGTAAAACGTTTCTTGATTCTTCAAGTTTTCCAGAACTATTGTAGAGTTCTACAGTAATTTCAGCGGAACTTGTGAGTGGAATAGGAAGTGCTTCATATTTCTCAAGTACTTCATCAGCTGTGATTGAAAAAGCAGAGGCTCCTGCAAATGCGAGTCCGGCACACAAAATTGATATAAATTTAATTTTCATAAGTTACCTCCGATTGGTTTGATTTAAATGTAATGCACTTTTTTAGGATTAACAGAATTTTTATGAAATTTAAGATTTTTTTTATGGGAGTCGAAGGTCTCCGGTCGAGGAAACAAACTGGCGATTGTTTCTACAAGTTTACTTACGTAAACTTGCCTATTGCTTAGGTGAGAGTTTTTATGTTTTTTTTCGAAGAAAAAAATGGCTCGGACTGCGACAAATAAAAACTCGTAAAAACAAAAAGGACTTTGCTTATGCAAAGTCCTTTTTGTTTAATAGCTCCTACGGGAGTCGAAGGTCTCCGGTCGACGACGTCCTGTCGTCTCTCTCTGACCCGTCTTCACTCGCTGACGCCGGCATCCATGCCGGCTTTTCCTCCCGTTTGGTCGGCGCTCGTTTCGCGGTTCGACTCCCGTAGGCACGGTGTAGATCTAGATCAGCTTTCAAAATAAAAAAAAGTCCCGTAGTTTTATCTACAGGACTTTTGCTAGCTCCTACGGGAGTCGAACCCGTCTCTCCGCCTTGAGAGGGCGATGAACTAAACCGATATTCGAAGGAGCCAAAAAAATAAGCTGACTTTTTATGGTCAGCTTTTTAAGTTTCCCCAAGGAGGATTCGAACCCCCACAATCAGAACCAGAATCTGAAGTGCTACCATTACACAATCGGGGAATGTGATGATTTAGATACTACAAAAATGCGGACAAAGTGTCAATAGCAAATTCGTAAAAATTGTAAAATATTATGCTAGAAACCTCTTTTTGAATGAAGGTCCTGCACCGCCCGGATCTCTGATTTTACATTGAAATTTGGGAATTCGGCCTTTACAAGGGTCTTGGCACGTTCTCCAAGGGCAGAGGATTCCGCTATGCCGTTCAAGACAAGGCTGTCGTCTTTCATTCTGATGGTCAGATTTGTGATCGGCAGCTCGTAGTCTATTACCAGCATATTAGCAAGTGACTGCATGGCAGCCAGGGTGTTGACCTTGTCTATGCCGGCCTGTTCCTGTTCCGCACTGGAATATCTTGTCACTATTGAAGCCAGCATGTCTGCGATTATTTCTGTCTTGTTTTCCGGAGCAGTGAGTGTAAGGTCAAAAAGGGTGGTGTCACGTATGTCGCAGCCAAAATAGTCCTTGTAGAAACCTCTCTGCTTTGAATCTCTCTTGAGTACCGTGACTCCGGCACTATGCTTGTTTATGTTGTTTTCCTTTGCAACACGTTCCACGCGCTGATCCATGGTAGCGGAAATATTGAAGGAAACATGGTTGTCCACACCTTCAAGAAGTCTGAAGGATCCCTTGCCAATGAAAATGCAGTTGTTGTCAGATGCCAGGTTGAGTATGGCCTGCTTTAGATAGCTGATGTAAAGTTCTCTTTCTTTTGTTATGGAATTCCAGAAAAGAGGACGCTTCTCATTGAACAGCTTCAGTTTTTCCTCGGGAAAACCATAGTGGACAATCTTGGATTCCACGTCAGTTCCGGTTATGAGTCTGTATCCAAGTTTGTGTGCGAGACGTTCTGCGATGTCATTGCCCGTTGACGCGTACTGACGGAATATTGAAATTATTGCCATAGTTGTACCCCCTCAAAATGATGCTTAATGAATTTTACTCCACAAAAATTGAATTTTCAATAAATAAATGGTAGTTTCTACTCATGGGATTCTTTAAAAAACTTCTTGAGCTTTATATTACTTTTTTCAAGATAGGTTCCATCACTTTTGGTGGGGGCCTTACAATGCTTCCGATTCTGGAAAGGGAGCTCATCGACAACAAACACTGGACATCAAGCGAGGAACTTCTTGACTATTATGCCATCGCCCAGTCCACACCGGGAATCATCGCCGTCAATGTATCTACGTTCGTAGGACATAAGCAGGGCGGAATACCAGGAGCCATCGCGGCTACTTTAGGCATGGTAAGTCCATCGATCATAATCATTGTGCTTGTGGCGGAATTCATCTCCAACTTCAATACCATTCCGTGGGTCAGAAAAGCCATGAGGGGCATCAATGTCGGTGTGGCAGCCTTGCTTACCTATTCACTCATAAACCTGACAAAGAAAACCGTAAAGAACCTGTGGTGTTTCATCCTTTATGGAACTTCTTTTGTCTCTGTATATTTCTTCCATATAAGAACAGTGTTCGTCATCCTTTGTGCGGTTGCTGTCGGACTTTTTGTATATTTCATCAAGCGTAGAAAGACGGAGGCTGTGGAATGACATTGCTTCATCTTTTCTTCATATTCTTCTATATCGGTCTCTTTGCTGTAGGCGGTGGTCTTGTAGCGGCGACCTTCATGCAGCAGGAGCTTGTGTCTCATTACCATCTTCTTACCGACGAGCAGTTCTTCAACATGCTTGCCATAAGTGAAAGTACACCAGGTCCAATTGGAATAAACATTGCGACCTATATAGGCACGGAGCTTTATGGTCCTATAGGCGGAATCGTAGCCACCATGGGCGAGGTCCTTCCGTCTTTGATAGTGATCATCATCATCGCAAGGTTTTTTGCAAAATTCCAGGAAAAACCAGTTGTAAAATCAGTGTTTTCCATTCTGCGCCCTGTTACAAGCGGACTTGTCCTCATAGCCTTGATACAGGTGTTCTGTCTTGCATTGCTCCATCTGGACATGTGGCCCCAGGTAGATGGCTACGACAGCCTTGGAGTCCTGTTCAACTGGCCTGCCATGGTAGTCTACCTATTAAGCCTGTCCATACTCTTCAAGACAAAACTGCATCCCATAGTGATAATTGGACTATGCGCGGCCTTTGGGGTGTTTTTCCTTTAACAAAAATGTTACATAAAGACAATAATTTTGTTATAATGATAAAAGACCATTTGATAGGTTTTTATTCTTAGCAATTTTTTAATAGGGGTATACATTATGAAACCAACATTGGTAGTACTTGCAGCCGGAATGGGCAGCCGCTACGGCGGAGTAAAACAGATAGACGCAGTAGGTCAGAACGGGGAATGCCTTCTTGACTTCTCAGCATATGACGCACGTAAAGCAGGCTTTGGAAAGGTTGTTTTCATCATCCGTCCTGATATCGAAAAGGATTTCCGTGAACGTCTCTTTGACCGTGTAGCCGCAAATATGGATGCTGAATATGTATTCCAGACAAAGGAAAGCCTTCTCACACCGGAAGAACTTGCTCGTGGCGCAGAACGCACAAAGCCTTGGGGTACACTCCATGCCGTGCTTTGCGCAGAAAAGGCAATAAAGACTCCTTTCGCAGTAATCAACAGCGATGACTATTATGGAGCAGAGGCCTTCGAGATTCTTGGAAAGCACCTTGCATCGATTCCGGCTGACTCTCCTGAGCATGCCATGGTAGGCTATGTTCTTGGCAATACAATGAGCAAAAGCGGTTCCGTAAGCCGTGGTATCTGTACTGTAAAGGATGGCTACATGGATTCCATCGTTGAAAATACAAAGATCTATTATGAGGGCGACGGAATCGTCACTGATCTCAACGGTGAAGTAAAGCCTCTTACAGGAAAAGAATGGGTAAGCATGAACTTCTTTGGATTCAGCCTCAAGGCCTTTGAAAGATTCCATAAGTATTGGGACAATTTCAAGGCAACTTCACTTGACCAGCCAAAGACAGAAGCTCTTCTTCCTGTTGCAGCAAGCGACATCGCAAAGAACAATGAAGGTTCCATTAAGTTCTTCACATCTTCTGAAAAGTGGTTCGGAATGACATATCCAGAGGACCGTGAGATCGTAAAGCAGGAAATCGCCGCAAAGATTTCTAGCGGTTACTATCCTGCAAAGCTCTGGGAAAAATAATGATAAAGCTTGATTCCATACGCTCGGAGAAAGTCTGGGGCTATGAAGACTGGATAGCATCTACTCATCCAAATGGAATGCAGAAGGAATTCCTTGATTTTGCAGGGGAGGATTATCCTCTTCTGGTCAAGGTTATCCAGGCAAACGATGTTTTGAGCGTCCAGGTTCATCCAGATGATGAAGTCGCACGCCGTCTTGAGAACAGCCGTGGCAAGACTGAATGCTGGTATGTCCTTTCCGCAAGAAAAGGTGCCCAGCTTGTTTATGGCCTTGACGACCAGTACAGTCCAGATGAACTTCGTGAGGCCATAGAAGACGGGTCCATTGAGGATATGCTTTTCTATGCTGATGTAAGGGCAGGGGATTTCATCTATATTCCAGCCGGAACAGTTCACGCCATCGGTGGAGGCTTGCGTCTTCTTGAGGTCCAGCAGTCAAGCGACATTACTTACCGTCTCTATGACTGGGGCCGTGGACGTGAATGCCATGTAGAAAAGGGAATCGCCTGCATCGATGAAAGCGGAATCCAGGACATCGCTCCTTTTGAAGGTAATTTCGAATGTGACTTCTTCAGCCTTGAAAAGATCTCATGCGAAGGAACCTATGAGGAAGCTGCTTCTGGTGCCGACACAGTTCTTTTCTTTGTCCTTGAGGGATCCGGAAAAATCAACGGAATCGATGCTGCCAAGGAAGATATCTTTGCTTTCAAAAAAGACGAGGTTCTGAAGGCAGAAGGTACCCTTAAACTCATGAAAATCCTTCCAAAGTGAACCAGTCATTTTTAAGTTAATTTGTAAATTTCACTTTTTTTTATTATATTTATCTATATGAAAATACCAAATAAAGATGATATCTTGGGCGGACTCCCTGTGGAAAATCCGCTTCCAATCAAATTAAATATTCTTCCTATTGGTGGAAGACCAATTTTTCCCGGAATTTTTACTCCTCTCATGATTAACAGCGATGAGGATATCAAGGTCATTGAAGATTCCATGAACGGCGACGGTTATGTCGGCATCGTAATGCTCAAGGAAGATAAGGATAATCCGACTTCCGTAGACCTTCACAACGTGGGAACTGTTGCACGCATCATAAAGAAAATCAATCTTCCTGATGGCGGAATGAATGTCTTTGTCTCAACCCTTGAAAGATTCAAGATTCGCAAGATCCTTAACCGCCAGAATCCAATCGCAGCTGCTGTTGAATATCTTCAGGACACAGAGGATGACACCTTCGAGGTGAAGGCCCTTACCCGTGCCCTTGTCAGCGAAATGAAGGAAATCAGTGAAAACAATCCTATGTTCAGTGAGGAAATGAGGCTGAACATGGTCAATATCGATCACCCTGGAAAAATAGCTGACTTCATCGTTTCCATACTCAATATTGATAAATCGGAACAGCAGAAGATTCTTGAGATGTCAAATGTGCGCCACAGAATGGAGCAGGTTCTTGTATATATCAAGAAAGAGCAGGAGATATTCCGCGTTCAAAAGAAAATACAGACGGAACTTAATGAGAAGGTTGAAAAAAATCAGCGGGAATATTTCCTCCGGGAAGAGCTCAAGAGCATCCAGGAGGAACTTGGAATTTCCGGTTCCTCAAAGGAAAGCGAATACCAGAAGTTCAAGGACAAACTTGATTCATTCAACCTTGAAGGCGAGGCTAAAGAATCAATTTATGGTGAGCTTTCAAAGTTCCAGATGCTCGATCCTCATGACAGCGAATATAACCTTAGCCGTAATTACCTGGATATTGTGACATCCCTTCCGTGGAATGATGTTCCCGTGGAAGATTACAGTATTGAAGGAGCAAAAATAATCCTTGATGCTGATCACTATGGTCTTGATGATGTAAAGAAACGCATTGTTGAATATCTTTCAGTTCGTCTTCTTAAGCATGACGGCAAAGGTTCTGTCCTGATTCTTGTAGGACCACCTGGTGTAGGTAAGACTTCCGTAGGTAAATCCATCGCCAGCTCTATGAATAAGAAATTCTATCGCTTTAGCGTTGGCGGTGAGCACGATGAAGGCAAGATCAAGGGATATAGAAGGACATATATCGGTTCAATGCCTGGTCAGATAATCCAGGGACTCAAGATTACAAAGACAAAGTCTCCTGTATTCATGATCGATGAGGTAGACAAGATGAACGCAAGCGCACAGGGAGATCCAAGTGCGGCTTTGCTTGAGGTTCTTGATCCTGAACAGAATTCAAGCTTCCGTGATACATATCTTGATGTGCCATTTGATCTCAGCAATGTTTTCTTCATCCTTACTGCAAATACTTTGGATACAATTCCTCAGCCGTTGCTTGACCGTGCCGAGATAATTGAGCTTAGCGGATACATTGACCAGGAAAAGATCGAAATCGCAAAGAAATATATCGTTCCAAAGAATCTTGAAAAGAACGGCCTAAAGAAAAATCAGGTGAAGTTCACAAAGCAGGCTCTTGCCTTGATTGCCACGGAATATGCCCGTGAAGCAGGTATGCGCAACTATGAAAAGTGCATCGATAAAATCAACCGCAAGATAGTGACCGAACAGGTTGAGCGCGTTGAAAGCAAGGGGAAGGGCGGTGTAGAAAAGATTGCCTCTGCTGTGGCCAAGAAATCTTTCACTGTGGATGTTCCTGAAGTCAGAAAGTATCTTGGAAAGGCTGTGTTTGATGAAAGCCAGATAAAGACAGCAGGCGTTCCTGGAACTGCCATTGGTCTTGCCTGGACAAGCATGGGAGGGGATACTCTCTTGCTTGAAAGCATTGCCTTTAAGACCGACAAGGGCGGACTGCAGCTTACAGGACAGATGGGTGACGTCATGAAGGAAAGTGCCCAGATAGCCATGAACTGGGTAAAACAGCATGCCATAAACAAGGGCATAAAGGACAGCAAGTGGTTTGAGGAAAATACAATCCATCTTCACATTCCGGAAGGCGCCACACCAAAGGATGGTCCTTCAGCCGGAATCACCATGGCGACAACTTTCATGTCCCTGCTTACAGGAAAGAAAATCAAGGCTCATCTTGCCATGACTGGTGAGCTCAGCCTTACAGGTCAGGTTTTGCCTATCGGTGGTCTTCGTGAAAAAACAGTTGCCGCAAAACGCAACATGATCAAAACGATTATCATTCCTAAAGCAAATGAACGTGATCTGGCGGATATTCCGGAGCATGTAAAGAAGGGCATAAAGTTCATTCCTGTATCCCATGTCCAGGAAGTGATAGATATTGTCTTTTGATAGTTTCTAGAAAGCAATAAAAAAAGACGCTTGATTGAATCAAGCGTCTTTTTTTTGTCTGAGTCTGCTTTAGAACTTGCAGCTCATTCCAAGTCCAACGTAGCTGTTGTTGAATCCTGTCTTTCCGCCCCATTCGGCAAATTCACTGTTCTCGTCCTTTGCGTACATTACAAGTCCGCTTACAGTGAAAGTAATGTCCTGGTTAGGCTTGAAATTTACTTTAGGCATTACAACGATGTCTCCACGTTCGATGCTCCAAAGACATGTACATTCTGGTTCGATCTTTCCGTTCTTCCAGCTGTCTGTGATGTTGACTACAAGGTGGTTTGTTGTGTATCTGTCCTTTCCATCATAATCAACGTCATAGGCAATAAGACCAGGAACAGCTGCGCCGAATACGCTCTTGATTCCTTCTCCGTCCTTTACCTTGTCGCTGTTAAGGATGTATGTACCTGTTTCCTGGATGTTTACGTTGATGTTGCTGATTGGAAGGTCAATGTCAAATCCTGCAAGCCACTGGATGCTGTTGTTCTTTACCCAAGGATCATCACCGGCTGTATCATCAGTAAGGTTGTAGCAAGCTTCTCCACGAAGATTGAACTTCCAGAGAATTGTTGCGGCTTCGATTCCGAATGTCTGCTTCTTGTCATAGGCAAGCATTGAATAGTAGTCGTTTTCCATGAATTT
>JAGHUO010000040.1 GCA_018064785.1 Candidatus Treponema equi
ACGCCGTCAGCCATAACATCCTTGCCAAGCTGTCCGCGGAGAAGCTGGTGAAGAACCATGCGGTTTTCTCCAGTGTTGATTACATCACCGTTGTAGAGTGCTTCGAATTTTTCAAGGAGCTGTGATTCCTTTGCAAGTTCTTCAAGTACAGAAAGAACCTGAGCGTTTACCTGTTTTGCTGCATAATTGTATGTAAGTCCGCCTGCCATAGGAATTGAATATTCTGCAACGCGCTTTGCGCCGTCAGAACCAGAAAGTTCCTTTGCAACTGAAACTGAATTTTTGAGGGACTGGAGCTTCTTGAAGGATTCAAGCTTGTCCAAGTTATTCCATGAAATTGCCATAAAATACTCCTTTAATAGCAAGATTTCTATTTATTGATTGAAAACTATACCAAATAATAGAAAACATTACAATAAAATGCAAAATATTTTGCATAATTATGCAAAATTCTGTATATTATATGCATATATGAAAGACAGACACATAAGACTTAAGACCATAAAGAAACTCATTAAGGGAAACAAGATAAAAAGCCAGGATGAACTTTTGAATCTTCTTCTTGCAGATGGATTTGAGGTCACTCAGGCAACGTTGAGTCGTGACCTTAAGCTTATGAAAGTTGGAAAGGTGAGCGACGGAAATAACGGTTATGTATATACAATTCCGGAGGAAGAGAACTATTCTGAGAATGACCAGATATATGCCCAGGATTTTCTTCGCGGTTACATCAGTATTGATTTCAGCGGAAACATCTGTGTCATAAAGACCCTTGGTGGCTATGCCCACAGTGTTACCAATGCCCTTGATTCCCTGAATATTGAAGAGATTCTCGGAACCATCGCCGGTGAAAACTGCATTTTTGTCTGTCTTCGCGAGGGTGTCACAGGCAAGGAATTCCTTTCGAAACTCAAGGAAAGAATTCCTGAGCTTGAAGTTTAGTTCAGTTCAACATAAGTCTTTCCGCTTCCGCCTTCTTCAGGACGTGCAAAGCGATAATCCTTTACACCGGGATAATGTGACAGGTAATCATGGACCGCCTGCTGCAGTATCCCGTTTCCTTTTCCGTGGACAATGGAAAAATTCCTGAAATTCTTTATGGCGCAAAGATCCAGCTGGTGCTCAAGGGCACGCATTGCTTCCTCGCATCGCATTCCAAGAAGACGCAGCTCAAACTTTGGAGCCTCGTCATTTTCAGAAGCTGTCGTCTCAACGAAGTAGTCCGCACGTGAATAAGGCATCTCTATCTTTTCAGCCGGAACCATCTGACGCTGTGGAACTTCAATCTTCATGAATCCAATCTGAACCTGCCATATTCCGTCTTTGACTTTTCTTACGAGAGTTCCCTTTCTTTTCTCTGCACCGCAAAGGACTTCCATGCCTTCTGTATAGACAAGTTTTGTGACTGCCGGTTTCTTTGGGTCTTTCTGGTGCTTTGCAAAGTCTACCTGGCGTTCATCCACAGAAGCGTTCTTAAGGGCTTCCGCATTGGAAAGACGCTGCTTTGTTTTCTTTCCCTTGGCTGTCTTGTGTTCCTTTGCCTTTGTTATGCGCATGCCATTTTCGGCAATCTTTTCTTCTTCAGCCTTAAGCTTGCTGATTTCTTCTTCAAGTTCTTTTCTTTTCTGTTCAAGCTGAACCTTCTGTTCGTCGATGGAATCCTCAAGATCGCTTATGAATTTCTTTACGCCCTGTGTCTTCTCTTTTGTGATCTCTCCTTCACGCAGAATACGCACAAGATTTTCAAGCTGGCTTCTGGTCTCGCGTAAAAAAGAAAAACTCTGTTTGTTTTCTATTTCCTTGAGTTCGATGTCACGCTCGATGACCTTGATTTCCCTGCTGTGTATCTTGTGTTCCTTGTTCTGGAGTTCAGCGCCTTTGATCCGCTGCTGTCTCAAAAGATCATCCAGTTCCTCATGCTTTGATGTAAGACCTTTGATCAGGGAACTTACGTCGGCCTGTTCCGTAGAAATATAATTCTGTGCTTTCTCTACGGCTTCCCTAGGCAGACCTGAATGAAGGGCAATATCAAGGGCATGGCTTTCACCCGGAATACCCATGAGAAGGTTGTATGTCGGACGCATGGTTTCCGTGCTGAATTCCACGCTTGCGTTTATGCAGCTTGGATTTGTGTACCCATAGTTCTTAAGTACGCCATGGTGGGTTGTCACTATGACAAAGGAACCTCGCTCAAGAAGAAGATCCAGGGTAGCCATTGCGATGGCGCTGCCTTCCAATGGATCAGTTCCGCTTCCAAGTTCATCCAGAAGCACAAGTGATCTTTCGTCTGTGTTGTTCAGGGCAAGGGCCACATTTTTCATGCGGCTTGAAAATGTACTCAATGATTCCGCGATGGACTGTTCGTCTCCAATGTCCGCAAAGATAGAACTGAACATTGGAAGTCTTGTTCCTTCTTCCGCCGGCAAAGGAAATCCTGCCTGGTTCAGGAGGGCAAAGAGGGCCACTGTCTTCAAGGTCACTGTCTTTCCGCCTGTATTTGGTCCGGTTATTATGAGGACTCTCTTACCCTGCATGAATGTTATGGTGACAGGAACAGCTTTTTCTCCAAGAAGTGGATGACGGGCCTTGCTGATCAGTGGTGGCTCATAGTCCACGTCACAATCTTCCGCAAAAATTCCGTTGATGGAATTCTGCCATCTTGCTGCTGCATAGGTGCTGTCCAATAGAAGCATCTGTTCCTGTGCCTTTATGAAATCCTCTTTGTATTTTCCAAGACTTTCAGTAAGCTCACGGAAAATCTTGTTTATCTCCGACTGAAGACGGAACTCTTCCTCTACAAGGGCATTGTTTGACTTGACGATTTCATCCGGCTCAATATAGACAGTCTGTCCTGTGGCGCTTACTTCATGCACGATGCCTTTGATTGAATTCTTTCTGTCAGCACGGACTGCTAGGAGCTCCCTGTCTGCGCGGAAAGCTGGAACGTTTGACTGGAGTGCCTGGTTAAGGCTGCTGTCGGAAGTATATTTTCTTATGGCGTTGTCAATTTCTCTTTTGAGTGAAGCTATGCGGGAACGTATTTCCCTAAGAACAGGAAGATCCTTTACCTGACCTGTTGAGATGTCAAGAATCCTAAAGATTTCATCTGCAGCCTGCCCAAGGAAAGGAGCATCAAAAATTACTTTTGCGAGATCCGGAATTTTTATGTCGTCCTTTGCTCCGTTGATGGCGCTCCTTGTTTTTTCAGTATATGTTGAAAAAAGACCAAGGGCAAAAATCTGTTCCTGATTCAGGCATCCGCCTTCGATGCCAAGTGCCGGAAAAATTTCCTTTACAGGTGGCCATGCAAAAAGAGCCTGTGGATTGTCAGAATTGAGATAGATGTTCCACTGACGGCCCATGTTCTTGAGAAGGTCTATTGTCTCTTTGTCTGTTGTGCTTTCACGGGCAAGAACGGCATCACGGCCTTCCTCGCTCTGAGCAAAATGGGAGATTATTTCGCGGATTTTATAGAAATCAAATTCTTCCGCAATCTGTCCCTGTAAGAATCTGTCTTTGTTCATAGCCGTTCAATTAAATTTAGAATTTCTTCCGGTTTGTCTGCAAAAATTTTTGCTCCGTTTTCTTCGAGTAATTTTCTGCTTCTGAATCCCCAGGTTACGCTGATGCATTTGATGCCTGCATTGCGGGCCGTTGCCACATCAACTTCAGAATCTCCGATGTAGACAACTTCTTCTTTATCAACACCCATGATGCGGATGATTTCATTGGCAAGGTCAGGAAAAGGTTTCCTTTTGAATCCTTCTTTTTCTCCCACTGCCGTAGT
>JAGHUO010000166.1 GCA_018064785.1 Candidatus Treponema equi
CTGCGGTCTTTTTTTCAAGATGAGCCGCATTGCGCATTGTGGCAATGTTAAATGCATCGATGTCTATTCCGCTGTATTCGGAAATTTCTTCCGCCCATTCCATTCTTTCAAGGACCTTTTTATTTTCATAGGGTTTGATGAAAACTGCAGCTTTTTTTCCAACAGACTTTACGGCTTCAATTCCATAAAGCAACTTGCAGTCCGGCGTACCGTCGCCGATGGAAATGGCAGTTTTGCTTTCAGCACAGGCTTTCATCATGTCAAAGTAATACTGCTTTTCATCAGCGTAACCCATATTCTGTTCCGCACCCGTCATTGGAGCCAGTCTTAGAATTGCATTGCCATCAGAAAAAGTTCCTGAAGGAATTGTCTTCCATTCATCACAATTGAGAATAAAGTTTTTATTGTTTTCTTCTCCACCCATTCCAGGCAGCTGTCCCATGCATCCGCGTCCAAGGCAAACAGGACAAAAACGGCACTTATATTCCGACATAATTTATCTCCATACTTTTAGGGCAGTTCCTCTATTTTAGTTTTCTTTTACTGATGCTGAAATCAGTTCAGCATGACAAGATTAACTCAATGTTCCGATTATTGTTTCTTCACTGGAAGAACTTGATGACCATGTTTTTCTACTTGCGCCATCGTCCTCATCGTCATAGCTCACCTGGGTCTTTGTAGATTTTTTTGTGGCCCCACGTTTTTTAGGCGACACAAGGAATCCAAAAATGCTTCCACAGATTCCGCCTATGATCTCTACGATGACACCAACAGACTTCTGCAAAACATCAGCGCCTGAAGCCCCATTTACGTTTCTGTAGATTTCAAAGGCAAGGCAAAATACAAAAACAAGAAGACAGGATACCGGAATTCTTTTCTTAGTAAGTTCCGTGAGTGAGATAAGAACTGACATCATGAAAACCATTGTTCCCGCTCCACAGAGAGGAACTGTTGACATGCATGCCGTAAGAACTCCGGCCACAAAAGTCGAGATGAACATCATCAAGGCAAGCATGACGCTTCCGTAGCGTTCCTCAAGAATCTGTCCCAGCAGAAGAATCATTACGATATTTGCAAAGAACATTTCCCAGCTGAGGTTGCCAAAGACAAAAAGAAAAAGGCCGGCAAAATCACCTGCCGATTTGAAATTGAATGGAACTGCAGCCTGTTTTGAGCCATGGCAGATGAAAACTGTATTGCATAGTTTTCCCTTGAATGCAAACACATCAAGAAGAAACACAAGGGCAGCGACAAGAGCAAATGTCACTGTAACCGGAAAATCATAAGTCACTCTGATAGAACTTTTTTTAGCCATACTTATTTATCGGCAAAAATCAACTCCACAAGAATTTAATTGAACAACTTGTTCAACGGGTTTATAATTATACTGTAGAAACTTTAATAGGACTAAAGTAATTGACTTCCGATGCCGTCTTAGAGAAGCTTTTGACTTCTCTTGGTGCCTGTTACAATATCAACCTCTGCAAGGATGCGGAATTCCTCAATGCCCGCTGTGACTATTTTGAGCACGCGGAAAATTTTGTCGTTTCAAGAAAAGCAAATCTCTGGTCCGCTGATTCCGAAGAATTCATGTACATTTTCAAGGTTCCGTCTCTCACAAAGGAAATCTTTTTGTCATCCTTGAGATACGTTGAATCCGACTGGGAAAGCCACGCACACATAGGCCCTGGGCACATGTACACCTATATAACTCCTCTTTTCATCTGCGACAATGCAGAAAAAGATGCGGTAAAGCTTCTCAAAAAATTCCGAAAATATAAAAGCTACAGATTCAGTTTCTGGGGATGGTCGGAATTCCACACGGTCCTTTTGGATTGTTCCGTCGATAAAATCATCACCAACAGAAGCGGAAAATGCGTAAAGAAATCCCTTAAAAAGATTCTCTCGTTTTGATATGTGAATTATTATTTGGAGGTAATATATGAACACATTATTGCTGCTTGTCATCTGTATTGCAGTTCTTGCATGCGGATACCTCTTCTATGGAAGATGGCTTTGCAAACAGTGGGGTGTAGGAGAAGGTAACAATCCAACTCCAGCACATGAACTTGAAGACGGTGTAGACTATGTTCCGGCTAAGGCTCCGGTTCTCATGGGACACCACTTCTCATCAATTGCAGGTGCAGGTCCTATCACTGGTCCTATCGGTGCCGCAATATTTGGTTGGGTTCCAGTAACTCTCTGGATTCTCGTCGGTGGAATTTTCTTTGGTGGCGTACATGACTTTGGTGCCCTCTACGCATCTATCCGCCACAAGGGACAGTCTATCGGTGAAATCATCAACGCAAACATGAGCAAGAGAGCAAAGAAGCTTTTCGTAACTTTCTCTTACCTTACACTCATCCTCGTTGTCGCAGCATTCGCTTCTATCGTAGCCGGAACTTTCAAGGCAACATTCAAGGACGGAGTTCTTGATGTAGCTGCTTCAAGCGCAAATGCATCTGTAGCAATGGTTTCATTGATGTTCATCGTAGTTGCAATCATCTTTGGTTTCGCAGTTTACCGCCGCGGAGCTTCAATGCTTGTTTCAACAATTCTTGGCGTTGCAGCAATCGTTGCCTGTATGGCAATCGGTATGAACTGGCATCCAATCTACCTTAGCGGAACAACATGGATGATCATCATCGGTGTATACATCACAATCGCTTCAGTTACACCAGTCTGGATTCTTCTTCAGCCACGTGACTACCTTTCATCATTCCTTCTTTATGCAATGCTCTTCGTTGCATTCGTTGGTGTTGTAGGTGCTCACCCTAACATTGATCCTGCAAGCTTCCCAGCATTCGCTTCTGTACCAGGAAAGCCTATCTTCCCAATCCTCTTTACAACAGTTGCCTGTGGTGCCATTTCTGGTTTCCACTCACTTGTTTCTTCAGGAACAACTTCCAAGCAGTTGGATAAGGAAAAGGATGCAAAGCCTATCGCTTACGGTGGTATGCTCCTCGAATGTGTACTCGCAGTTCTTACACTCTGTGCAATCGCTTATGCTCGCCAGACAGGTCACACAAAGGGTGCTACAGACATCTTCGCCGGTGGTATTTCTGCAATGTGTGCAAAGATCCCTGGATGTGCAGGACTTGAAAACATCCTCTACACACTCCTCGTTCTTACATACTCTGCATTCTGTCTTACATCACTTGATACAGCAACTCGTCTTGCCCGTTTCATGTTCCAGGAATTCTGGCTTGAACCAGGACAGACAGCAAAGGACATCACAAACGGATGGAAGAAGGTTATGGTTAACCCTGTATTCGCAACAGTTCTTACTGTAGTTCTTGGTGTTGCCCTCGGTCTTACAGGCTGGCAGAAAATCTGGGGACTCTTCGGTGCTTCAAACCAGCTCCTTGCAGGTATCGGTCTCCTTGCAGTTGCAACATGGCTCGGTAACATTGGAAAGAACAACAAGATGTTCCTTGCTCCAATGGCATTCATGATCGTTGTTACAATTTCTTCACTTGCTATCACTTTGATCGGCCAGCTCAAGGTTATTGCAGCAGGTGGTGCTGACTGGGGTCCTTATGCACAGGTTATCCTTGCAGCATTGATGATCGTTCTTTCAGTAATCCTTGTTATTGAAGGCGTTACAACACTTGCAAAGAAAAAGGCAAACTAAACTGAAGTAAAATTCAGAAAAGGCAAAGGGCTGTCCGAAACCGGGCAGCCCTTTTTTATTGGCATCAGGAAACTAATTAAGTTCCACAAGTTTTTTCTTGTTCCATTCCTTCTGAAGATTAGCAGCATCTTTTATCGTAAGGAATTTTGCAAACATCGGGTGCATCATTGTAAAAATCTGGGACAAGGTGATTTTTTCATCGCTTGTAAAGGAACCAAGAACATAGTCGGCCACATTTCCATTGGCAGGCTTTCCAACACCGATGCGGATTCTCCAGAAATCTGGTGTCCCGAAAGTTTCCTTTGTTGAACGAAGTCCGTTGTGACCGCCAAGACCACCGGACCATTTAAGGCCTACAGTTCCCAAAGGAAGTTCGATCTCATCATGAACGACAAGCACATCTGAAGCCGGAATCTTAAAAAAGCGTGCTGCTTCTCCGATTGCCTGACCGCTCAAATTCATGTAGGTCATTGGCTTCATGAAATAGATTTTCTTTGGAGCGCAGTCAGGAACAGGAAGGGTTCCATTGTCTCTTTCCTTAATGAGTCCTGCATCCTTAAGCCATGTTGCAAACACATCGTAGTCTACGCAGCAGAAGTCCGCCTTGTACTTTGACTGCCATGAAATCTTATTTGCAAAAGGAAGGGCAGATTCAAAAAGCCAGGCAACATTATGCCTTGTATCTTCATATTCCCTTCCGTAATTACCTAAAAAAGCCACTAACTGAATCATTATAATTTCCTAGGACAAAAGCATTCTGTCGTTCATTTCACCGGCAATGCTGAATTTTTCAAGAAGATCTTCAACTTTAAGATTTTTCTTTTCTTCGCCGCCAACTTCATAAACAATTTTTCCGTCCATCATCATAATCAGGCGGTTTCCATAGCGGATAGCATCCCTCATGTTATGTGTAACCATGAACGTTGTAAGATTATCTTTTGCAACAAGTTCTTCTGTAAGCTCAAGAACCTTCTTTGCCGTCTTTGGATCAAGAG
>JAGHUO010000049.1 GCA_018064785.1 Candidatus Treponema equi
TGTCCGTCTTCGTCCAGAAGGAACCTTGACTTGTATCCCTGGACGATTCCTTCGCGGCTTGCGTTTCCTGTCATGCGGCTTGCGTTTTCACCGACGCCCGGTCCGATTCCGCCTGCTTCTGCACCGATGAGACGCGGCTCTTTCTTGTCGATGAATGGAGTGAAGAAACCGATGCTGTTTGAACCGCCGCCAACACAGGCAACCATGGCGCCAATGTCGATTCCGCGTTCCTTGCACTGTTCCTCAACTTCATAGCCGATGACGCTCTGGAATTCACGTACGATATCAGGGAAAGGAGCTGGTCCCAATGCCGAACCAAGAACGTAGTGTGTTGTATCTGGATGAGCTGCCCAGTCGCGCATGGCTTCGTTAACGGCATCTTTCAAGGTACGGCTTCCAGATTTTACGGCATGAACCTTTGCACCGTACATTTCCATAGTTGCAACGTTAGGCTGCTGACGCTTTACGTCGATTTCACCCATGTAAATCGTACAGTCGAGACCAAGTTTTGCGCATGCTGCTGCCGTTGCAAGGCCGTGCTGTCCGGCTCCGGTTTCTGCAATGATGCGCTGTTTTCCCATGCGTTTTGCGAGAAGACACTGTCCGATGGCGTTGTTTATTTTGTGTGCGCCTGTGTTTGCGAGTCCTTCAAGCTTGATGTAAATCTGTGCACCGCCAAGAAGTTTTGTTGCGGTTGGGGCAAAGTAAAGAGGTGTTTCACGGCCAATATAGTCGCGGCGGATTACCTTGAGCTCCTCAAGGAATTCCGGGTCGCTCATGAACTTCTTGAATGCCACTTCAAGTTCATCCAGTGGACGGCGAAGTACTTCCGCTACGTATTTTCCACCGTAATTGTCAAAAAATCCGTCTGTTGAATATTTCATCTATTTTTCCTCCATCATTATCTTCTGGAATGCTTTCAGTTTCTCAGGATCCTTTTTCCCAGGTTCCATTTCAAGGCCGCTGGAAAGGTCCACAAGCTCCGGATTAAGGGTGGCGATGGTAGACCCAATGTTATCTGGATTAAGTCCGCCTGCAAGCCACAACTTCTGCTTTGATGCGATCTTTGCCGCAATGCTTTCTTCTACTTTTGTTCCCGTTCCGCCAAGAAAGCCTTCAAGTTTTGCGTCTACAAGTATGCGCGGTTCTCCAAGTTTTCTCAGCTGCTCAAGTTTTGCAAGGTCATCTTCGGTTCCCACCGCCACGGCACACCAGTGAGGCATGTGGCGAAGTTTTTCCTGTGAAAGGAAAGCAAGGGCTGTATTATAGCCGTGTACCTGGACCGCGTCAAAGATTCCTTTCTCAGCCAGTTCAAGGGCTGTCTTTGCTTCCGGACTGTCTGTCTCTGTTATGATGCAGACGGTTTTTACTTCATGTTTTTTTTTCAAGGACGGAATTCTGTCTGCAAAGTCATGGATTTTTTCCGAAACATTGCGTGGACTTTTGCTGCAGAAAATGAATCCAAGATAGTCGGCTCCAGTTTCAGCTGCAAGTTTTGCGTCGCCAATGCTTGTGATTCCGCATATCTTTACAAGAGGTCTGCTCTTGCTTTCAAGGCGGTTTTTATGAATCTTCACAGCAAGTTCCGTGTAGAACCTTGAGTGGCGGGTTTCTTTTGCATTCACAAAGCTTTCTACAAGACATTTTGCTTCGTCAGGATTTCTTGCCGCAGCCTCGCCAAGAAGCATGCCTGTAAATCCAAGGCTGCCTGCAAAATCCGCGGCTTCAGGTGTTCTGATTCCGCTTTCAAAAACGACGCGAACTTCAGGTCCCATGATGGCCTTGATGTCCTCAAGAACTCCGCTTGGACCAAGAAGGTCTATCGAAAAATTCTTTAGGTCACGGCAGTTTACTCCGCATACTACGGAATCTGATTTCACCGCTTTTGCAACAAGGGCAAGCTTTCTAAGGTCATCTTCCATCTTGAGCTCAACCAGGGCGGTGATTCCAAGGTCCTGGCATCTCTTTGCCATCGCGACAATCCTTTCATCATCAAGGATTCTTGCGATGAGAAGTACTGCGTCGGCGCCGCATCTGTATGCGATGTCTATTTCATCCTCATGGATAAGAAAATCCTTGCGAAGCACAGCGGCCTTTGTTCCGACTGCGGCTGTCACTTTCTTAAGGTCTTCCAGGGTTCCCTTGAACCAATGTTCTTCCGTCAGAACGGAAATTGCCGCGGCGCCTGCATTGACGTAAGCAAGGCCAGTTGCCGCGGAATCAAGGGACGGTGCGATATCTCCCTTGCTTGGGCTTGCTCTCTTTACTTCAAGTATGACGCCCTTGCCAGGAAGAAAAGGAACTACAGGACGTGTTCTTTCGGCAGGGATGTCAAATCCCATTTCCATTCCGCGTTCCGCAATATCCTTTTTTCTCTGCTGTACTATTTCATCAAGAATATTCATTATGCGTTCATTTCCTGTGAAACTTTTACAATTTCCTCAAGCTTTGCTTTTGCCTTGCCTGAATCGATTGATTCCTTTGCCATCTCATATCCGTCTTTCAAGGTCTTTGCCTTTCCGCTTATGTAAAGCACGGCGCCTGCATTGAGACAGACGGCTGCCTTGATTGTTGGACGGCCTGCACCGTTGAGGATTTCCATGGCGAGGGCTGCGTTGTCGGCGCCGTTTCCACCGTTGAGCTCGTCTTCATTCATGTTTTCAAGTCCAAAGTTCTTTGGATCGATTACATACTGGTATTCCTTTCCGTCTCCATTGATCTGGAAAACGTGGGTCTTTGCACAAGGGCTGATCTCATCATAGCCGTCGTCGCTTGTGATTACCATTACGCGCTTTGCACCAAGCTTCTTTGCTGCATGGGCATAGGTCTCAAGAAGATCCTTTGAGTAGACACCAAGAACTTCATATTCAGCTCCGGCCGGATTAAGAAGAGGTCCCATGATGTTCATGATTGTCTTGATTCCCATTGCCTTGCGTACAGGTGCTGCAAAACGCATTGCGGCATGATATACGGTTGCCATGAAGAATCCGAACTTTGTTTTTTCGACAAGTGAGCATGTCTTTGCAGGATCAGCCATGATGTTGATGCCAAGGTTCTCAAAGAAGTCTGCCGCACCTGACTTTGAGCTTACGGCGCGGTTGCCGTGCTTTGTCACTGTCTGTCCGCAGCTTGCCGTTACAATTGCACTGAGGGAAGAAATGTTGAAGCTTCCCTTTCCGTCTCCACCGGTACCAACGATTTCTGCATGGTCGTGGAATTCAACAGGGAGGGCTCTCTTTACCTTGAGGAGTGCCTTTGCAAAACCAACGATTTCGCTGACTGCGGCTCCCTTGCATGCAAGGCCCATGATGACTGATGCTGTGATCTTTTCATCAAGAGTTCCGTCGGCAAGATTTTCCATGAAGAGGGATGCTTCGTCTTCAGTAAGGTCTTCCTTTGCCACAAGCTTGTTCAGAAGTCCAGGCACGTTGAGGTTTTCGCGGCGGTAGCTTAGGAATGCCTTGAAGATGTCGTCTCCGTTTGAGGATGCGATTGATTCCGGATGGAACTGAACTCCTTCGATGCACATTGTCTTATGGCGGATACCCATGATCTCGCCGTCAGCAGCACGTGCAGTTACTTCAAATTCAGCCGGAAGTGTAGATTCATCGATGGCAAGTGAATGGTAACGTGTGAATGTTCCTTTCTTTCCCATAATGCGGAAAAGACCGCGGCCATCAGTATCCATTTCTTCAACTACGCCGTGGCGGATGTATTTTGCCTGAACGATTTTTGCACCGAATGCTTCTCCGATTGACTGGTGTCCAAGGCATACTCCAAGAATTGGAATCTTGCCCGCGAAGTATTTGATTGCCTCAATTGAAACGCCGGCCTCGCTTGGTGTTCCAGGTCCAGGACTGATTACAAGGCGGTTTGGTTTAAGTTCTTCAATCTGCTGAACTGTAATTTCCTTCGAACGGACAACCTTTACTTCTTCGTCAGCAAGACGCTGCAAAGACTGGACGACGTTGTATGTAAAACTATCATAGTTATCGATTACTAAAATCATTTTTTTCCTCCTTCGATTACTGCACGCAAAGCTCCAAGCTTTTCATTTGTTTCTTCCCATTCGCGGTCAGGATTGCTGTCATAGACGATTCCGCCTCCAGCCTGAAGGCTCCATGTTGAATTCTGCTTTAATGCACAGCGGATGCCGATACAGAAATCAAGGTCTCCGTTAGTCTGAAGATAACCTACTGCTCCTGCATAGAAACGGCGCTTGATTTTTTCCAGGCGGCTCAAAATCTGTATAGCACTGATTTTTGGTGAACCAGAAACTGTACCTGCAGGGAATGCAGATCGAAGAACCTGAATCTGCTTGTAATCATCACGGACTTTTCCCTGAACATCGCTTACAAGATGCATTACATGGCTGAAATATTCGCAGTCCATATAGCGTGTTACTTCTACAGAACCCGGTTTGCAGACACGTCCAAGATCATTTCTTGCAAGGTCAACCAGCATAAGGTGTTCACTTTTTTCCTTTGGATCTGAAAGAAGATTTTCTTTCAATGCTTCATCTTCGGCAGCATCTTTTCCACGGCGGCGGGTTCCGGCAATTGGTCTGATCGAAGCCATTCCATCACGGACACGAACCAGACTTTCAGGACTTGAACCAACAAGCTGTCGGTCGCCAAAATCAAGATAAAAAAGATATGGACTTGGATTTACACTGCGAAGACGGCGATAGATTTCCATTGCGCTGTTTTCACATTCAAGCTGAAGACGGCGGCTTGGAACTGCCTGAAAAATATTTCCGGCAACAATTTCTTTCTTGAGTGCAACTACTTTATCTTTGTATTCCTTTTCTGAAAGCTCAAGGTCAGTGATTGTACGAACAGGCTTTGGATCTTCCGGAGCTGAAAGATAACTGAAATCAAGGTCATTAAGACGTGTCTTGAGATTATCAACTGCCTTCTGCAGATCAATCTGGTGCTCAATGTAGTTGAGACCGAAAATATGTAGTGTTTCAGTAAAGTGATCAAAAACAATATATACATGACCAACAACAAATTCACTTTCAGGAATCTTCAGTTCATCAGTCTGGGGAGCAAGGGTAATGGTATCACAGCGGGCACAGAATTCATA
>JAGHUO010000061.1 GCA_018064785.1 Candidatus Treponema equi
ATCAGCAGCACCCTTGGCATGTTTAATTGTCGACCATTTATTGTGTCCTGACATGTATAACTCCTATAAATTATATGCAAATTATGGAATAAAATACCATAAAATGCACAATATCGTCAATTCCCAATTTAGAAAAGCTTCTTAAGAGCCTTGGAGGCATCCTTTGTTCCGGATGGAAGAGCCTTGTCCACAGCCCCGGAAACAGCAGAACCGGCACGCTTCTTTATTTCAGACTCAAACTGAGCTTTCTTGTTGTCCAATGACTTCTGCACTGTAGCAAGGTTTGCGTTCTGTGCATTTATGTCACCTTCGATTCCGGCAAATTCCTTTACCTTTGCAAGGGCTTCAGAAGAAGAACCGTTGATCTTATCGTTGAGCATAGCAAGAGCCTTGTCCTTTGCGTCACTTCCGATTTCAGAAGCGGCTGCCATAAGAGCCTTTCCAAACTGCTCGCCAAAGTTTCCTGTAAGACCAAAGTCAACACCCTTTGCATCAGAGAATCCAACATGATAGCCTGCCTTGATCCTGTCGACCGAAGCAAGAGCCTTGTTGTAGTACTTTGTGACAGTCTCGTTTCCAAGACCGTCGGATGTAAGCTTTACAGGATATAGGTCGATGCTTCCGTCTGCCTCAAATGCGCCAAAGTCAAAGGCCCCCTTCATTGTGATGGCAGCTGTACCTTCAATCGATGGAACTCCACTTGCAGAAGCGACTTTCTTTCCGTCAATGTTTGCGCCAAAACCCTTTCCCGAATAACCGAGAGTAACAAGCTTTGCAGAAGAATTCTTTCTTGTATCAACCACAAGGTTTGCTGTATGGGATGTCTTTCCAAGAGAGAAAGCCCCCTCACCCTTCATAGGCTTTCCAAGAAGATCCTGGTCGTTGGAAATATCAATGACTTTTGCTTCGAAATTAGGTCCCGAAGCAAACATTCTTTCGATAAGGAAGGCTGGCTTTGTTGTTCCGTACCAGAAAGTAGTACCACGGAGACGCTGTCTTGCCTGCTTCTTTTCCTTCTTTACCTTTTCCTTTGGTTTTGAAGTATCGTTGGAAGAAGCCTTCATCTGCTCAACATAGGCAAGTCCCTTCTTTGCATATGGATAGTACTCGCCAAGCATGCTGCAGGCAACAGTCTCAAGTGCGTCGTTGAGGATGGCCTTTGCGTTCTTTACGGAATCAACGGCACCACCGACTGTATCCTGCACAAACTTCTTGTCATCAGCTACAGCCTTTGTCACATTCTCACCAAGCTGCTGAACCTTCTTTGAGTCAGCCTTGATTTCATCTGCCACACCAGAAACGTTCTTCTGGACCTTCTTGCTGTCGTCAGCTGCCTTCTGGAGCTTTTCAAGAGTTGCCTTAAGTTCTGTCACATCCTTGATCTTTGTTGGATCAAGTTTCTGGAGATCCTTTACAGAAGAAGAAAAATCCGAGACCTGCTTCTTGATCTCATCCGGCTTTGACTTCCATTTTGAGACAAGAGCCTCAGACTGTTCCTTTGTTTCTTTTACGACAACAGGAGTCTTCAACTGGGCCTCAAGGTTCTTTACGATTTCCTCAGGTGTTCCGCCTCCAAGCATGGCAGTAGTCTGGGACTTAAGGCGTTCAAGAGCAACATCCGATCTTGCTTTGAGTGAAACCATGAATGCGCTTTCGGAATTTTCCTTTTCTTCCACCTTGTCCTTTATTTCCTGCAATGGAAGCTTGCAGCTTGTCTTTCTGTCGGTGTTGAACTGCATTCCAGAAACTTCTATGTTCCTGCAGTCGAATCTTCCGCGAAGAGCCTGAGCGAGACTGAATGAAACCTCGATCTTCTCAGCTTCAAAGATGTTCTTGAATTCCTCGTTCTTGTTTCCAACTGCCAATCCATTGACTGTAAGTGAGGTTCCAAAAATCTCAAGGTTAACGGAACGGATTTCAGTCTTTGCACCTGCGACCTTCTGGCATCCAAAAATGAGGGCCTTTTTTGTGATAGGGTTCTTAAAGATTGTGACGGCAATGCCAACACCTGCTACAACGGCTACAACCGCAACGAATGGTACAAGACTGAAAATAGACTTCTGTGCCTTTATCTGCTTTGCCAGTGACTTGAAATGCTTGAGTTCAGCCTTTGTGAACTGCCTTTCCATAGACATGGCCATGCACTCAGGCTTCTTTGGATTTGCTCCCTTCTCAAAGAGAGCTGTAACTTCCTTTTTGTCAGACGGAACATAAAGACGCTTGAGAATTTTCTTCTCGAGCTTTTTATCTGTGTATGCCTTCTTGAACATTCCTGGCATCTTTTTGGCCGGGAACTTCTTTGCTTCTTTCTTAGGCTTCTTAGCCTTCTTCTCTTTCTTTTCTTTCTCAGCCATAGGTTACTCCGAAATCATTCCCGCGATTTTTTCTACAAGAGGAATATTCTTGATGACAGCGGCGATCTTAAGTTTTCTTACCTTCTCCGCAAGATACTTTCTCCATGCCCATACAAATACTCTTGCAAGACCATAGACCGGTGCATATGCGATGATTCCACACACCAAAGATCCCATGACCACAGTGTTGTTCAGCTTTGTGAAGGCCACAAACGGAATATTGAGAAGCGAAGCATAGGTTGCCTTCATGCTTTCAATAGTGAGGATACTATATCCAACAGTATCAAAAAGAGGGTCAAGGAAAACTGTAAGTGCCGCACCAAGAAGGATGGACAGGGCATAGGCTCCACGCTGTATGTTCATGAAGAGTATGAAAACGAAAAGAACATACCAGAGGAGATTGTCCTTTGGCACAAAACCAAGAAGAATGCCGCATGAAACGGCATGGGCTATTGCTCCCGGCCTGGTATTATTGCTCAAGGCTCCAAGGAGTTTTGCTATAAACTTTACCATGGCCCGATTATAACACATAAAACGGTCTGATTCACTAGAATTCAACAACTTATTATTTTGATTTTTATGGACATGTGGCTGATAATGGAAGCATGTAAAAAACAATTCAAAATACACTATCTCAAGGAGTCCTTATGAACATTGGAATCATCGGCGCAGGAAGCATCGCCAAGACCATGGCAAAAACAGTTGCCGCCATTCCGGAACAGGCAACAATCTATGCCATCGCATCAAGATCCCTGGAAAAAGCACAGGCCTTTGCGGCGGAATTCAAGATCCCCAAGGCATACGGAAGCTATGAAGAAATGCTCCAGAATCCTTCCATCGACCTGGTATACATCGCTACACCACATTCACAGCACTATCAGAACATGAAGCTGTGCATAGCAAACAAGAAGGCAGTGCTTTGTGAAAAGTCATTCACAAGAAACCACACAGAAGCCAAGGAAATCCTTGAGGATGCGGAAAAAGCAGGTGTTCTGGTGACGGAAGCTATCTGGACCCGTTACATGCCTTCAAGAAAAATCATAGCTGAAACCATAGCCAGCGGAATCATCGGTGAGGTCGACACCTTGAGCGCAAACCTTCACTACAGCATAGCACATAAGGAACGCATGACACGCCCTGAACTTGCAGGCGGTGCCCTTCTTGACCTTGGTGTATATTGTCTGAACTTTGCAACCATGTTCTTTGGAGATGACATAGAAAAGATCGAATCGTCGGCAGGTCTTACAGACACAGGCGTAGACAAGTTCAACAGCATGACGGTTTTCTTCAAGGACGAAAAAACAGCATTCCTTTCAAGCGGATTCACAAGCCGTTCCGACAGAAAAGGAATTTTCTACGGCAGCAATGGATATGCCATCGTAGAGAACATCAACAATCCTCAGTCGCTCAGCCTCTATGACACAAACGACGTGCTGCTCAAGCACATTGACTTTCCTGAAATCTCCACGGGCTATGAATACGAGGTCCTTGAATGCAAGGAAATCCTTGAACAGGGAAAGATTGAATGTCCATCAATGCCACACGAAGAAACATTACGCATCATGAAGCTTATGGACAATCTCAGAAAGGAATGGGGAGTAATCTACCCTTGTGAAAATCTGTGAAAAATTTTCTCCAGGGCTTCTTATATCTAGCCCTGGCACTTGAAATGTTCCGGCAGAGGAATCTCAAAAAGCCTAGATTTTCCATCTACCGGAACTGAAAGTCTTGTCGCCGCAAGCTGCAGTTTTTTTATGCCTGCCTTGCGTGCGATCTTGTTCAGCTTGAAGTTTCCGTGCTTGTCATCGCCTGCAAGAGGTGCTCCGGCTTTTGCCATCTGAATTCTTATCTGATGCATGCGGCCTGTTCCAAGAGTGATATGCACAAGGCTCAGTTCCAGTTCTTTTTCCGACGTCTCACCTGTCTCTCCGTTTACTGAAACAATGTTCTCCTTCCATGTCTTCTCAACCTCAAAGAAAAGCTCGGCATTCTGGGTGCGTCCATGGGCTTCCACAGTACCGATAAGTTTGCCTTTCATGGCTGGCTTTCCTTTGACCTGCGGAATTCCAAAACAGACGGCTGTGTATTCCTTCTGGACCTGTTCCGTCTGAATGAGTTTGGTCCATTTGGTTGCGGCCGCCGGATTCTTCGCAACAATGAGGATTCCGGCTGTTTCCTTGTCCAGTCTGTGCACAAGATGGATCTTATACCCAAGCTGCTTTGGAAGTTCCTCATCAAGTGGATGTTCGATTCCGGCTCCACCCTGTACCGAAACGCCACATTTTTTGTTTATAAGGAGGATTTCATCATTTTCATAAATTATAGAAACGTCTTTCATTTTCCGAATATATTAAAGAAGGATTGTTAATATGACAAGATTTGCAAAGAAAATATTCATCATGACGGCAGCACTGGTAGCGGCATGCCCGTTATTTGCCCTGCGCACAAATTTCAACGGATTCAGCAAGTCAGTGTGCATTGACCTGCCTGAAGGTTTCAAACTGGAATCGGCCAGCAGTGAAACATCATTCCAGCTACAGAGCACCATAGCGCCTGTACACGCCATAATCCAGATCTACTCTGCGGAAAAATACAAGGGAACAAGAGACGCAATGGAAACCTCGATCTCAAGACTTGGAATCCATGCAGACATCGACACATTCAAATGGCGCAACAACGACACCACAATAGCCCTGTTTTCCGGCAACCTGATGGGAATCGACTCAAGCGGTTACGGGGCAGCAGCTGTGATCCCAGAGAACAAAAGCATAATCATGGTTTTGACATGGGCCGCAGACAAAGATGCACCAAAGGCATCGCCATATATGACAAGCCTTCTTGATTCCGTATATGTGGACCTTGAAAGCTACTATGTGCCAGGACTTCTAACGGAATACACATATCCAAAACAGGGCTCAAAGAACATCAAGATTTCAATCGACGGAAAGACAGTGGACACAAGCATAGATTCATCCGACAAGGAAGCGTCTGAATTCCTCATCGACCGTGAATACCAGGTGCTCCTCATGTACCAGAAAAGCAACCTATGGAAAGAGGCATGGCAACGATACTACAGGATCATATTCCGTGACTCATGCCAGAGACTGCGGCAGGCAACCTATGACATAACCAATGCCATAGCTCCCGATTGCAAGGACACTACTGAAATAGCACAGAAACTCCTGACCTGGACACAGGGATTCAAATACGAAAGGGAAAAGACGGCGAGTGATTTCGCATCACTTCCTTCCATCCTTCTTGGTGGCGGTTCTGACTGCGACAGCCGTTCCATGCTCCTTGCCGTTCTACTGCAGGGGATAAACCAGGATGCCATAATTTTTGTAAGCGCCGAATACAAGCATTCAATCGCAGGTTTTGTTTCAGACCATCCGGGATTTGCTTTCACAGTAAACGGGAAAAAATATCTGACTGGAGAAACGACAGCAAAGGGTGTCACCTGGGGCAAGATAGACGGAGCCCAGACCGACGCAAGCAAATGGATTCCTGTTGAACTGCCATAGGACATGGAAAACAAAAAAAAGGCCTGAATGATCTAGATCATTCAGGCCTTCCTTATTTACTATTTCCAGTACTACTGGATAAGAAGGTTGTATGCTTCCATTGGTGACTGTGCGTCAAGAAGCTTTTTATAAAGCTCTGGTTCACGAAGCTTTGTGCTCAGATGAGACAAAGTCTTGAGATAGTAGCTGTGCTGGTTGAATGCAGCACCGATCATGAACATTACGCGTACAGGAGTCTCATCAATTGGCTGGAAGTCAATGATGTCACACTTTGAAATTCCTACAGACATGACAAGATCAGTAACGGAAGAAAGACGTACGTGAGGAATTGCAAGTCCACGACCGATGGAAGTAGACATAAGCTCTTCACGCTTAAGGATTTCTGTCTCAAGTTCCTTTGCATCCTTTACCTGTGGAGCTGTAGCAAGGTTCTGTGCCAGCTGAACAAGGCTGTCATGCTTTGTCTGATGGTTCATGAACACAATGCGCTCTGGCGAAAGAATATTCTTGATCTGAACAACTATATCTGAAGAAGACTTTTCTGAAGAAGAAAGGCGCTCATTGACCCACTTCTCTATCTCAGACTTCTTGAATCTCCATACTGTACCAATTTTACCACTTGGAATTTCACCCTTCTGAGCCCAGTCATATACTGTGCGCTCACTAACACGAAGATACGAAGCAACTTCTTCAATTGTAAGAATATCGTCTTCCATTCTTTAACCCCTTTAGTACAATTTTACACTACCTTGAAGTATTTTGCATCCTTTACGGTTTTTTGTCAATATTTGCAAAACTCTTATTTTCTATTCCTTCCAAGGGAAAATGAAGCTTTTCAAAGGACGAGGACCAAGGGTTTTCTTGTCTTTTGCGATTAGATCATCCCAAGGCACATTGCGTCTTTCTTCGGGAGTAAGGTCAGGGTTCACCTCGATCCAGTCGTACTTGTAAAGACGCATCCTTAAGGCATTCATATTGGTGAAGATGATTCCGGTCATACCTGGGAAAAGGCCAAAAGTAACAACGGTAAGAAGCAGATTCAGGATGTTCACGCCAAACATGCCAAAGGTAAAGGACATGTTGTCTATGAAAAGAATGTAGCATTTCTTGAGGCACTTGAAATAACCGTTCTTCATGATCACCCTTACAGGAATGAACCACTGCATGGCAAAAAAGGTGGTCACAAGGAACCAGAAAATCACCACGATGAAGGCAAGCCACAGAATGCTTCCGGTGCTTCCGTCTGCAGGCTTCCACATCCTGAAGTAGAAAGGAATGCTCACGGAACCAACCAGTGAAACTATGCCGATGAAAATTCCGGCAAAAAGCCCGTCCTTGATCGAAGGAAGAAAATTACCAAAGAAATCGCCGTATCTTGGAGTATTGAAATTGGCGGCGTTGAAGGCATTCTTTCCGCCTGTAAAAGCCACAGTGCATACAAGGACACATGAAAAAAGGAATGTTGCAAAATAGACAAGCTTTGCATATTCCTGGGCTATGTTCATGGAAAGCTCAAACTTGAACAAGGCAAAGACAATGAAAAAGCTCAACAGCGCAAAGAAATTCGTAATGACAACATAGAAAATGTTGTCCCATACATCACAAAGATTCTTCTTGAAATAGAAACCAAACATGCAGACATGATAATTGGAAAATCAAAAAAATTCAAACACAAGATTTATGGTACATGCGGAATGACAGGAGCCCCCAAGAATGATACAATGGCTCCCTATGAAATACACCATCGATTCAGTGATGTCGCTGATATCCCATATCCATTCTAAAAGCGCTGATTTCACAAACAACCGTCTTTCAAAGAACGGAAATTTCGTGTCATCCCATGGATTCATACTTTATCTTCTGTCTGAAAACGGAACCCTCACCATGGGAGAACTGTCAAAACGCATAAACAGGGACAAATCGACCACAACAGTGCTGATCAAAAAGCTGTCGGAGGAAGGCCTTGTAATGACGGAAAATGACGCCAGCGACAGCAGAAAGAAACTCATATCCCTCACAGAAAAGGGAAAGGAATATAAAAAGCTTACATCTGGGATCTCACAGCAGCTTAGGGACTCCTGCCTTAAAAACTTTACCGATGAAGAAAAGACAACCCTTCTCTGCCTGCTGGAAAAGATGAACAGCAACCTGTCGGAATCAATTTAAAACACATAGACGGTCCTGGAGAACCTCCAGAACCGCATATATGAGAATTGAAAGTAAAAAAAGACTATTTCAACGATGCGCTGATGCGCTCAAGAACCTTCTTGCGATCCAATGGCTTAACAATGTAGTTCTTTGCACCTGCAAGGAGAGACTTCTTAACGAGTTCTTCCTTACCAAGAGCGCTGACCATAACAACACGAGCGTTCTTATCGAATGCGATGATCTGCTCGAGAGCTGTGATACCGTCCATGCGAGGCATAGTGATATCCATTGTTACCAAGTCAACATTAGGGCAGAGTTCCTTGTACTTGTCTACTCCGTCTTTTCCATCTGTTGCTGTTGCAACGATTTCGTATCCGTCACTTGTAAGGATCTGAGTAAGCTGCTTTGCAACGAACATCGAATCATCTACAACAAGTACACGATACTTTGTTCCGTCAACTCTCTCTCCCTCAGGAGGACGTGCGTTGATTGATGGAAAATCTTCTTTTGTTTTCATTCTATGCTCCTTAAATTATGCGCGTTCTCTGATTGCAACGTTAACTTCAACTTTACCACAATCTGTTACGAGTGGTACGATAAGAGCCTCTACACTCTCCGATGTTCCGCCCAATGCTGCAATTTCCATGTTCTCACCTGCAAAAAGTGCTGGTGGAGTAAGGTCAAACTTGAATCCAAGCTCATGAAGCTTAGTTACAGCCTGTCCTGTGATAATATTAGCAAGTTCGCTGATTGTAGCCTTGGCCATATCATCAAAGCTTGCCATCTTTTCACCATTCATCTTTGAAGCAATATTAAGTGCTGTCTCAAATGTCATGTCAAAAAGAACACGACCTTCAACATCTCCTGCAAGACCAACAAGTGCAGCAACACCCATAACTGGCATAGCTGTAGACTTAAGATAAAGGTCTCCGCGTTTTACTTCTGCGCCTTCAAGAACTTCTTTAAGAACTCTGTAAGAAGTTTCTACAAACGGATTGATGTACTCAACTCTCATTATAATCCCCCTGGATAATATTTACAAATTATTTTATTTCGAATATACCGGAATTTCACCATCAGATTTTTTAAGTCCTGCACCGGTAATATTTTCGTTTTCACCAACTATTATAACACCATTTCCCTTAATTTTCTCGACAAATTCGCCCAAAACTGTATTCTGTGCTGAATCTGAAAGGAACGAGAGCATGTCACGTGAGAATACAACGTCAATTGGAGGAAGGTTGTTTGTATGAACACAGTCATGGTATTCAAACATGATGGCATCCTTTATCTCCTTAGAGAAAGTATAGTCACCGCTGGCAGTTCGTGTTGTAAATGGCTGGTACCAACTGTTGCTTGCCTCATCAGAGAGAATCATGAGAGGAGCATTTGAAACGCTAAGAAGGTCAGTATCATGGCCATAAACCCTGATCTTTGCTCCTGGATAACGCTTTCTCAGGACACATGCGAGGGAATATGATTCATATCCCTTTCCGCATCCTGGGTTCCATACAACGATGTTCTTTGCGGAATTCTCAGGAAGAGCTTTCATGACCTTTTCCGCATATTCCTCTGACCACCAAGTGCCTGTGAACTGAGAATAGAAAGGTGCAAGGAACTTTTCTGCGTCAACTTCATTCTGAAGCTGAGTATTGCCCTCACCTCTTTCCTTTACCCATTCAGCATAGCGTGATTTAATCCATTCCTCTGTAATTCCGTTTACAGCGAACTTCTTGAATGTGGCAAGAGAATTGCCTATAAATTTAAGGTCTTCTGCAGCCTTCTTTGCACTGTCTTCTTCGGCCTTTGCGGCGGCTTCCTTCATAGAAGCTTCCTGGATAGCCTTCTGTTCTGCGGCGGCTTCCTGTCTCATCTGCATCTGAGCTTTTGCAGTCTCTGCAAGTTCACGCTCTTCTTCAGGTGTACGGACACCGAAGATTCTCTCAATGTCAAGGAGAACGTAGAGGTTGTTCTCTGCTTCAACAACACCGTAGATATACTTGATGTTGATGTCTCCAAAGAGAGGATGTGGAGGCTGGATGGAACTCTTCTGGATTCCAACAACCTTATCAATAGCATCTACAACAACACCAAATGTCTGTTCACCTACAGTTACGATGAGCATGTTCTCAAGATAATTCTCATCATGTTCCTGAACAGGGCTGTTGAAGAAAAGTCTCAAGTCGATGATCGGAATGATGTCGCCACGAAGATTGTATACACCAAGAACAAAAGGAAGTGCGTTTGGAACATAAGTAAAATGTCCAGCTTTTGCGATTTCCTTTACCTTCATGATATCAATGGCATAATCTTTTCCCGCAAGAGAAAATGTAACCATCTTGTAGTCAACAACAGAGATCTTCTTTTTTTCTTCGTTGAGCTGTTCATTTGTCAAATCATCAGCTCTTTCAACCGTGTTGGCAAGTACGCTCAGTCTTTCCTGGATTGTAGCCATCTATTTACCCTCTTGCAGAAGATCTCATTGCTTCTGCTTCACGAATCTGCTGTGCGTCAAGCTCCTGCTTAACACCAAGCTCAAGAAGCTGGTTAACATCAACAATAAGAGAAACGGAACCGTCACCAAGAACAGTTGCACCGGCAATACCAGGTGAAGAAGTGAACTGCGACTCAAGAGGCTTGATAACAACATCTTCTTCTCCGATAAGGGCATCTACCATGACACCGATTTTCTTTTCTGCTGAACCTACGATAACGATGAAACAGAATTCATCACTATCGGTCTTTTTAATATTGAACAATCTGCCAAGACGAAGGATCGAGATGACTTCATTACGAACATTGAGAACTTCGTAGTTGTCAATTGTATTGATTGTATCTCTCTTTACGCGCTGGCTTTCGATAACGTTTGCGATAGGAATTGAGTAGACTTCCTTTCCGACACGTACAAGAAGACCCTGGATGATGGCCAAAGTAAGAGGAAGTCTGATAGAGAACTTAGATCCCTTACCTCTTTCACTTGTAACGCTGATTGTACCCTTAAGCTTTTCAACCATTGTCTTTACAACATCAAGACCTACACCACGTCCTGAAACGTTGCTGATCTTGTCGCTTGTAGAGAAGCCTGGAAGGAAAATAAGGTTATATGCATCCTGGTTCGAAAGAACCTTGTTAGGACTGATAAGTCCCTTCTGGATGGCCTTGTTGCGGACCTTTTCAACTTCGATACCCTGACCGTCGTCGATAATGTCGATGACAATCATGTTACCTTCGTTGGAAGCCTTAAGTGTAAGTGTACCTGTCTCGCTCTTGCCTGCAGCAGCACGTTCTTCTGGTGTTTCGATACCATGGTCTACGGAGTTGCGTACGCAGTGCATGATTGGATCAAGAAGATCGTCTACGACAGTCTTATCAAGTTCTGTCTCTTCACCTTCAATGATCAGGTCAACTTTTCTTCCAAGGTCACGGCTAAGATCACGGACAACACGAGGGAAGCGGTTGAAGATAGTTCCGATAGGAACCATTCGAATCTTCATGACACCTTCCTGGAGTTCGCTTGAAATGCGTCCCAGGTTCTGTGTTGTCGAACGATACTTTGTAGACGAAACCTTGAAATCATTTTCAAAGGCATCAAACCAGTTAGCGACATTGCCGAAATCTTCAGCATATTTCTGGCGAATATCCTTGATTGAAGCACCATTCTGAAGCTGCTCAAGATACTTTGGAATAGATTCAGCGATACGATGCTGCTTTTCCTTGAATGTATTGTTGAGAGCCTGGAGCTTAACCTGAAGGTCTGCCATATGGAGTCCGTTCTGGTTGAATGCTGCCTTTGTGATAACTGTTTCAGAGACAAGGTTCATAAGATTGTCTACGCGCTTTGAGTCTACGCGGAGGATTGAACCTGTCTGTGTTGCATGGCCGGATGCTGCCGGCTTCTTTGCTTCCTGCTTTGCTTCTTCTTTTGGAGCTGCAGGTGCCGCTGCTGTTTCCTGAACTGGAGCTGCAGGTGCTGGAGCAGGAGCAGCTTCTTCCTTTACCGGAGCGGCTGGTGCAGGAGCGGCTGGAGCTGGTGCTGGTGCCGACTGTACTGGAGCAGCTGCTGGTGCTGATTCTGATGGACCCTTTGCAGGCTGTGCATCAACAGCAGTTGTAACATCATCAAGGAATGCGGCATCTTCAAGATCACCGCCTTCGCAAGAGGCTGCAACGTAATATACTACCTGTGGATGATATTCATCCTCGTAAAGTGCTTCGAAATCTGGAACAGTCTTGAGGACGGTACCGCAGTTCTTGAGAGCGGCAAATACCTGGATTCCACCGACACTGTTCATTGGATTTGACTCATCGAAAGTAACGTTGACGGTCCAGAGCTTCTGGCCTTCACCAACAGCTTCCTTGAGTTCCGAGAATTCATCATCCGAAATGGAAGGAAGAGGTGGCATTCCGTTATCAACAGCTGCAGCAGGTGCAGGTGTCGCAACTGGAACTGGTTCCGGCTTGGCACCAACCATTCCAGCTGGAAGCTTGACTCCGCTTGAACCGCCCTTCTTCTTTTCCTTTGCAGGGATGTATGAATTGATCTTTTCAACAAGAGGAGCGATGTCGCCGTTGTATACGGAACCATTGCTTCTTGCCTCAAGCATCAGTTTTATAGTATCTATGGAAGTGAGCAGAGTATCTACGATAGGCTCTGTTACCTCAACAAGATTTCCTCTAAGTGCATCAAGCAAATCTTCCACGTCATGACAGAATGTTGCAAGCTCTGTCATTTCAACAGTAGCTGAACCACCTTTCAAGGTGTGAGCTGCGCGGAAAATTTCATCAATAGCATCATGATTGGAAGGATCGTTCTCAATGACAAGGATATTGCTTTCCAGTGTCTCTACCTGCTGTTCTGCTTCGGCAAAGAAGTCTTTGAGAAGTTCTTCGTTATTTGCGTCAAGATAATCACTCATACCATCTATTCTAATCTGAAAAAACCATAAGTCAAGTTTGGCCGTTTATTTTTTACATTTTTTTCTAAGATTGTTTTAAGGCTTATTTTGCTTAAATTCGGCTGTCCTTTTACCGAAAATTTACTAGAGGTGGAACAATGAAAAGAACTCTATTAGCCGCATTTTTCTCTGTATTGACAGCTTCAGCGGTATTTGCTTTGGAAAGACCTTTTTTCAGCGGAACAACAGGCTTCCTTGCAGGCATTGAAAACGACAGTGACACAGACGGGTTTGACCCTACCCTCAGCGCAGAGGCATATTTCGCAGGTCAGTTTGACTTTTCCGGAAAATTCTTCCTTCGCGGAGAATTCTATGTCATGGGCGCCGAAATCTTTGATGACGATACATTTGGCATGAACGGAACTTTCCCTAACGCCTACTTCAGGGTGCAGGAACTTTCCGCAACATACAAGGCAAACAGCGAATCCGCTTCCCACTACCTGACCCTCTATAAAGGAAACTACGAGCCAATCGGTTCAGACCTTTTCCTCCAGAGACAGTTTGGCATAAAACCAATACGCTCTTATTTAACAGATAGTTATCATGGAGTCGAGGGAGCTTCCTTCTATCCTATGTATTCCACAGGAGCCTCCTACACACTGCACACAGCATCAAACAAGGCCTTGGCATTTTCATTCTATAAAGACAAGGCAATCCAGGAACCTGGATCAGACAACAACGCCCTAAACTTTGACGTACGTTTTGCTTCTCTTTATGACAACGTGACAATCGACGCCCTTGCAGGCTTTGCATTCCCGATGGATGAAAAGGACGGCAGCGGATTCGCATTTGGCGAGGTCCAGTTCCACACAGGCGTGAACATCCTCTTTGGAAACAAAAAGACAACAATGTTCCTTACTCAGCTGGCTGTGGACAGAATCGTGCTCAAGGAAGGAGCAACAAAGAGCTCTGACATGGACATGGAAAACCTCTACATCCTTGTGGAACCAAGATTCCCTATCTCAGACTTCTATTTTGCACCTGCATTCTTCAATATTCCGGCTAAAAGCGCAAAAGACATGATGTACCTCAGGCCTCTCATGTACAAGACACCTGACACAGAAAGCATCATAGGATTCAACTTCAATCTTGTGAACGAAAACTTCTATATTGGATCAACAAAGTCCACAATCGGTGTACACGGAACCATCGCAATGACAGACATAAAGCTTGATGACTTCAGCGAGGAAGGATTCGGAATATTCGGTGAAGCAGAAAAGATCTTTGCCCTCACTCCATACGTAAGCATCGAGGTCTTTGGCGGAACAGTCTCAGCATCACTGTCAATCGACATGAGCGAATTCATGGATGACCTGGCACACTCAATGACAGCGACTGTAGGACTGAGGACAAGCTTCTAAAATAGATTATTTTTCCTCTTCAAGGGAGTAGCCAAGGCCGCGTGTAGTACGGATCACTGCATGGACATTGAGCTGCTCCATTTTTTTTCTAAGGAAGGAAATGTAGACTTCCACATTGTTGTATTCCGCATCGCTGTCGCCACCCCAGATCTTGTCGATGATCTCTTCTTTTTTGACAATCTGGTGAGGCTTGTCGCAGATGAGGGAAACTATGAGAAGTTCCTTGAGGGAAAGCTTTATGGCGTTGCCTTGGGAATTCCTGATCTCACAGGCCTTTTTATCCAATATGAAATCGTTGAAAGTTATGACATCCTTCTGGAAATCACTTTTGCGCCTTGAAAGGGCATGTACACGTGCTATGAATTCTTCCGGATTATATGGCTTTTTCATGTAATCATCAGCGCCGGCATAGAGGCCACCAACAATATCAGGATGATCCGCCTTTTCAGAAAGGAACATTATAGGCACAGAAAAACCTGCAAGCCTTAACCTGCGGACAATATCAAGTCCGTCAGCATCTGGAAGTCTATTTTCGAGAATAATAATGTCATGTGAGCCAGTCTGGGCATATCTCAGCCCTTCCTCTCCGGTAAATGCCGTATCGACACCAAAGAGGTTCTTTTTAAGAAGCTCGGATGCAGCTTGGGACGACCTTAGGTCATCATCGATAAACAATACTCTCATAACAAATATTATAAGCCACTTATTTGCAAAAAAAAGAAAGAGAGAAAGAATTTTACAAAGATTACACTAACAAAATGTTATACCAAGCGAAATTTCTGCTCAATATAGGGCTCACGGACAACAAGTACGGAACAATGGGCGCTTCCTATGATCTCGCTGTCACGACTTGAGATGTTCTTGTGGCATAGATTGGAATTATCTTCATCGGCGCCACCAAGAAGGATGACATCGGCCTTGAATTCGTCGGCAGCCTTGATGATTTCGGACCATACGGAACCAAAACACAGCTGTGTTTCTATTTTTACACCCTTTTTCTTGGCGATATCTGCCACATAGTCAAGGTTTTTCCTTCCGTCTGCTTCAAGATTCTGGGAAAGAACCTGGGCTTCGTCGGCAACCATGAATTTAGAAAGTGTAAGCTGTTTGATGGAAGCCGTGTCCACGACGCAAACAACCTTTACATCACACCTGTAGACCTTTGCCATGAGGATTGCGTAAAGAACTGCGTGAAGTGAGGTCTTTGAGCCGTCATAGCCAACGACCACCTTCTGGAACAATGGCTTTATCACCTATTCTGCCTGCCTTTTTTTAAGGGATTTCATTACAAAGACGTTGTCGCGTTCCCTTTCTTCAAGGACGCTTTCGATGTATTTGACTGTTTCCTTGTCCTGAGGAATGACCATCTTGTCCAGGGCATTTACCCTTCTCTGGGTCTTTTTGACCTCGATGGCAAGACGCCATGCAACCGTACGGATGCTTGCCATGCGGGTGATCAGTGAAAGATATTCAAAGAATTCCGCCATTACGGCATCGCTCTGGGCAAAGGAACCCATGAAAGACGAGAAAAGCTGTCTTTTAGGCAGTTCCACATCAATGGTGGTAAAGGACATTCCGCCTATGTTCACTGGCTTTCCTGTGATCTTATAGTCGTATTCTACACCATGGGCAATACGCTCAACACGGTCACCACCAATCTGCATGAGCATTTCCTTAAGTGCCGGGTAAGCTCTTGCAATGCACTTGTCCATCTCTGCTTCAAGAAGCTTTACCTTTTCCACGATGCGCATAAGTTCCATTACAAGGATTTCGCGCTTCTGCTCAAGAAGGTCATAGCCCTCTGTGGAAATGGCAAGCTGTTCCTTTAAGTTGAGGAGATTGGACTTTGTTGGGGCGATGTTAAGCTTTGCCATAGATTACTCACTCTTTGGAAGATATTTCTCGATGAGCTCATCCTTGATGCGGTAAAGCTCTTCACGTGGAAGTATCGAAAGGATCTTCCAACCAAGGTCGAGGGTTTCCTCAATGCTGCGGTCCTCGTATTCTCCCTGGGTAAAGAACTTTGCTTCAAGTTCGTTGCCAAACTTAAGGTAGAGCTGGTCAAGGTCGCTGAGTTCTTCCTCACCGATGATCGAAGCAAGGTTGCGGATTGACTTTACCTTTGAGTAGGCGGCAAAGAGTTGGCTTGAAACAGGAGCATGGTCTTCGCGGGTCATTCCGTCTCCGATACCGTCCTTCATAAGACGTGACAAAGATGGGAGTCCTGCGACAGGAGGATACATGCCTTTCTGGTTCATCTCGCGGTCAAGAACAATCTGCCCTTCTGTGATATATCCTGTAAGGTCAGGAATTGGATGAGAAATATCATCGTTAGGCATGGAAAGAATAGGAATCTGGGTGATGGAACCAGTCGATCCCTGAACCTTTCCTGCACGCTCGTAAAGCTCGGCAAGATTTGAATAGAGATATCCAGGATATCCCTTTCTTCCAGGAACTTCACCACGGGTTGTGGAAATTTCGCGCAAAGCCTCGCAGTAGTTTGTCATGTCTGTCATTACGACAAGAACATGCATGTTGCATTCGTAGGCAAGATATTCCGCTGCTGTAAGGGCACAGCGTGGAGTGATGATACGCTCGATGGAAGGTGCGTCTGCCAGAGACTGAAACATGACAACCTTGGAAAGAACACCAGATTCCTCAAAAGTATGTTTGAAGAACTGCGAAACATCGTATTTGATACCCATGCCGGCAAAAACCATAACGAAGTCTTCGTCACTTCCCTTGAGCTTTGCCTGGCGGATGATCTGTGCAGCAAGTTTGTTATGTGGCAGACCGTTGCCGCTGAAAATAGGAAGCTTCTGGCCACGGATAAGAGTGTTCATTCCGTCGATGGAAGAAATACCAGTCTGGATGAAGTCACGAGGATAGACACGGGCATAAGGGTTGATAGGACAGCCGTTTACATTAACTTTCTTATCGCTGATGATCTCTGGATAGCCGTCTACAGGTTTTCCAAGTCCGTTGAAGATGCGTCCAAGAAGTCCCTTGCCTACACGAAGCTCCATTGGTTCTTCAAGGAATTCAACGGTGGTGCTTTCAAGATCAAGACCAGTTGTAGTACCAAAGATCTGAACGACAGCCGATTCCTCATTAAGGTCGATGATACGGCCAGTGCGTTTTTCACCATACTTGTCGCGAACATAAACAACTTCGTCAAAAGAGGAATTCTCGCTGCGTTTTACCACAACGATAGGTCCGTCAACTGATTCAAGTCCTGAGTATTCAATACCTTTCATTAGAAACCTTCCTTGCGGTACATGCGGTCAAGTTCCATCATCTGGTCATCAAGATGGCTTCTGATTGTCTTGAGCATTTCAAGTTTATCATTTGGAACTGTGCTCTTTGCGCGAATGATTTCATTTCGCACAGGAAGTTCCGAAATCTTCATTAACGGGCATCCATTCTTTACAAGTGAAAGAGCATGTGAATAGAAGTCCATTATCAAAAGAAGAATATCAAGCTGTTTTTCAGGAACCGAATATGCGTCGATGTCATCAAAGGCATTCTGCTGAAGGAATCCGTTCTTGATCATTTCACATACGATGAGGACAAGTCGGTCGCTTTCTGGCAAAGCATCGGCACCGATAAGGCGTACGATCTGCTGAAGTCTCTGTTCCTTCTTGAGAAGGTCCAGTGCCTTAATACGGACAGAAGCCCAGGCTGGGTCAAACTTGTCCCACCACTCCTTGATTTCTGAAGCATATTCTGAATATGAGTCGATCCATCCGATGGCTGGATAATGGCGTGCGTTTGCAAGCTCACGTTCCAAAGCCCAGAAACATCTGATGAAGCGTTTTGTATGCTGTGTAACAGGTTCAGAGAAGTCACCGCCGGCAGGACTTACCGCACCGATGACAGAAACAGAACCTTCCTTGCCGCAAAGTGCGTTTACACGGCCTGCGCGTTCATAGAATTCTGCAAGGCGTGTTGGAAGATATGCAGGATAACCTTCTTCCGCAGGCATTTCTTCCATACGGCCAGAAAGTTCACGGAGAGCTTCTGCCCAACGTGATGTTGAATCAGCCATGATGGCAACATGAAGACCCATGTCGCGGTAATATTCCGCAAGGGTGATTCCTGAATAGAGGGAAACTTCACGTGCAGCAACAGGCATGTTTGAAGTATTTGCGATAAGGATGGTGCGTTCCATCAAAGAGCGGCCTGTTCTAGGGTCGATCAAAGTCGGAAATTCCGTAAGAACGTCCGTCATTTCGTTTCCGCGTTCTCCACAACCGATATAGACGATGAGATCTGCATCACACCATTTTGCAACGGCATGCTGTGTCATTGTCTTTCCTGTACCGAATCCACCTGGAATGGCTGCTGTACCACCCTTTGAAAGTGGGAAGAAAACATCGATGACACGCTGTCCTGTAACGAGAGGCTGGTTTACCTCAAGCTTCTGAGCAAAAGGACGTGGTCTACGCAAAGGCCAGTACTGGGAAAGCTTGAGCTCTTCGCCAAGTTCCGTAGTTCCGATGACCTCATCTACAGTATATGAGCCTGCTCCCTTGAAAGAAGCAAGTTTTTTACCTTTGACAGTTGGAGGAACCATGATCTTGTGGATGATGGAACCTGTCTCCTGTACAGTTCCAAGAACAAAACCAGGAGCTATCTGATCGCCTTCATTTGCAACGGCAACGAAATCCCATTTTTTGTTTTCATCGATTGGAGATGTGCGCTGACCAGGAAGAAGAAATGCACCCTTGTCTTCATACATTTCCTTGAGAGGACGCTGGATACCGTCGTAGATTGTTCCTACAAGTCCAGGACCAAGCTTTACGGAAAGAGGACGCTCGCTTGAGACAACCGGTTCACCGATGCGCATTCCGCTTACATCCTCATAAACCTGGATTGTTGCCTTTCCTTCACTCTGGCGGATGATCTCACCGATGAGTTTTGCGTTTCCTACATCGACAACATCGTAGAGACCGCATTTTTCAAGTCCTTCAGCATAGACGATAGGACCAGATATTCTTGTGATTTTTCCGGTAATCATTCAGGCAACCTCCCGTTAAAAAGACTCAAGGCAAGCTGCTGCCGATTCATGGCCAGAAGTTCATCTACCTTTTCCCGAAGAGTAAGACGGCAGGTAACCTTTTTATCTTCGGTGACAACAATCATTCCGTATGAAAGGATATCATCATCATTGCCGGCCCCCTGCTCCACTTTTTTACAGGCGGAACCAAGAACGCGGGAAAGAATACCCTCTGCCTTCTTGGCATCAAGAGCGCCAGTCGCTGTGGCGGTGACATTGCGGTCGCCTATGACAGCCTTGGCCTTCTTTACAAGATTTTCTATAGCAAGTTCCTTTTTCTCGGAACTGAGATTTTCAAAATAATCAGAAACAGCCTTCATGACTGAATCATCGATATAGGAAACAAGGTAACGCTGCTTCTCAAGAGGAACTGAAGATTTTTCGTTCTTCTCAAAGAAATCAAGACGTGCCTTAGAAGCCGTCATTGCATCTTCCCTTGCTTTTTCTATGCGGTTATCTACTTCGTCCAAAAGAGACTTTGCATTATCCTTTGCCTTTTCAAGAAGCTTCTGCGCTTTCTTTTCACTGTCCGCGCGGATTTCCCTGTCAAGGACATCAGTTGAACGTAACTCTTCCATAATTACAACCTACACATTGATGCCGACTGCTTCACGAATGGAATCAGTCAGTGTTTTTCTACCTGGAATATGACCATTCAAGCCAGGTATTTCCACAATAAGTGGAGCGACACCCTTCATCTGCCAGGCCTGAACCTCTGCAGAAAGCATGTCCGACACATCCTCTGTCATAATGAGAACTTTTGGTCTGTCTGACTGGACAGCACTGCCCAAGCCTTCACCTGTAAGATGGTTGAAGGTATCAAGTGCTTCCTGTCTGTTGCTTACGGGCTGTCCCTGGACTCCAACAAGCTTGAAGCCAAGAACAAGTTCCCGTTCGCCTATAACAAAATAGTTCATAATATCTGTCTTTGAAAAATTGCCGCAAAGGGCAATCTTTCAATAATTACATGATGATGATGAAGAGAGCTACAAGGAAGCCCCAGAGACAGATACCTTCAGCAAGACCTACGAAAGGAAGAGCCTTACCAGAAAGTTCTGCGTTCTCTGCCATGGCACCCATAGCTGCGCTACCGATCTTGCCTACAGCTGCACCACCACCGATACATCCGATACCTACAGCGATAGCTGCCGCAATGTACTTCATTGCGCTACCAGCACCAGCTGCTGCAGCCTGAGCCTTCTCTGCATCTTCAGCAAAAAGACATGCAGCACCCATTACCATCAAAGTTGTCAAGACAGTAAGAAATTTCTTGTTCATAAAAAACTCCTATAACCTCAGGATTGCCGAGCCAGTCGAATTACCCTGAAGTTTTTTTACAGACCCTTCAGCATGATAGCGTACAGGGATCCTTTTATTTACTTATATTCAAACCTGAAAGGCTTAAATTCACGACCAGTTTCACTGAAGAACTTAGAGAAGAACTCATAGTACTGCAGACGAACAACCTGAATTGCAACAATCATACCCTCGAGTACTACGACGATACCGTTGCCTACGACAGCCACAGCAATTCCGCCTGGACCAGGTGTGATCTCAACAAGGGCGTTGATGATGTAACCAAGAACGGCATGTGCAAGGGCAAAGGCACCTACACGGACAAAGCTGACTGTATTTGAAAGGTACGAAGAAACGATCTCAATGATTTCAACGACAGCACCGATGACTGCGGAAAGAACGCCGTTCTCAAGGACAGGTCTCTCACCTTCAATAAGACGCTCAAGAGGTTCCTCGAAGGCAGAAATCAAAAGTGTTCCAAGGATGATGACAAAATCATAGGTCTGTGGTGTATGGCCCATGAAGGCAATACGCAGAGCAAAGGCAACAACATACCAGAAGAAAAGTGCGCCGCTGATTCCGTTTTTACCAAAGAATGCACGCCCCCAGCGTCTGAGTGAAAGCTGGTTCGTTATGTTGATTATGAGACCGCAACTGTTGATAAGGAAACCTACACCGATGGTGAAGCCAAAGAAAGTGAACATTCTTGTGATGGAATGAGGATCGCTTGAAGGCATCATGTGAAGAATTGGTGCATGTGGATGTCCAAAGAGACCTGTAACCCAGAGACCAAATGGCTCAAGGAATGTTTCATTGGCAAAGAATTCACCTGTAAGAAGTCCCATTATTGTGGAACTTACACCGATACAGCAGAACACAGGACCAAATTTTTCCCAGCCGCTGATCTTGATTTTCTTAAGGCTGCAGAGAATACCGATGATAAGGAAACAAAGTCCCTGACCAGCGTCTCCGAACATTATTCCAAAGAGGACGGTGAAGAACACTGCGACAAACGGAGTTGGATCGATTGTTCCGTAGAGAGGTGAACCATAGCTGAAAATCATGCGCTCAAAGTTCTGGATGACCTTGTTGTGCTTTACCTGGACTGGAACCTTTTCCTGACCGCTGATTACAGAAGGCACTTCCTTAGGAAGATATTCGCGTACGGCGGCACGGCTTTCAGTGATCTTGTCGATCTCCTTTGAGACTTCCTTTGCCTCATAAGCCGGAATCCATCCAGTGATGCGGTAGACATATTCAGTCGATTCAAGATTGTTCTCTACATCGATGATCTGCTTAGCAACAGAGAAGCACTGAAGAAGTCTGAAAAGCTCATCCTTATGTGTCTCTGCAAAATTCCTGCGCTCAGTGACAACTTCCTCAAGGGCAGCTTTTGCATCTGCGGCATTAACCTTGAGAGTCTCAAGAACATCCTCAGGGATTCCCTTGAAGTCCTTTGGAATCTCTATCTCGACAAAACCGGCTTCCTTAAGGTCACCGTCAAGGGCAAAGCGTGCTTTCTTTGAACATGCGGCAAGAATGCGGGACTTGTCTTCACCAAGGGAAACAATGGTTGCCCTTCTGCCTGCGTTCCTCTTAAGTTCGTCAAAACGCGACGGATCGATCTTACCGATTCTAAGTGTAAGGAAAGAAAGGGATTCAAGATCCGAATATGAAACCTGAAGGTTGGAGAAAGCAAGAGCCTCGTTGTAATCTGCAGAAGCCTTCTTCTCTTCTTCTGCAGCGGCAAGCTCACGCTCGTTTATTTCTTTTACAGTCTCCGCAAATTCACGGCCCTTCTGATAGTCATCCTCTACAGGTAACTTGATGGCACCCTTGAATCCGGAAATATTCTCAAGACCAAGATGAACCCTGGACTGCTCAAGGCTGTCAAAGATTTCCTGGGCAGGGTTTTCCATGTGGCTGTCCTGAGAAACAGTGAAGTCCTGCTGGAACTGGAAATCCCCCATCTCCCCAAGATATTTGAGGACAAGGTCAATATCCTGACGAAGAACCATAAGTTCAATAAGTCTCATTGCGGTAGTTCTAGCCATTGTTCACCTCCTGGTTTATGTTAAGCCTTATTCCTTCCGAAGCCGTTCTTATGTTGTCCAGCTCATCCTGCTTTATGATGAACCAGCTTACCAAAGGACAGCACGTAGAAGGATATTGATGGAACAGCCTTCTTGCACGGTCTACATGGACGCTTCTGTAGGCATTGCTTAACCAACGTGGGTCTACAGACCACACCACTCCATCCTCATGAAGATTAAGCAAGGCGGAATGCTTCCACTTCTTCCATGAATCATAATCATCCAAAGGCCAGTCCAAAGATCTTATTGCATCCTGGACAAGAGGATCCTTTGACGATTTTTCTTCATTTGAATATGCAAGGAGAGGAATTATCTCTTCCTTCTCCATATTATAATACAATCTGAGCCTTATTGCCCAAACAACATTGTCCAAACTGAATTTTTCACTGAAAAGCTTTTTTATGTCCTTGCGGCATACAGATTCAGTAACGTCCAGAGCTTTCCACAGCTCCATGACATTCTGGCAGTCAATCTTGTAGTTGATCTGATGCTGAAGCTTTATGTCAGGAACCTTGTCGTACCATGCAAGAGGACCATCAGCTGTCATCGCCTTAAGGTCAGGCCATTTTGAATAGTTGATGATGTTGAAAGGAACTATTTTCTGGACATGGGGAATTTCCTTCTCGCCCAAAGCAAGGGAAGCTCCAATATCCTTCAGATTCTCATAGTCATAGGAATGAAGCAAAGCCTTTAGGATAGGCTGAGGATCTGAATAGTTGTCGATTAATTTTCTGTAGTTTTCTACAAAGACGTCAAAAGCTTCCTGCTCCAAAGCACGGGCAAGAAGCGATTCTGGAACAAGGGGAACCTCTTTCTTGAACAGGAATGACCAAAGTTCCTGCAAGGTATGGAATGAAAAAAGAGTTCTTGAACGATTGCCTACATAGGACTTGGCAAGCATTCCACTTGCTTTTGCGTAAACATATGAATCAGCTGCAGACTTGTCCATTGCCATACCAAACTCCTGATATCATGCAAAGAGCAGACTGTCCATGACGCTGTTGAAGGAATTCTGATCCTTGGCAGTGGAACTCAAACTGTCCTTGTATGCCTGGATATCAGCAAGGCGGCTTTCGGTTATCTTTTCCTTTGCAGCCTTCTCCTGTGCGTCGATTTCCTCGACTACATTTGAATACTGCTGGTGAAACCTGGAATCGGCCTGATTTCTGGCATCTGAGATTATCTCATCCGCTTTTTTCTGTGCCTCAAGAAGCACTCCTGATGCTTCCTTCTCAATTTCAAGAAGGTGTCGGATTACATCGATTTCTTCTTCTGCCATAAACCATCTCCGTTAACACATAGTGCTATTGTTCTGACCTGCAGAGAAAGTCATAGACTTCCTGAGGCGTTTTCTGGTTTTTTAAATCTTCAATAAAACTTTTGTCCTGAAGAACAACTGCAAGTTCCCTCAAGACATCAAGGTGAAGCTTATCCTCACCTTCTCCGCAAACAAGCATGAAAATGAAGTTTACAGGAGCACCGTCAAGAGCCTCATAATCGATGCCCTTGCGGCTTATGCCTACAGCACCTACACAACCCTTTACGGATTTACTGGTACCATGAGGCACTGCGACGGAATGCATGATGCCAGTAGACATCTTGCTTTCCCTTTCACGGATTGAAGCAAGAGCCTCATCCCTGTCAAAAGACGGATTTGCCTGGTAGATTACCTGGGCAAGTTCCTCAAAAGCCTCATCCTTATCTTCGCTCTGCAAATCAAGGATTACAGTAGCTGGAGAAAACAAGTTCTGGAAAATCATAGCAAAACCGGTCTATGAATTACTGTACAGACTGTTCTGTTGAGCCTGAAATTTCGTTTTCAAGCCAGTTGCCAGAAGTTGTTTCTTCTGTCTTTGTTTCGCCCTGAACTTCAGCAGCTGTAGCAGAAAGATCAGCCTTTCCGATTGCCTTGTTTGCAAGTCCGAGACCAAATGTAATAACAAAGAAAAGAACAACAAGAACACCTGTTGTCTTCTTGAGTACGCTACCTGAGTGAGCACCGAAAGCTGCGCTGTTTCCGCCACCAAAAGCACTTCCCATTCCGTTGCTTTCATCGTTCTGAACAAGCACGAGAAGAATAGCAAGAACACATACGATAATAAATGCTACGAGCATAATTGTTTTTACAACACCCATTTTTATCTCCACAATTAGTTGTTTAAAAATTAGTCTAGATATAATAAAGAATAAAAGAAGATTAGTCAAATGAAAATGAAGGTTCTTGCCTTAAGCAAAAAAAAGCTGCCTGAAGAAGCCTCCAGACAGCTTTTACTATTTATTCATATAGTATAAACTTAGCATTCGCAGATTGGAACGAATGTTGCAGCCTTCAAAGAAGCACCACCGATGAGACCACCGTCAATGTCTTCCTGAGCAAGAAGATCCTTTGCATTTTCTGCCTTCATTGATCCACCGTACTGGATAATTACTTCATCAGCAACCTTCTGGTCGTAGAGCTTTGCGATGTATGAGCGGATGAACTTGTGGATAGCCTGAGCATCTGCTGGAGTTGCTGTCTTTCCTGTTCCGATTGCCCATACTGGTTCGTATGCGATTGTAACGTTCTTCATCTGTTCTGCTGTAACACCAGCGAGACCTGCTGAAAGCTGGAAAGCACAAACCTGTTCTGCCTCACCTGCTTCGCGTTCTGCAAGAAGTTCACCGATACAGAGGTCTACTTCGAGTCCAGAAGCAAGAGCCTTGCGAACCTTCTTGTTGATGAGTTCGTCTGATTCACCGATTTCGTGGCGGCGTTCTGAGTGACCAAGGATTACGCACTGGCATCCGATGTCCTTGAGCATAGCGCAAGAAACTTCACCTGTGTGTGCACCGTTGTCTGTAGCTGCACAGTCCTGAGCTGCGAGGATGATGTTTGATCCCTTAACAACCTGAGCAACTGCATCGAGGTATACGAAAGGAACACCAATCATGAACTTGTTTGTCTTTCCCTTGAGCTGAGCTACGAGGTCTGTTGCGAGAGCAACTGCTTCTGCCTTGGAAGTATTCATCTTCCAGTTACCGGCGATATAATGTGTACGTGCCATATAAAATCTCCTAAAAAATATTTGCCGTTATTATAGTGATATTACACCAAATCAACAAGTATCACTTCTGCAAGAGAGTGAATGTTCCCTTGATTTCGTACTTTGTTCCTACCCAAGAAGGGTCCATGTCCTCAGGATTTTCCGCATTGTATGCAACACCAAAGTCATCGTCCTTTGTCGGATATTTACCGTTGATGAAGAATTTCTCAATGAGGGAAATATAATACTTTGCGACATTGTCTTTTCCATCTGCATTGCTGCACTTCTGGAACATTTCGAGAGCCCTGGCATACTCACCTGACTCAAAGGTCTTCATGGCAATCTCCCAGCATTCAACGTATTTGAGGAGTTTTTCGGAAGCTTCCGCCTTTGTTTCCATGAGTTCAAAAAGACGCATAGGAGTCTTTACATTGACAACCTGAACGCGGTCAAGGGAGCGGACAACAAACTCGTCGCCCAGAAGATTGCGGGTTGCTTCGCTTATGAGAATTCCGCCTGTAGAGTACTGCTTGTTTACACCCTCAAGACGGCTGGCAAGGTTTACGTTGTTACCCATCATGGTGTAGTTCTTCTTGTTGTCGGAACCCATGAAGCCTGCGACCATTTCACCGGAGTTGATACCGATACGGGTAAAGATATTGCGTTTTCCTGCAACCATTTTCTTGAAGGCGCTGTGAAGTTCCTCTGAAATTTCAGGGACACTTTCCATGGCGGCAAACTCAACGATCTTCTTGTTCATTTCTGTCTCGAACTTTTTCATGGTGATGGCAGCACGGCATGCACGTGACGCATGATCAGTAAGCTTTAGAGGTGCACCAACGAGAGCAACGATGGCATCACCTTCATACTTGTCGACCATTCCGCCTTCATCCATGATCTTGTCGGACATAGGTGTAAGATAGTAGTTAAGGAGAGCAACAAGTTCGGCAGCGTTGAGAAGCTCAGAGAAGCCTGAGAACTTCTGGATGTCTGTAAAGATGGCTGTCATCTCACGGCTGTCACCACCAAGCTTAAGGCTTGAAGGATTGTTCACGATGTCGGCAACAACGTCCTTTGAAAGACACTGGCTGAACGCATTTGTGATGAATTTCTTTTCATGTGACGCCGTAAGGAATCCAATGATTGTCGTTGCAAGGAACGAAAGGAACAGAGAAGAAAACGGAATTACAATACCGATATAGACCCTTGTCATGATGAAGTAAAGGAGGATTGCACCTGTTGTAAGGATCAAGAAAAGTCCACCTGTAAGAAGCTGCTTTGTCGTGCTCTTGATCTTGTCGGCAAGGTAGCATGAAACAAGACAGAGGACTGCGGCGATGACGATGGAAATCCATACAGGACTGTCATCAGTGAAATCCTGTGTAAGGATCTGATTGGCGATGGTATAGTGGACACCAGGATTTGGATAGTGTTCCTCGTACTGTGTAAGACCATAGTCGGTAGTACTTGTGGCACAGGTACCAATAATACAGATGGCATTCTTTACTATAGATTCGATTTCCTCCCGTGATGCCACAAGATCAACAAGCTGCTGACGGCATACACCAAAAGCTTCCTTAATGAAGTCCAGGGTTTCATCATCCAGCTCATCGGAAGAAACAAGGCTGTTCTCATATTCCGCAGAAAGGAATTTTTCTGCACTGCGGAAGAATTCTTTTCTGAAGTCAAAATAGGTGGCGTAAGTGATTCCGTTTTCCTCATCGATACCCTTGTAGAGTTCGGACTTTACGAAGGCTGCGTTGTCATAGCAGTCAACGGTTGTGTTTTCCTCATCCCATTCAGAGAAGAATCCATTATCAGCCATTTCTCTGAGATTATCCACAAACTGTCTTTCAAGAACTGAAAGGCGATAGATGTTCCAGAGCGGAATGGAATTGTAGTCCACATATTTTTTGTTTGCGTACTTGAGGAGGACACTTCCGTCTTCTGCACGAGGAATCTTTATATCTTTTGTGGTATTGGCATCAATCTTTGCATCCTTAAGTATGATTGAACTGTCAGAAATGATGACCTGAGGATTTCCATAATGGGCAAGAAGCGGAACAAAAAGAAGCTGACCGTAATACTTTCCGTCAAACTTGCATACAAGATGAACGCGTCTTATATAACCATCAAGATCAGGATCTGCATTTACAAAACCTGCACTGCGGGTCTTTTCCATAAACTCAGAGATGGCAGGCTGTCCACCTGTATAACGAGGAGTAAGTGTATCCCCTTCCACAACAACATTATCAAGAGCGATGTATTCTTCAATATATCTTTTTTCCTTTCCCTCAAGGACCACATCATTGTTGAATGTGAGGGTAAGGAAGTTGTTCTCAAAAAATTTAATAGAGTTAGCAAGAACCTCATCCTGGCTATGGATTACATACTGGATGGAAGTATTAAGGATGTCCTTGGCATCACTCACAGCACCGGAAAGCATCTTCTTTGCTTCATCTGCATCTGACGGTTTGAGGGAACCGCTGGCATACTCATCGATGATGTATTCCGCACTTTCTGTGACGGCGGCAAAGTTGGTATCAACATATTTTGGCAGCGTATTCTTTACATAATCCTCATCAACCTTTGCCTCGCTTTTATCAAGGAAGCTTAAATCGAATACGACCGATTCAGTACCCATTTCCTTTAGGGAAACAAGCACGTCGCCATAAACGTCACGACTGAAAGGCCATGTCCCGATATTTTCAACAGAACTGTCGTCTACATTTATCATGACCACAGACTTCTGTTCATCAAGTTCAGGTACAGCCCTCTGGAACCAGTCCGCAGCCTTGTAGTCATAGCAGGTGAATACAAAAAGTGAACAGACCGCAACAGAAAGAACGGCGATAAGCAACGGAGTAAACTTTTTCATAAAACTATCCTTTATTGTTATAAAAATAAAAAAGGGGGCTTCAAGGGCCCCCCACTATCGAAAATATTAAGACTACTCTTCCCAGAGAACATCAGATTTTGCTTCTGATGCGCGGGATGAAGCTGTTGCCGCACCCTTGCTGCTCTTTCCTGCAGCCTGAGCAATGTCACCCTTAGTAACCTTTGAACCTATCTTAACGCCGTTCTTAGATTTTCCGGAAACACAAAGCTCAGAGATTTTTCCCTTTTTCATAGGCTTGATGGAAAAATCCTTGCCATCATGGTTAACAACAAGAGTTGAATTAAGACCGGTGCTTACACTGACATCAGAATCAATGCTCATCCCTGTCTTTATATCAACAGTCTTACCTTTAGAATCCACACAGGTAACATTACCTGTCACTTCCTTAACTGTCCAGCTTTCAGCAAAGGCAAATACCCCTGCCACAAGCATCGCAATCATGAACACATTTTTTTTCATCTTTCTTTACTCTCCACCAGAATTAAAAAAGATTACTCGTCCCAGTCCAATTCTGCCTTAGCTTCAGAAGCACGTGAAGAAGCGGTTGCCTGCCCCTTGCTTGACTTGTCAGACTTTGCGGCAACTGAATCGTTCTTGAGAGAACCCTTCTTGATTGACTTTGCTGTCTTTGAAGCTTCACCAACAAGCTTGTCCAATGCACCATTCTGCATTGCCTTGATTGTAATCTTGTTGCTGCCATCAGCAACTACAAGAGTTGAGTTAAGAGCTGTCTTTACAACTGTAGCAGACGAGATCTTCTGTCCGTTCTCAACATCCTTCCAGGTACCTGGTTCTGCTTCATACTGAACCTTACCCTTGAACGAATCAACGACGTAAGCGTCTGCTGCAAAAAGAGACACAGCAGCAAATGCCATTGCGATAAAAGACATTATCTTTTTCATAATAAAACTCCTCTCTCAGGCCCCACCCGAGAAAAACAAAAGGTATGGACGGACTCCTTCTAATACCGTCACAATTTTTCATTATACATAAAAAGTAGATGTAATCAACCTTTTATGTAAAAAAAAATAAATTTTATAAAACCCTGTTTTTGGGACAAAAAGTCCCATCAAGGACCTTTGGACATGCGGCTGGAAGCTACGCTGCCATTTCAGGGATCCTAGTAAGTTGCTTAGGGTCCCTGATCTTGTCGAAGGGCCCTATTCTACTTCTGTCTTCTGCGGCGAAGAACAAAGGCACCGGAACCAAGAACAAGGAGAGCGACGGCTGCGGCAACAGGAGCCACAGGAACTCTTCTGTCCTCACCCTTCTTCAATGCGGAACCACCAGAAACCGCATTGCTCCACTGGTCAATGCCCGTGGCATTGGCTTCTATAATAGTCTCGCCTGTAGAAAGGGCGGCTGCTGCAGTTCCGGCTGAAACTGACTTTTCTTCAACACTTATCGCATCAGCATCCAGAACGGAAATGCTTTCCCTGAGCTTTCTGGCCTCTTCCTTCTGCTGCTTTGCAAGGAGCTTTGCCTGCTTCTTTGCTTCCTTGGCGGCGGCGATCTCTGCCTGACGGGCGGCCTTCTTTTCTGCCTTCAGTTGCTTTCTCTGCTCTGACGTAAGGTTCTTGTCCTCATAGGTGCGGCCAAAGAGAGTTCCGATGGCATTGGAAACAGATGTCGACATCTTGCTGAAGAACGAGCCTGAAATTGAACGGGTTGCAATGACCTCATCAGAAATATGGTCGGATGCATCTACAATTTTAATCGAGGTAACCGTTGTTTCATTAGGCAACGTAAGCCATGCAGTAACAGTTCCCACTGTCATGAAATTGTTTGGCAATGTAAGAGTAAGAGTCTTGTTGCCTTCACCACCCTTTGTAGCACGTGCATCTGTAACCTGGTATTCTGTCTTAGATCCATTTACCGCTGACAACTGTACAGTAACAGAAGGTGTATCGCTTACTTCTTTATCACAAACCAGCATAACGGACTTGATACCAGCAGAGGCAGGATAGTTTTCAATTGTAAGCGTATTTCCGGAAACCTGTGCATTTGCTCCTGTCGGGGCGGAATACATACCAATCCAGTTTTGCTGAGCATTATTTGGACTACCAATATTATAAGGACATGAAATATTACCTACCCTATCCTTGAGCCAGATCATCATATGCCCATGCATTATTGCACTTACTTCAGGAAGCGTGACAGTTAAATTTCCTCCACTGACGGCTACATAGTCAGACCAAGTATCACCACCAACGGTACTATCAGGAGTTATTGAAGTAAAGTTATCATCGTAGGTGCCATAAGTAAATGAGTATGAATATTCTGATGAACATTCAATCGAATCTGAAATTGGAATAGATATTTTAGTATCTTTTGAATAAAGCCACGTTATCCAATCACCATTTTCAGGATTTGCCTTATCCTTCAACTCGTAAAACTCACCTTCCAATACAGAATAACTTCCTACAGTCTTATAGTTTCGATCTACAACTGTAGTATTCTTTTGTCTGATTTTCTGAGTTGATCCATCTCCTGTAGTCGGTGCAACACCATCTCGTATCAAGGTTACGGTAAAGGTCGACTTATTGCCTACGTTATCCATTGCGGTTATAGTCCACTCGTCACCATCTGCAGCTTTTGAAGCTGAAGGTGAACCTTCTTTCAAACCGGAACCTGCATCTGCCAACGCATCCACATACTCAAATGGATTTACAAGATCCGTAAGCTGATCTGCCTTGCAGTAAACTGTTCCACCACTGACAGTCTTCCAATCGGCTGATTCAGCATAGATATATTTTGCTTCATCATCCAAAGGAATTCCCTTGATCTTATTAATTGCAAGACCTGAAGGAGATTCGCTGTCTGCAACAAGTGTAACCTGAACTACATCATCATCAGATGTTACGTTGCCAAGTTTGTCTTTTGCCTTGAATGAGAGCACAACGCTTCCTGAAGCACCAAGACCTGAAACTGTGAATTTATTGGAATCAGAACCTGTTCCCTGTGTAACTGTCACACCACTTGCAGTACAGATAAATTCAGCAAGGTCACTATCACTACTGCTGCATGTGAAGACGATGGATTCAGGCTTGTGTTCCGCATTATAGTAAATGTTTGCATCCTTTTTGTAGACATAGTCACTGCTGTCATCCACAGAGACGGTAAATGTCGGTGGTATATTATCCTCTACCAAAGCAAGTTTGTATGAGGTTGAACTTGCATTCCATACATTGTCATAAGCATAGAAATACAGATTCGTTTTACCAGAGAGGTCACTACCTGTCAAAGCAACGGAAGAAGATACATCAACTGATGCAACCGGTGCAGATTCCGTTGTACTATATTTAACTCCTGCAAATCCAGATTTAACTGTACCATTATCAGTTGCTGTGAAATTCAGAGTTCCGCTAGCATCGGATTTGAAATACAGTTTACCCGCTCCATCATAGTACATACCAGCGGCACCTTCCGCCAATCCCTGAATCTGAGGTGCAGAAGGTACAACCTTGTCATAATACCATTTCTGCTTATCAGCAAACACAAGGCTGTATGTCGGAGAGTCAGAATTGCTGTAGAATGAAATATAGAAATCATCGCCATTATTTCTGTCATTGATTAAAGCCGGTAAATAAATCTTGTACTTGCGAAGATTTCCTTCCAGCTGCTCATGATCAGATGATACAAAGTCTTTATAGGCAAGCTGATCTGAGCGCAATTTAGATGAGCTAGACTTAAGAATTTTCCATCCCTTAGGTTCGTATCCAGTTTTGTAAGCCAAGGTAACTTCAATGTAAGCTGCATCATTGTAATAGTTGTGTGTATCAGAAGACCAGATTCTTGTTCCCTTTGTACTATCAACCTTTACTTCAATTTTTCCTTCAGAAGGAGCTGGAGATACATCCGGATTCTTTGCGTCAAATTTTATTGTAAGCTGTGCAGGAGATGTACTTACATTGCCAGCATAGTCAACAGCCCAGAAATAGACCGTAAGACCTGAAGTATTTGCAAGAGAAATTTTTCTTTCCTCAAAACTGGTTGACAGCTCTTTTCCTGCTTCAAATACAAAAGAAGCAGCAACAGTTGCCAAAGAAGCAGGGGCAGCCGAAGTTTCTGTCATGACATATCCCTTGATTCCGCTTGTGTCAGTACCTGTTGGAGTTATCTCTATCTTTGAACTATAGTCTCTATTTGTAACAAGCAGACTCTTTGATGATGCCTCATAATTCAAGAATGAATTCGTTGATACTCCTGTATCATCAGATGACTCACCCCAGCTTCTAGAATCATAATTCCAGTAATTTCCAGTACGTTTGAAATTAGTGGAAAGATCAGTAAAGCTTACACTCGGTACCACATTGTCGTAGACAAAGTTAGCATTGGAAATTGGTGTATCTCCGCCATTGACAGTGAAGCTGTCTACTGTTTTAACATTGCCGAGAATGTCCTGTAGTTTTACCCAGAATGCAGAACTGTCATTATTTTTAAAAATTTCTGTTACACCTGTAGGATCAACACTACCATCGGTTGATATGGAGTCATCATTAAATCTAGTGAAAATGCTTTGTTTACCATCTGTGCCGGCACCCCACTGGTAGGCACCAAGACCTGCATCTGTGTCCCTTGCACTCAGAGAGAATTTCAATTCATTAAAATAGAACTTGCCACCAACTACAGAAGATCCTGTATTACCGGTAACTGAAGCGGTTGTTGCAGTCGGGGCCTTATTATCATACGGAAGAATATATGCGTAATAGAATACAGCGTTACCCGCAAAGTCTGTGGCAGAAACCTCGTAGAGATTTTCAACAGATTGTCCTGCAGTTGATACATATATTGAATTACGTATAGAGCTTTCTCCTTCTTTATATATTTCTTTTCCATTGTTTTCAAGAGAAACTACATCAGGAATTTTTTCAAACAACATTTGTTTGACATTTTGATTTTCATTTGTAAATACAATTTTTCCCTGATCAGTCTGATCCACCCATTCATTATTGCCCCATTTGCGGATGGAAACCTGTGAAATTCCACCATCGTCAACTGCCCAAACATTAACAAAGAAGGCAGCATTATTGCTTCGAATCTTGAAGAATCGGCTCTTTTCATCTGGAGTTCCGTATTGGTATGCATTATCAACATCAGACTTTGATTCATACTGTTTTGAAACATTTGAAGCAAGGGAATACAACTTGTCATTCCCATTATTTGAATAACCAGACTCTTTTTTATAACTATTAAGACCACTTCCCTGATACAAAGACTCAGGTGCAATATTCCATGTCATTACACCAGAAGGTTTTGCTTCTGATCCATAGACCTTTTTATAAAGACTATCTGGTGTATGGAATGCAGAAGTATCATTGAGCTTTGTAACACCAACACGCATGGTTGGCGCACTGTCATCAACTTTAACGTTGAGATTACATGTCCAGTAGTTTCCTGTGTTGTCGAATATATAGTATTCAAGAGTCTTTGCTGTTGTAGCATTTGCATCATTATAGATAAAATACGGAATATCCACAGTCAGATAGCCATCAGCAATCGGTTTTGCGCTGCCCTTTACATTAGGTATAAGTCCGGCACCATAGACACCGGAGCTTTTACCTGTTCCGCTACCATCGCTAGTACGTTCCTGGAAGTCAGTAAACCAGTCAGCAGGTATCCTAATGGAATATGGGTTTTTTTTATCGCTATCGCTGGCAGTTTTGAAAGCTTCACTTGATCCTGCAATAGTGACATTTATCTGCTTTCTTGAATCAGCTCCAGGCAAAGAAAGATATGAATTACCAGGGTTAGCCTTACCGCCAGTCCATGTAGATCCATCTGCTGTAGCAGGTTTAGAGTTATCCATCATCCACAAGTTTCCAAGTTTTGTGACAGAAACATTTCCTACACGGTCGCGGATATACAGGTTGAAGGTTCTTTGATTGTACTCTGTTGTAGCGCCCTTGATATAACTCAAATTCACAGGAACCTGCGCATTGACTCTTTTACTGTCATCTTTACCGCCGGTATGATTTATATACCAGTGTCCGTCGCTTCTATTTCCTTCCGAGTCACTCTGACGGTTGTCATCACCTTCCTTTTCACCAAAGCAATATCTGTAACCGTCAATTCCAGATGGGGAATCTGAGACATCGATATCAAAGAAACATAATACAGGATTTACAGCATATGTATTATTTCCAACTTCTTCTCTTGCATAGTCACCACCAGAGACATTATCTGCAGTATTGCCAACATAAGTGACATCTCCAATGACATTGATATCATTCATGACAAGACCGTCGGCTTCAGCCTCGTTGATCATGGCAGAATATCTTGAATCCGACATATTTGAAGTTTGAGTCGTGATGTATTTCTTTTTGAAAATCGTAGGTGGAACAAGACGCTTGATGTCCTCGGCATCTGTAAAAGCAAGGTGGCTGTAATGCCTGTAGGTTCCAAAGCTAGAGAATTTTGAGGCATTAGTTTCTGTCTTTGCAGTATCATAAGTTGCCGGGTAATCTGCTACCGTTCTAAGCTTTACCTTCGGCGGCTCGTCGTTCCAGACAAATTTATCTACATCACTTCCATTTTTTATCTGGTAAACACCCTTGTTGCCTACATAGTCTTCCAGATAAAGCCAGAGAGTACCGATTTCACCTTCTGCACCATGCGGCATGAGGATGTTCCAGATACGTTTATCAACATCAACACTCATCTGCTTGAAGCATGACCACTTTGTAAGGGAAGGAGTTGACGCTCCTGCAAACTCTGATTCCTCAGGCTCACCTGTGCCTTTACGGAACAAAACCCTGGCACGCAATGTGAAATCAGAAGGTTTTGAATCATCTTCATAAACTTCCTGAACATTTTTTGTTGTTGCTTCCTGAGCATTCCAGCGAATAGGCTCTTCAGACTTCATTTTAAGCTGGAGATATACTTTGTGATTGTAGTACTGGATATTATTTACAGTATCACGGTAAAGGGCACCCAAACGGTCACAGCCAACAGCATAAAAAGTATTTCCATCAGTAATGTTTTTTCCATTCTCTTCGTTACCATCGCAGCCACCGGCATAGATAATGAACTGATCATTAAGTTTTTCTTCGATACCAGAACTCCATACCACAGGTTCAGGCAACTTCTTGTCATATACAAAGCTGATTGCTTCACCACCCATAAGCTTATATTTATCATCCGAAGAATGGTCTGAGTTAATTTCTCCAGCTTCCAGCTCATTAGGACGAATCATTATCTAGTTAACATTTCCACAGTTATCCATGAGACAAAGTGTCATTGGAGCAATATGAGTCTTATTTTTAGGTATCTCAATCTCTATATCTTCACCAGGAACATAGT
>JAGHUO010000145.1 GCA_018064785.1 Candidatus Treponema equi
GCCACTCAACAGCAAACACACTCCGCCCAGGACTTCAGGTAATCAAGACAGCACCTGGAATCAAGACAGTATCTTCATGCTTCATCATGGTTGCTCCAGAAAACGGAAACCCATACATCAAGGAAGGCGTAAGCGTATTCGGCGACTGCGCAATCAATATTGAACCAACAGCAGAAGAAATGGCAGACATCGCAATCGCATCTGCTGACACAGCAAAGAAAATTGCCGGAATCGAACCACGTGTTGCTATGCTTTCATTCTCTACAAAGGGATCAGGAAACGACAGCAAATTCACAAACAGCGTTTCAAAGGTTCAGGAAGCAACAAAGATCGCTCAGGAAAAGGCTCCGGAACTTGCATTGGACGGAGAATTCCAGTTTGACGCAGCAATCGCTCCAGAAGTTGGAGAACTCAAGGCTCCAGGTTCAAAGGTTGCAGGTCACGCAAACACATTCATCTTCCCTAACATCAACGCAGGAAACATCGGCTACAAGATCTGCCAGCGCATGGGCGGATGGATGGCAATCGGTCCTGTTTGCCAAGGATTCGCAAAGCCTCTCAACGATCTTAGCCGCGGCTGCAATGTAGACGACATCGTAGCAACTGTTGCGGTAACTGCTCTCCAGGCATAAGCCCTTTAGCTAAGACAACGACTTATATTGGCCGTGGTTTCTGATTCATGAAACCATGGCTTTTTTCTTTCCTTTTCAGAAAAATCATTTTACAATTTTAATTATGGAAAAAGTATTCATAATTGGAGCTGGATTTTCTGGACTTGCCAGCGGAGTATTCCTTGCGAAGAGTGGTTTTGACGTAACTATTTTTGAACAGCATATCATACCTGGTGGACTTTCTCAGGGATGGGAACGCAAAGGATACAGATTCGAAGGTGGAATGCACTGGCTAACGGGATCCAACCTGGAAGCCCCTCTTTACCGAGTCTGGAAGGAATGCGGTGCATTAAAGGAAAATAACCCGATACATTTCAGGGATCCTTTCTACACATACCATGACGGAAAATCTTTCATCTCCCTCTATAGAGATATAGATAAAACAACCGGAGAACTTACAAAAGCTTCACCTGAAGACAGAAAAGCCATAAAGAAAATCATGTCCCATGTAAAAATCTACACAAAGGTTTTCATGCCCATAGATGACATCGGAGGCATAAAGACAAGACACCCGATGAAATCCGACGTAAGAAAACTTATGGGAATGTGGCGTGCCGGACTTCTCATGAGAAAACTCAAGAATACCAGCTCAGAAGAATACATTTCAAAGATCAAGGACCAGCGCATTCGCTGCCTTCTTCGTTCCGTAGTTGGAACAACATACAATGCCCTCAGCTTCGTCTACACATTCAGAGGATTCTGCCGCGGAGATTATGGAAACCCGTACGGCGGATCATCGGTTATGATAGACAACATGGTGAAGGAGTTTGAAAAGACCGGCGGAAAGATAAGATTCAGATCAAAAGTCGATAAGGTCATTGTCGAAGACAACCATGCAAAAGGACTTATGGTCAACAATGAGTTTTTTCCATGTGATGCCGTCATGGTTTCCCAGGACACACTCAGAGCAGTTGATGAGCTGTTTGAAATTCCGCTTAAGGAAGAATGGATTACAAAAATGAAGTCCTACCACCCTAGCCGCAACTGCATGTTCTTTGCATGTGGCGCAGATGTAGACTTGAGTAAATATCCAGAAAACATGATTATCCCTGCAGATGACTCCCTGGAACTTGGCGGGGAAAATTTCACTGAACTAAGACTGAACAACCATGCGGGAAATGAGTACTACAGCAAAAAAGGAACAAGCGTCATTACGTGCGTGCTTAGTGGCTTCAGTTACGACTACTGGAAAAAGACAAAGGCAGACGGAACATACATGGCCTGCAAAAATGAACATGTAAAAAAAATAGTCGCCAACATCTGCCGTTACATTCCGGAACTAGAAGGCCACATTCAGGTCACGGATTTTGCAACACCCCTTACTTATGAAAGATACTGTTCAAGCTGGCATGGTTCCTGGATGAGCATATGGAGCAAAGGAGAACCTGCTTTTGATTATCCTCTCAAATCCAGGACCATCAAGGGGTTGTATTTTGAAGGCCAAAGATCACAGATGCCTGGAGGCTTGCCTGTGACAATACGATCAGCAAGAAAAGCAAGCCAATTGCTGTGCAAGGATTTCAACCATTGGTGGCTTGATAGAAACTAAAGCCAGAAAAAAGAAAAGGACCCTTAATCAAGGGTCCTTTATTTTACTTAGTAAACGCTGAGAATCTTGGCAAGCTTTTCCTTGCCGATGATCTTCATGAAGTTTGCAAGACGTGGTCCCTGATCCTTTCCGATGAGGGCGTGGTACAAAGCAGTGAACAAAGCCTTTGACTCGATGCCCATTTCTGTGGCGATGTCATACATTGCCTGCTGGCATTCCTTGTCCAAAGCATATGAACCAACCTTAGGAACTACTTCGTCGCGGACACGCTTTACTGCAGTGAGCATGTCTCCAGTGATGTCCTCGGCCTTGCTTCCGTCCTTGCGGATCTTAAAGCAGAAGTCTGGAGCACAGTCAGGAGCACTTTCGTTTACCCAGTACCATGCACAGGCACAGCGGCGGCGCAGGCATTCTTCCTGTTCCGGCTTTACATCACCGAGGGAAGCGATAACTGCATCTACATCTCCATCGTATGTCTGGAGCAATGTTGTCAAAAGTCTGAACGGTACCTGATATGGCTGAACTGCAGGCATTCCCGGTTCAATCTGGCTCAATTCATAGATTCTCTTTTCGCGAAGGAGAATTGATTCCTTCTTTGCAGGATCCTTTTCCTTTGGCTCTTCAAGACCCCATACGAGACGTTCTGTCTTGTCATATGCTTCATAAACAGTAACGACATCAAGATCAAAACTGATTGAGAATTCATGGTCAACCTTGTTCTGGGCAAAGATATAGCGGAGAACTTCAGGCTGGTATACTTCAAGTGCATCAACAAGGGAGATAACTTTTCCCTTTGAAGATGACATCTTTCCTGGAACACCCTTGAGCTTAACGAAGTCATATTTCATTGTAACAGGTGCATCCCAGTTGTAGATCTTCTTTGAAACAAGCTTTGCTGTATCGTATGATCCACCTGGAGAAATATGATCCTTTCCGCCTGGTTCAAAGCATACTTTTTCTTCTGCCCATCTCATTGGCCAGTCAACACGCCAGCCCAGCTTGATTCCGCCAAACTTGCGGATATCTACAGTTTCTTCGCAGCCACATTCACACTTGTAGCTTACTCCGTATTCTCCGTCGTAGCCTGTGATTTCTGTTGTATCCTTGTTGCACTTGCCGCAGAAAATTGCTGTAGGCCAGTAAACATCTTCGCTCTTCATCTTGTGGTCGTCATCGCGGTAATGGTTAAGACATTCCTTGATGAGCTCACGGTTCTGAAGGGCGTTCTTCATTCCTTCAGCATAGCGGTTTGCACGATAGCGCTGTGACTGGTAGAGGAATTCTGGATGGATTCCTACGCGAGGAAGCTGCTTTTCAATGTCAACTTCATGATGGCGTGCGTAGTTTTCGTCACGGCCAAATGTATCTGGAACAGAAGTGATTGGATAGCGGAGATACTTTTCAAGCTCCTCTGGTTTAGGCATGTTGCCTGGAACCTTGCGGAATACATCGTAGTCATCCCATGAATAGATGAAACGTACATTCTTGCCACGGTCACGCATTGCACGGACAACGAGATCTACAGTGATGATCTCGCGGAAGTTACCGATATGGACAGTTCCCGAAGGTGTGATACCTGAAGCACATGTATAAGAATCCAGGTCTCCCTTTTCCTTGATAATCTTAGCAGCCTGCTGGTCAGCCCAGTGGCAAAGTTCTTTAACATCTCTAGACATAATGGAATAGAGTATAGTGAAAAAAATAACAAATTGGAATATAAGAAAGGATAAAAAAAGGCACAAGACATAAGCCTGTGCCCCTTAGATACTAAGACTGATTTTTCCAGCCGTCAAGGAATTCCAGCATAAACTGCTGAACATCACCAAACCATTTTTTCTGGAACCGGCATGCGTTAACACCAATATAGCGGAAGTGCCAGCATTCCCAACGATAACCGGTAACATCCTCATAACCTTTTGGAAATGAAAGAGACCATCCATAGTTGGCGGCATTTTTATATACCCACTGCCCCATCGTAGTCTCATCAAAGTCATCGCTTATGCTTCCAAAATCAACTGCGGTGGCAAGCTGGTGCTGGCTTGTTCCAGGACGTGCACTTTCACGTTCCGCCTCTTCAAGTCCATCTACCCTGACCCAATAATTGAAAAGGTTGTCCTGATATTCATAGGAACGATATACGGAACTGACAAGCAGTGTTATTCCGTCTTTCTTTGAAGCAATGGACATTTCCTTAAGTGCTTCATATGCCTCAGGACGGATCTTCATTCCTTTTTTGTTCAGGTTGAAATAATCATTTGCCTTGAGGTCGATCAGATCCTTTGGAATGTAGGTGCTTTCAGCCTTGTGTTTTTTGTCTATCAAAAAGAAAAGGCTTTTGTCATCACGACGGAATGTTTTTTCTTCCGCAAGGATCACTTCAAGATCAGCCAGGAAAGCTGTCTTGTTTTCCTTGATTCTGGCAACAATGGCAGATGCCCGTGGATTCATTCCATCGAGGGCACGGTCAAGTTTCATAATGTCAGGATTTGCTCCGACATCAAGTTCTGGACTTTTTTTAGCGGAAGCATTTTCCGCATATGCTTTTTTTGAACAACCGCAAAATAAAAAATTAAGACCGCAAAGCCCTAAGAGCAATGCGGCTACCGTTCTGGCGCTAGACATCTGAAACCTCAGTCACGGAATGTATTACGTTGAACACATCAATGAAGCCGGTCTTGTTCAAGGCTATTCTTGTTACTTCCGAAGGGTTCATGACAAACAGCTTTGTGTCATTTTCCTCTCCGTCATTATGACCCGCGATGATGATACCGACTCCAGAGGAATCTATCTGGGTTACCTGTTCCATATCAAGAACAACATTTGAATCAAGAATATATCCATACACTTTCTGCTGTACTTCAGCACATGTATTGGAATTGAAAGTTCCTGAAAGCTCAAGAAGCATGTAGTTAACGCCTACTTTTTCACGAAGTGTCAGCTGGTCCATTTTCCAGGTTCCTCCTTATGCTTTGTTACCGAAATACTTGATTACAAGCATGGTAACGTCGTTTTCCAATTCTTTTGACGCAAAGTCTACAAGAACCTCATAGGCAAACTTTGTCATCTTCTCTGCAGGATATGTCGAGTTGTCCATAAGAGCAGTCTGTGTACGCTGCTTGCCAAAGATATCTCCACGAAGGGACTTGGTGTCAAGGATTCCGTCTGTAACAGACATGATGATGTCGCCTTCAGCAAGTTTGACCTTCTTTACTTTAAGAAGAGGAGAAACATCCTTTACGAATCCAAGAATGTGTCCTTCACCCTGAACTTCGATTACGTTGTTGTATGCACGTGTATATACATAAAGAGCTGGAGAGCCACAGTTGATGTAGTACAAGGTGTCTGAAGTAAAATCAAGAAGACCAAAGATTCCGGCAAAGAAAGTTCCCTTTGGCAGAGAGTCACGGATAAAGACATTTACCTTTGCGACAAGTTTCTTGAAGTCTGTTGTTTCCGCAAGATAAGTACGGATGATGGACTTAAGGATGACCATGCTCATGGAAGCGGCGATACCCTTACCGGAAAGAGCACCGATGATGAAGATATGACGTGTATCTGTAAGACGGATCATATCAACGAATTCACCACCAATGTTGTGGGCAGGAATCATCAGGTAACCTGCATCACACTTCTTGTTCTGGATGAGATCCATGTTTTCCTGGATGGAAGTGATGATCTGACCAGACATGCGGATTTCACGGTTGACTGTACCAACGACAGATTCATTCATGATGTTCTTGATGTAATATCCAATAACGAAGAGATTTGAATAATACTTGTTGAACATTTCAAAATCGTAGTCGGAATATACGTTTCCACTGGTCTTTGGTCCAAGAAGGATGAGACCGATGAAGTTACGGCCTTCGTTAAGCATGATGAGGGAATCTGATTTTGTCTCATGGAAAAGGGTCTCAAGCTTTCCCTTGATTGCAGAAAGCGAACCACGTCTTGTCACATGCTCACGGAAAATTACCTGACGGTGGGCATTCATGATGGCATCGCCTGTAGAATGGTCAAATGGAATATCAACATTTGTATTTCCGTCTGAAGAATAGACTACAGAGATGTTGCCTGTTCCGTCGTCCATGACAATCTTCATGGATGATGTACCAAGGTATTTCTTGAAGATCTTGTATACTTCCGCTGTGATTTCCTGAGGATTCTTTGAGAAGTCAAGGGAAGTGATGTCCTGCTCAAATGCTTCCTCATAACGCTTTGCACGGAAGAGTTCGGAATTACCGAATTTCTTGCGGAAGAATGCTTCGATCACGACAACAAGAACAATCACTGCAAGAAGAAGTCCCATGAACAGATAGTTGCTTATCTCGTTGTATGGAGCAAGAATCACATATGCGCCACCGATTATGCAGACAGGGATAAGGAATCCAATGAGGAACCTTGTGAAACCACGCATAACGGCAGGTGCATCCACAACCTCATCATTTTCATTTGTCTTGATGAAGAAATAGAGCTGCGGGAGGAATCCAACAGGTATAAGTGTCTTTGCATAAGGCATGTATATAGAACATCTATCGATGTACCAGAAAGCTGCCCATGAAATCAGGTAACCCAATACATTGCTTACCATGTTCTGTCTGTCAAGCTTAGTCTTCTTGTGTTCAGCACGAACAAGGATCATCAGCGATACAAAAGCAGGACAGAAAAATCTATATACGAAGTCATAGACATTAAGCCATGTAAGTCTCAATGAACGACCGATCTTTCCAGTGACCATGAGTCCTGAAACGATGTCGAAACCTGATTTTGTGTATTCAAAAGATGTGAGTCCATTAGGAGCAAAGAAAGAAAAATATATTGCACCTGCATAGAACAGAACCTTGAAGAATTTCATCACTCCTGATTTTGGTCTGTCAGGGAACTGAAGAACGTAATCACAGCTCTTGATGGCAAGCAAGCCAAAGAACAGGTATGTTATTCGGCCACCGATAAGGGCAAACTGTTTTGTTCCTTCCAGTGTAAGGAAAATAGTAAGAGCCATGAAAAAGAAGCTCACACTGCTGAAGAGAACCAGATTAACAAGGGCCGGTGAACTCTGGTATTTTGTCGACTGGCGGTCTACCCTGAATGACTGGAAAACAAGAATAACACCAATAATTACATTTAATGCTGCATAAATCATATGTTACCTCTCAACCTTCGCAACCATCATGGTAACGTCGTCTCTAAGTTTTTTACCACCGTTGTAATCCATGATGAGGTTTACAACATCATCGATGAATTCCTTTGGTGATTTTGCGGCACTCTTCTTTATTGTATTCTGGTAGAGTTCCGTATCACCAAGCTCTATGCCTTCATCATTCATGACTTCTGAAACACCGTCGGAAGCCATAAGGATCACATCGTCACGGAACAATCTCTGTTCCGCTACCTCAACCTCATCAATGTCGATGATACCGACCAGTGAACAGTTGGACGTCAAAGGCTTGATTCTATATCCGCTTGGAGAATTGGTGATGATGAGCGGATCGGACATGGATGCGTTTACATAACGGATGACCATTTTTTCCGTATCTACGACACCAAGGAAAAGAACAGTATATTTATCCTGAAGTTTCATTCCCTTGATGGCCTTATGGATTGCCATGATCATGCCAGGAAGATCTTCCTTGTCTTCAAGGATCTTTGCTGTGTTCATAACGAGACCCATGACCAAAGCGGCGGCAAGACCTTTACCAGACACGTCACCAAGCATAAGAAGAGTCTTTGTTGGGGAGATAGGAAGGACTGAATAATAGTCACCGGATACGTTTACCAGAGGGCGGTAATAGGCGGCGATTGAAAGCTTGTCGATCTTTGGCATGTTAAGCGGAAGGAAGGACTGCTGTGTATCGGCAAGCTGCTTCCATTCGCGGGAAAGAGATGCAATTTCTGAAAGATCAGAAATTGTCTTGGAACGTTCAAGGAAGCGTTCAAATTCATCTACGAGTGTCTTATAGATCTCCAGGTCAAAAAGCTTTGTGTAGCGACAGAAAACATAGAGATGGATCTTGTTCTGCGAAAGGAAGAAACCACGGGACTGCTTGTAGCTTGAGACAATACCGAATTCATCACCGATGAAGAAATATCCGTTTTTCCAGTCTACCGGATAGTTCTGTTCAAGGATTCTCATTGTATTAGAGGAACATGAAAGACGGTCAGGGCTGTTGTAAAGAACATAATTCTTTTCACGGTCAACAAGCATGACGGAACAATCGCCTTTCATTTCAAGTACTGAACCGATGGCTTCATAGAAATCATCCAAGGAATAGCAGAAACGCATTCTTGTTATGAATTCATTGAGAATACCCGTCTCTTCGGTGAAAAGCTCCCTGTCTCTGACATAGTCAAGAAAACTGATCTGAAGCTTGCTTACAACAATATTGATGACACAAAAAACAAAACAGGCAGTAAGGAATGGATATACTGCAGCATAGGGTCTTTTATCACTCACATAAGGTGAAACAACACGGATAAGCAGCGCCAATACAACAAGAACAATGATTGCGGTAATGGTTTTTACTACACGTTTTTTAGTCTTATACATCTCTGCACTCCATAAAAATAAAGAACCTGATTTATACAATTATATCACATTATCGGTAAATTCTAAAAAAAAACTCTGAAAAAATGAAAAAAGCCGTCATCTGCACTGCTGCAGGCAACGGCCTCTATACATTAATATTGTATTTTACTTAGAAAAGTGACTCTCTTGAAAGCAATTCAGGAGATGATTCCGGTTTTTCAAGCTTCTGGAACTCTTCCATGGCTGCTGCCTGCTGGCGACTGAGCTTAGACGGAATCTGGATCATGATCTTTACAATAAGATCACCCTTTCTGGTTGATCCGTCATATGGAACACCTTCACCCTTTACGCGGAGGAATTTTCCATGCTGGATTCCTGCAGGAACCTTGATCGTGATTGTCTTTCCATCAAGATTTTTTATCTCGACGCTTGCTCCAAGAACTGCCTGTGAGATGCTGATAGGCACGGCACAGTAAAGATCATGGTTGTCACGTTCAAAGAACCTGTCGGAACGAACATTGATCACAATATGAAGGTCACCTGGATTACCGCCGTTGGTACCGGCATTACCCATTCCGTGGATACAAAGTTCCTTTCCCATATCAACGCCACATGGAATCTTTACGTTGAGGGTTGTCTTCTTTGAGTACACTCCACTTCCGTGGCATGCATGACATGGGTTGTCGATGACAGTTCCGGAACCATGACAGTCCGGACAGGTCTGCTGAACAACGAAGAAAGCCTGTGATCTTGCTACCTGGCCACGGCCATGACAGGTTGGACATGTCTTTCTTGAAGAACCTGCCTCACCGCCTGAACCATGGCATTCCGGACACTGCTCGTCACGGCTGTAGGTGATATCCTTTTTACAGCCATATACAGCTTCCTTGAAGTCAATGTGAAGATCATAGCGAAGGCTTGCACCGTCATTGTTGCTACGTGAAGAACGTCTTCCGCCGCCAAAGCCACCGAATCCGCCGCCACCACCAAAGATGCTTTCAAAGATATCGCTGAATCCACCGCCACCAAAGATGTCGCTGAAGTCATGGAAGGCATGAGAATAGCCACCGGCTCCAGCTCCACCCATTCCGTCAAGGCCTGCAAAACCATACTGGTCGTAAACCGATTTTTTCTGGTCGTCACTGAGAACTTCGTAGGCTTCAGTAGCTTCCTTGAATTTTTCCTCGGCTTCCTTGTCACCAGGATTACGGTCCGGATGATATTTCATCGCAACCTTGCGGTAAGCTTTCTTGATTGTGTCTTTATCAGCACCCTTGTCTACACCGAGCACTTCGTAATAATCACGCTTGTTTGCCATCGTTTTATTCCAAAAAAACACAAAGGGTCTGCCCATTCATCAGACAGCCCTTCATGAAGAAAAGTATATTCCGCAGGATTCCCATGAATCCCGCAGCTATGGTGAACTTCTAAAATCAGTTCTTTACTTCGTATTCAACATCGTCTGCGTTTGAAGCACCCTTGAATCCAGAACCGGCGTTTGCACCAGCTTCAGGACCAGCACCTGCGCCCATGTCTGGACCGGCACCCTGAGCACCTGCAGCACCCTGCTGAGCGGCCTGTGCCTTGTAGAGTTCTTCAGCCATCTTGTAAGATGCCTGCTTGAGGGCTTCTGACTTTGCCTTGATGTCGTCGATGTTGTCACCCTTGAGAGCTTCCTTGAGTTCATTGAGGGCAGCTTCGATCTTAGACTTGTCATCAGCAGAAATCTTGTCACCGATATCCTTCAATGACTTTTCTGTTGCGAACACGAGGCTGTCTGCTTCGTTCTTTGTATCGATTCCTTCGCGCTTCTTCTTGTCTGCTTCGGCATTTGCTTCTGCATCCTTCTTCATGCGTTCGATTTCTTCTTCTGAAAGTCCGCTTGAAGATGTGATCTGGATGTGCTGTTCCTTTCCAGTACCAAGATCCTTTGCAGAAACGTGAACGATACCGTTTGAGTCGATGTCGAATGTAACTTCGATCTGTGGTACACCGCGTGGTGCTGAAGGAATTCCTTCGAGATTGAAGTTGCCGAGTGTGCGGTTGTCTGCAGCCATTTCACGTTCACCCTGGAGTACGTGGATAGTAACTGCTGTCTGTCCGTCAGCTGCTGTAGAGAAGATCTGGCTCTTCTTTGTAGGGATTGTTGTATTTGCAGGAATAAGCTTTGTGCATACTCCACCAAGTGTTTCGATACCAAGTGAAAGTGGTGTAACGTCAAGGAGGAGAACATCCTTTACATCACCGGCAAGGATACCACCCTGGATTGCAGCACCGATTGCAACTGCTTCATCTGGGTTTACGGCACGGCTGCCTTCCTTTCCGAAGATGCTCTTTACGATTTCCTGTACCTTTGGCATACGTGATGAACCACCAACAAGGATGACTTCGTCGATCTTGTCTGGAGTGATTTCTGCGTCCTTCATTGCCTTTACACATGGTTCACGTGTTCTTTCAAAGAGGCTGTCTGTCATCTGCTCAAACTGTGCGCGTGAGAGTGACTTCTGAAGGTGCTTTGGTCCAGTTGCATCTGCTGTGATGAATGGAAGGTTGATGTCTGCTGTAGCCTGGTTTGAAAGGCTGATCTTTGCATTTTCTGCAGCTTCGCGGAGACGCTGGAGAGCCATTGAGTCGTTTGAAAGATCGATTCCTGAGTCATTCTTGAATTCAGCGATGAGCCAGTTTACGATAGCACGGTCCCAGTCATCACCACCAAGGTGTGTATCACCGTTTGTAGCCTTTACTTCGAAAACACCTTCACCAAGTTCAAGGATGGAAATATCAAATGTACCACCACCAAGGTCGTATACAGCGATTGTCTTGTCCTGCTTCTGGTCCTTGTCAAAACCGAATGCAAGGGAAGCTGCTGTTGGTTCGTTGATGATGCGCTTTACATCAAGGCCGGCGATCTTTCCGGCATCCTTTGTTGCCTGACGCTGTGCATCGTTGAAGTATGCAGGAACTGTGATGACAGCTTCTGTTACTGTTTCGCCAAGGTAGTCTTCTGCTGTCTTCTTCATCTTCTGGAGTGTGAAAGCAGAAATTTCCTGTGGAGAATATTCCTTTGCAACGCCGTTTTCCATAACTTCAACACGAACATCTTCTCCGTGATCCTTTACTGTATATGGAACAAGCTTTGCTTCGCCTGTAAGTTCACCGTAACGATGTCCGATGAAACGCTTGATTGAGTAGATTGTGTTCTTTGGGTTTGTAACCATCTGGTTCTTTGCAGGGAGACCTACGATTCTGTCACCCTTTGCTGTGAAGCCTACGATTGATGGAGTTGTGCGTCCACCTTCTGAGTTCTGGATTACAACTGGCTTTCCGCCTTCCATAACTGCAACACATGAGTTTGTTGTTCCCAAGTCAATTCCGATAATCTTTCCCATCTTATATACCTCTTATTCTAAAAAAAACTGAATTATATTAGTTGCCTTCTTTAGGCATTGATACCATGACTTTTGCATGACGGATCACGCGGTCCTTGAGCTTGTATCCCTTGAGATACACAGCCTTGAGTGTCGGTTCAGCGACGTCCTCGTCTGCCTTTCCGATGGCTTCGTGGATGTCAGGATCAAAAGCATCCCCCGCAGCACCATAGGAAACAAGGTTGTACTTGTTTTCAAGCATGCTGATGAGTGATTTATTGATCATTGTCACACCGTCTGCGATTGATTTTGGATCTGTAGCAGTAGCCGCTGCTTCAACTGTGCGGTCAAAGTTGTCCAGGCTTTCAAGAAGATCCTTCAGGAGACTTGTATTTGCATAGTCAAAAGCATCCTGCTTTTCCTGGATGGCGCGCTTTCTGTAATTCTCAAAGTCTGCGGCGCGACGGAGCACATCTTCCTTGAGCTTTGCGTTTTCAGCTTCAAGCTCTGCAATTCTTTCTTCCGGAGTAAGTGTCTTTTCCTCAGCTGGAGTCTCTTCCGCATTTTCTGCCGAAGTTTCCTGTGTTTCAGTCTGAGTTTCTTCAGTCACTTTCTCTTCGTTTTCTTTGTTTTCTTCGTTAGACATCTCTGGTTCCTATATATAGTTAATAAAAAAATAGAAAAAATACGCAAAATCGTCAACAAATTCGCATAAATTTTTTGTTATATTTTTTCACGCCAAAAATCAGGACGCAACGGTGACGACACCAAAACTAAGGGCCATCATTATGATTCCGGCTAGAAGGACACCTGACATGACGGCAATGACTGTTTCCTTGAACTTCATGTCAAGCAAGCTTGCTGCCAGAGTTCCGGTCCATGCACCTGTTCCAGGCAAAGGTATTCCTACAAAAAGGAAAAGAGCAACAAAAAGACCTCTGCCAGCCTTGGATTCAAGTTTCTCTCCTGCACGTTTGCCTTTAACAAGGAAGAATGTACAGATTCCGCCTATGAATTTCTTGTCCTGGCCCCACTCAAGGAATTTTCTTGCAAAAAGATGGATGAAAGGTACCGGGAGCATGTTTCCCACTATGCAAAGAATATAGGACTGAAGCACGGGAAGCTCAAAGCCCTGGGAAACCGGAATAGCACCACGAAGTTCGATAAGAGGCACCATGGAAATCAAAAATACAATAAGATATTTTGTCAACATGGACGGAAGTTTAACAAATATGGTAGAAAATTGAAAGTTGAAAATTATTTCTGTATACTGTCAGCACAAGGAAGGACAATGATGAAAGAATACAGCAAGTGGGTTTCAGTCTGGGGAACGGCCACATCCATAACAGACAGGCGCGAGGCAGTTTACGCAAAGGACATTACGTTACGCTACCCTATCCATATCTGTTTTGACGGAAGCAAAATCCGTGTGCGTTTTTCAAATCTTACAGGAACTGAAGATGTCACAATCACAAAGGCTTTTGCTGACAAGATTCCACTTACGATTGAAGGAAGCGGAACTATTGTGATTCCTGCAGGCAAAGAAATCACCACAGATGAAATAGAATACAACGCTGTTTCAGGCGGAACAGTAGACATCACCTTGTATCTCGGACAGTGCACCCAGATGAACGCAGGCACCCTTGTCACCGGTCCTCTTTCAGGCGGAACATATGCCTACGGCGACTTTGCCTCTGCCGACACATTCCCTGATGATCTTTCACGCCCAACCTCATGGTATTACTTTCTCAACACTGTTGATGTCCTTACTGAAGAAAAAAACAAGGCTATCTGCTGCTACGGAGATTCCATCACAGCACAGGACTGGCCCGACTACCTTCAGCTTGAACTTGAAAACCGAGGAATAAAGGACATTGCCGTAATCCGCCGTGCAGTATGCGGAACAAGAATCCTGCGCCAGTACGACTGCATCACATACCAGGCCTACGGACTCAAGGGCGAGACAAGATTTCCTATAGAAACAAACATCGCGGGACTTGAATCAGTCATCATCCAGCACGGAATAAACGACATCATCCACCCGGTTGGTGAAGAGGTAAACAAGTTCCGCCCAATGACAGACATGCCTACCTTTGACGACCTGAAAGGCGGAATGGAAAAGCTTTACATCGAAGACTGCCGCAAGCGCGGACTCAAGGTCTACAGCGGCACTTTGCTTCCGATCTATGGCTGGAGAACCTATGCGGAATTCCGTGAAGAACTGCGTGTGCAGTTCAATGAATGGCTAAGGACAAGCAAAAGCTTTGACGGCTGCATAGATTTCGACCGGGCAGTCCGCAGCAAGGAAAGCCCCGTAAAATTTGCGGAAGGCTTTGACAGCGGAGACCACCTGCATCCAAGCAAGGAAGCCTACAAAGCCATGGCAAAAGCCGCCGCGGATTTTATTGAAAAAAAATTATAGCATTATAACGCAGCAGAATTATGCAATCTGAACGTACAGTTTAAGCAGAAGGAGTCCTGCAAATCCATTAATTGTCACACGGATTCGAAAAATCTAACGATTTTTCAATAGAAGAAGAGACTCGACTGATTGAAGATTTTCAGGAAAAACATGAAGCATGATAATATACGAGTCAATTTTATGAGATTGAGAAAAATAAGATTTTGCGTCAGCAAAATCAAATCCGTGTGACAAATGCTCGAAATTAACCCTGGAAATATTAATGACTTTACTTAAACACTCAAAAGCAAAAAGGACTGCCGTAGTTTTACGACAGTCCTTTTTTATTTCAGGATCCCGAAAATAGTTCGGGATGACAATCCTTCAATTACTTTACAGTAACCTTCTGGAGCTTCCAGATGTCCTTTACGTAATCTTCGATAGTGCGGTCAGAAGAGAACTTGCCTGAGTTGGCGATGTTCATGAGACACTTGCGAGCCCATGTCTTCTGGTCTGCATATTCCTTGGCGATCTTTTCCTGTGCCTGGCAGTAAGAATCAAAGTCTGCAAGGAGGAAGAATACGTCTGCTGGCTGTCCTTCAACACCATAAACGATAGAGTCATGGATTTCCTTGA
>JAGHUO010000012.1 GCA_018064785.1 Candidatus Treponema equi
CTTGAGGTTTTCTGCTATCAGCATGACCGTCTTCTTGACGACATAAAATTTGCCCTTAACTACTATCAGACCGCCAGCGAGCTTTATCTGACCATAACCACAAAGACAGACCTTGGCCTATGGGGATTCAAGGCATGTTACGCCGACAACCTAAGGATAAACATCCATGTGACGGATCTTGGCGACGAGGTGCTTTTCTACATTGCTGCCGACGCAAACTACGAGAACGTCCTCAAGATGTTCAGCATAAGAAAATTCATCAAAAGGCTCATGAACGAAAGGCTGGATGCGATTTACCGCTGGTTTTTCATCCAATTTTAGGAAAATTTGACGGAAAAACATTGAAATTTCTGCATATTCCGTTTGCATCTGTTTTTTTTATGAAAAGTTTGATATAATCTACTAAATATGGAAGAAACTGGAGAAAAGGATTCCGGCGGTAAAAAAGTAAAAACTGTACTCACTGTGTTCATGTGCATCTGTTTTGTGCTTGTGACGGTTTTCTTTATACATGAGTATGCGGCGGGACATTTCAAGTCTGCTGAAACTCTAAAGGAATACATTTCCTCTTATGGCATTTACGGTCCCCTCATTCTTACGGTCTTCCAGTGCATCAAGGTTGTGTACACCGTGATTCCAGGTGCTTTTGGATGCATTGTTGGCGCAACTCTTTTTGGCACGGTGAAAGGATTCATATGCAGCTACATAGGAATCTGCGCAGGATCTATGCTTGCCTTTACCTTGTCTAGAAAATTCGGGGTTTCGTTTGTAAGCTCTCTCATGGGAGAGAAGCATTACAACAAGTGTATAAAGTGGCTTAACAGAAACAGAAAGAGCTATCCGGTGTTCCTCTGGCTGGCAATTACTTTTCCGTTTTCGCCTGATGATTTCTTGTGCTATTTCTCAGGGCTTACAACCCTGTCCTACAAGAAATTCTTTATTATACTTTTGACCTCAAAACCATGGGCGATTTTGGGCTACAGCCTGATATTCGGATACCTTGGTAAAGCTGTATAGTTTGTTTTTAGGGGATATATATGTTAGGAGTTTATAACTACACTGTTTGGATGACTTATGTGGCAATGATCATTTCATTTGTCGGCATCAGCTATGTTCTTGACGGAAACTACAAGGCTGCCCTTCTATGCCTTATGGTATCGGGAGTTCTCGATATGTTTGACGGCAAGGTGGCTTCCACAAAGAAGGACCGCACGGACTTCCAGAAGAACTTTGGCATCCAGATCGATTCCATGAGCGATTTGATCTGCTACGGTGTTCTTCCTGCAATGATCGTCTATGAGCTTGGCCGTGAAAGCAGTTTTGCTCCTGCCCACAACATAGTCACAGCAATCTGTGCATGTTACCTGCTCTGCGCCCTCATCCGCCTTGCTTTCTTCAATGTTGACGAAGCAGAACGCCAGAAGGGAACATCAGAGGAAAGACACCTTTATCTTGGTCTTCCTGTTACATCCATCGCATTGATCCTTCCTGCAATCTATGACCTTTGCAATGTTGTAAAGAAGCCTTTCAGCGAGTATGTTGGAGCCGCAATCCTCATCGTATGTGGAATAGCATTCATTTCTCCATTCAAGCTCGTGAAGCCAAACCTTCTTGGAAAGATGGTGCTCATTTGTGTGGGTCTTGCAGAAATCGCAGCCCTTATCATCTTCTGCTGATAGAGTATGAAAAAAGAAGCAAACGATAAATCAGTTCTCTTTCTCTACGGAACAAAACCAGGTAGAGTTCTTCTTGAAATAATCCTTGCACTCAGGACACCTGCCCTGCTTGGATTGTTTCTTCGCTCACCCCTTTCAATCCCTGCGATAAAGCCTTTCATAAAGAAAAACGGAATCAACATGGACGAATGGAACGGAAGAAAATTCCGCTCCTTCAATGATTTCTTCACACGCAGGAAGGAAAAGGTTTCCTTTGATGGGGAACCATCACACTTCATAAGTCCATGCGACAGCCTTCTTACAGCTTATGACATCAAGGAAGACAGCACCTTCCACATAAAGGGCGCAGACTACAGCCTTGAGGATTTTTTCCAGGACAAGGAAATCTGCAAGAAATTCACGGGCGGCAAGTGTCTTGTGTTCCGTCTTTGTGCCACGGACTATCATCGCTATATTTATTCCGACAATGCGACAGTGGAAAGCAACCATTATATCGAAGGAAAGCTTTATTGCGTTCAGCCTATAGCCCTTGAAAAATACAAGGTCTTTACCCTAAACCGCCGCAGCTGGAACATCCTCCACACGGAAAACTTTGGCGATGTGGCTTCCGTAGAAATCGGTGCCTTCAGTGTAGGCGGAATCATAAACCATCATGAGAACTGTGCCGTAAAGAAGGGCGATGAAAAAGGTTACTTTGACCTTCACGGTTCTACAATCGCAATGCTTTTTGAGAAGGACAGGATAAGTCTTCTTCCTGAGATAGAGGAAGGTCTCAAGCAGGGTGAATACCGTGTAAAGATCGGTCAGTGGATCGCCGAAAGCCTTGCGTCCAGATAATCAGGATCAATAATTCTATGCCAGAGAACAGATATTCGGATCAGACGGATTCGGACATAGAGGTGGAATTTGAGGTTCCGCCACAATACAAGGTGATTTTTTTCAACGACGACTATACCACCATGGAATTCGTTGTTGAAATCCTTATGGAAGTGTTCAAGAAATCCTTTGAGGAGGCCAGTGCCGTGATGCTCGAGGTCCATAAGACAGGCAAGGGCATAGCCGGAATCTATCCATATGATGTTGCTGCCACAAGAACCCGTATCGCACAGACAAGGGCAAGGGCAGAAGGTTTTCCATTACAGATAGCTTTAGAAGAAGATTCATGAATTTATCCCAGGAATTAAAAAGTTTTTTGATGCAGGCCGACGATGTTGTCATCGAACGCGGCCTTGAATTCGCAACGCCGGAGCTGGTGCTTTTCTGCATGACGGACAGCGCAGCCCTGATCCATTTTACGATCAATCCAGGCATTAACCTTCAGCTTCTCGAGAAGGATCTCCTTGAATATCTTGAGGAATATTTTCCTGCAGGTGCCGTAAAGTATGGCAGAAAGGACGAAGCTGTCCATTCCGTTGCCTATGATGATGTCATGGCCACAGCCGAAAAAATCGCGAAAGCAGAGGCGGAAGAAGAAATAACCTTATACCATTATCTGTTTGCCCTTGTGGAATACGACAGATGCCAGGCTTCCTTCTTTCTTCGCAAAGCCGGAATAAACAGGGAATTCCTTCTTGCGGCACGAAAATTTGAATTGAGCCATCCGGAACTCTTTGATCCTTCAGGATTGAATTTTCAGCAGCTTGCGGAAGAAGCAGCCGTTTCCATAGAAACAGAAAAGAAGGATCCACTTTCAAAATATGCGACAAATCTTACAGAGCAGGCCCGGGAAGGAAAGCTTGATGCCCTTGTAGGACGCAATGAAGAAATAGAGCGGACGATAGAAATCCTCTGCCGCCGCACAAAGAACAATGCGCTCCATGTAGGTGACGCTGGAGTCGGAAAGACAAGCATCACGGAAGGTCTTGCCCAGCGTATCGTAGAAGGAAATGTTCCGGATTTTTTGCGGGATGCGGAAATATACAGCGTTGAGATGAGTTCCCTTGTAGCAGGAACAAAATTCCGCGGTGATTTTGAAAAGAGAATGAAGGTCCTTGTGGAAGAGCTTCAGAAAAAGTCCAAGGCGATTCTCTTCATAGATGAAATCCATACACTCATGGGAGCAGGGGCCGGAAGCAACGGAACAGGAAACCTTGATGCCGCAAACATTCTTAAGCCTGCATTGTCAAAGGGAAACCTTCGTTGCATAGGAAGCACAACCTTTGAGGAATACACAAAGAATTTTGAGAAGGACAGGGCCCTTGCAAGAAGATTCCAGAAGATAGACATACTTGAGCCTACAAGGGATGAATGCATAAAGATCCTCAAGGGAATCGCCCCAAAATATGAGGAATACCACGGGGTGAAATATTCTCCTGAATGCATGACGGCGGCAGTTGATCTTTCCGTGCGTTTCTTTACGGACAGAAGGCTTCCGGACAAGGCCATCGATTTGATCGATGAAAGCGGTGTGTATGCAAGGCTTCACAAAAAGAGCAGGGTGACAGTCAATGAACTGCGCCATGTGGTTTCAAGGGCTGCGAAAGTTCCTCTTGAGAATCTTAGTGGCAAGGAAAAGGAAAACCTGCGTGGCTTTGATGAAAAAATCAAGGAAGAGATTTTTGGCCAGGATGTGGCGGTTGATGCGGTGTGCGCCGCCGTCAAGAAAGCAAGGGCAGGGTTCCGCAACCTTGAAAAACCAGAGGCAAGCTTTCTTTTTGTTGGTCCTACAGGCGTTGGAAAGACAGAGCTTGCAAAGGTTCTTGCAGCAAGGCTTGGCATAAAGCTCCTTCGCTTTGACATGAGCGAATACCAGGAATCCTATTCAATAAGCCGTCTCATAGGAAGTGCTCCAGGATATGTCGGTTATGAGAACGGCGGAATTCTCACAGAAGCCGTAAGAAAAGACGGTCATGCAGTGATTCTTTTTGACGAGATAGAAAAGGCCCATCAGGACATATACAACACTCTTCTTCAGGTCCTGGACTACGGAACCCTTACAGACAGCCAGGGACGAAAGGCGGATTTCCGCAACTGCCTCATAATCTTTACAAGCAACTGTGGGGCACGTGACATGGGCCGCAATGCTCTTGGTTTTGGCGGAAGTACCATGACAGAGAGACTAACTAACGACCGTTTTGTATTAAAAGACGCCGTGGAAAAGACCTTTACTCCGGAATTCCGCAACAGGCTGGATAGAATCGTATATTTTGACCGCCTTGGAAAGGAAATGGCATTGAAGATCGCCGCAAAATCCGTGGATTCAATAGCAAAACGCCTTGAATCACGCAAGGTAAGCCTTGATGTAAGCCCGGAAGCCTTGGAATTCATTGCCGACCAGGGCATGAGCGAGGAATTTGGCGCAAGAAACATCCAGCGTTTTGCGGAAGAAAAAATCGCGGAATCCCTGATTGATGAACTACTGTTTGGTAGTCTAACTAACGGTGGTAAGGTTTCCGTCCTTGTTCAAGGTGGTGAAATCAAATGTCAGATAATCTCATAGATCCAGAAATAATCTATCAGTTTCCAAAGCCTGGGACGGTCTACAAGGAATATGGCGACAGCATCTGTGCCGTCACGGAAGACATAGACCTGCAGATTCTGTATTCCGCCTATATGCAGGGAGTATTTCCCTGGTTCTGCGAGGATGAAGGAGAACCTGTTGTCTGGCATTCAACGGATCCACGTTTTGTCCTCATGCCTCAGGATTTTCATATTCCCAAAAGCGCCGCGAAATTTCTAAAGCATACTCCATACACCTACACCATGGACAAGGCCTTTCGTCAGGTAATGGTCCAGTGTGCCATGCAGAACCGTGAAGGCCAGAACGGAACATGGATTGGCGACATGATGCTTGAGGCCTATGTGAAATTCCATGAGGAAGGTTACGCCCATAGCTTTGAGGTGTGGCATGACGATGAGCTTGTTGGTGGTTTCTATGGAGTCCTCATAGGTAGTGTATTCTGCGGCGAGAGCATGTTCACAAAGGAAAGCGACAGCAGCAAAAGCGCCTTCATACTTTTCATGAAGGCCTTCATCGAATGCGGCGGGATCATTGTGGACAGCCAGAGCTACACGGACAACATTGCCCGTTACGGCGCAAAGAACATAAGCCGCAGCGCATTCCTTAGAATCGAGAGAGAGGCCTTGCACACTCCACTAAAAAAGGATTTGGCGGTAGAATTCGAGATACAATGTGACAGACTGGGGGAAATATGATAAACGCTTATAAGACATTCATAGTCATGGCATACATCTTTTTCTTTGGATGCATGCTGGGATGGAGCATCGAATTCTTTTTCCGTCGTTTTAAAAAAGCGAACAAGGAAAAGCTGTGGTATAACCCGGGCTTTCTTACAGGACCGTGGCTTCCGGTCTACGGATTCGGTGCCCTTGTATTGTTTGTCATCAGTTTCTGCGAGCAGTACTTCATTGGTTCCGGCTCATGCGGAATCCTCTACTACGGCCTCATGTTCCTTGTCATGGCTTTGGTGATGACGGCTGTGGAGTATGCGGCAGGAAAAATCTTCATCTGCGGAATGCACATAAGGCTGTGGGATTACTCAAAAGAGTGGGGTAACATCCAGGGAATCGTGTGTCCAAAGTTTACCTTGTTCTGGGGCCTGCTCAGCGCCGTATATTATTTCTTCATCTATCCAAGATTCAAATACATGGTAATGTGGTTCATCGACCACCCATGGTTCTCTTTTGTCGTTGGAATTATCTTTGGATTGTTCCTGGTGGATTTTGCTTTTGCCGTAAGGCTTGGAGCTTTGTTAAGGAAGCAGGCAGTCTCCCTTGACAGGAAGGCCGCCCTTGACTTTCAGAAGCTGCAGGGCATGCTAAAGATGAACAGCCAGTCGATCCACAGCAAGGGATTTCTTACTGAAAAATACGACCAGCTGGAAGAGTTCATCAACAGAAGTCCTGCAAAAAATTAGAATACGTATGAGATGAAGATTCCGCTTGACCAGCACTTTCTGTTTGTGCCGTCAAAGGCATTGCGGCTTTCAAGGTTTACATATGCGTCAAGTGTTGTGTTTCTTGAGAAGATGAACTTGATGCCAGGCTTGAGGTTCCAGATTGATCCTCCGTCCCAGTCCTTTGTTGCATTGTAGTCATCCCATCTCTTGTCTCTTGAACCTGAAGCAAATGAGCCCCAGATGTTCAGGCTGAATTCATTTGTAAGAGGAAGTCCAAGTTCACATCCTGTGTAGAAGGCTGCAGAGTAGTTGCTGTTCTCAAAGATGTTCAATCCTGCTTCTGGGCGCAATGTGATGTCAGTACGTGGAATTATGAATGTGATGGAAGCGCCGAATCCGTATGCCTGGTTGTCATCGTCGTCTGTGAAAAGGGCGTCAGCTGCAAAGTATACATCAAGAATGAAATTCTTCATTCCGAATGTTGCTCCTGTGTAGAAGTTTGCATAGTCATCAAAGGCTCCTTCAAGTGCTGCGGAGAAGCTTACCCAGTCGGCTGGAGTGACCTTTGCGGCAAAGTTCATTGCAGGATCGTCTGTGTTGTATCCGTTTGGAATCGCTGCTCCAAGCTCAAGGCCTACCTTTCCCTTTGAAATGTATCTTGCAGCAAGGGCACGCTTTGCGTACTTGTTTGCGTATGGAACGAATCCGACTACATCTGCGGATCCCGGTGCGTCAACGAAGTACTTGTAGGTACCGATGTATTCGCTTGAAGTTGCTGTACGAGCACCGCTTCTGTCATCGTAATTTGTTGAGAAACCACCCTGGCGGCTGTGGGCTTCTGCTTCCCAGAGCCATGCACCGTAACGTGGACATGGGCCAACCTGCCAGTTGAGGTTTGTTCCAATACCGGCATCAAAATTTCTGTTGATGTGGTAGATCAGGTTCACGTAGTATGATTCCTGCAGTGTGTTCTGGGAATTTACTGCATTGCTGAATCCTGGAACCTTGCTTGAATTTTCGCTTGAGATTCCGCTTGCGCTTCTTCCGTAATGAAGGTTGAGGGCATTCTGGTTTGAAGTTCCGAATACGAAATTGTCGACATCTCCCTTGTTGCTGTAGTTTGCAAGGAAACTTGTGTTGAGCATGCCTTCAAATGTGATGTCCTTTACATCAAAGCGAGCCTGGAAAGTGTCAGTGAATCCATAGATCATTGTGTCGCCTACGTATGGGTTGCCTACACCTGACCAGAATGTGTTCTTCATCTGTGCCTTAGGAAGAACCTGAGCTGAAACTGCAGATACGAGAATAGCAGATACTGCAGCTGCGATAAGTGTCTTTTTCATTGGAATATCCTCCCGTTAGAATGTAGGACATTTTAGTGCGTTTGGACATGTTAGTCACTAGGGGTAAGCAGCCCGGTGGCGCCCGCAGCATTCTGTCATTGCGAGGAGCCTAGCGACGAAGCAATCCATGTTTGCCTTGCTTGCCGGCATGTGGATTGCCGCGCCCGTTGGGCTCGCAATGACGGGTGCGTAAATTGCTCGCAAAGGCGGAAAAAAAATGCTACACTATGGCCATGGAACAGTACAAGAAAGAATTTATTGATTTTATGGTTCAGTGCCAGGTTTTGAAGTTTGGTTCGTTCACTCTCAAGAGCGGAAGAAAATCTCCTTTCTTTATGAATGCAGG
>JAGHUO010000100.1 GCA_018064785.1 Candidatus Treponema equi
GAAACCTGCGTGGATTGCGAGCCATGCCATGTAAACCTTTCCGTCATGGATGATTGCCATGTGGTTCTGGTTGTAGTAGTCCTCAGGGAACTTCTGGCGGAGTTCGATAACGAGGCGGCGGTTGATTTCTTCGATGATCTGGTAGACACGAGGAAGAAGTCTCTGGAATACATCGATAGGCCACTTTTCAAGAGCTTCTGCAAGGATTGTGTGGTTTGTATATGCGAATGTCTTTGTAACAACATTCCATGCATCATCCCAGCCTACATTGTATTCATCAAGGAGAATGCGCATGAGTTCAGGAATAGCAACAACAGGATGTGTGTCGTTGAGCTGTATTACATGATACTCGTGGAACTTAGAGAAATCAGTTCCGATTGTATTTACATAATGGTGTACAAGGTCCTGAAGGGAAGCACTTGAGAAGAAGTACTGCTGGCGGAGACGGAGTTCCTTACCCATTGGACCGTTATCGTTTGGATAGAGAACGCGGCTGATGTTTTCTGCATCGTTCTGGCGTTCTACGGCACGGTGATACTGCATGTCGTTGAAAAGCTGAAGGTCAAATCCATCTGGAGAAGATGCCTGCCAGAGACGGAGTGTGTTTACAGTGTTTGAACCGTAAGCAACGATTGGCATATCGTATGGAGTTGCGATGATTTCTTCTGCGTTCTCAAGGTAGAAGCGGTCCTGTCCATCAGGAGTCTTTCCGTACTTGATCTGTCCGCCGAACTTTACGCTTACAGAAAGGTCGGAACGCTTTACTTCCCATGGATCGCGGTGCTTGAGCCAGTTGTCAGGATATTCAACCTGGTAACCGTCTTCAATGTGCTGTTCAAACATACCGTACTGGTAGCGGATACCATATCCGTGTCCTGGGTATTCAAGTGTAGCAAGGGAATCAAGGAAACATGCTGCGAGACGTCCGAGACCACCGTTACCAAGACCTGCATCCGGTTCTTCATCTTCAACAAGGTCATAGTTGATGTTCATTCCTTTTAGAACTTCCTTAACCTGGTCCATGATTCCAGAGTTGATAAGGTTGTTTGAAAGGGCGCGTCCCATCAAGAACTCAGCACTGAGGTAGCAAAGCTGCTTTGTAGGCTTGGCTTCATAAGCTTTGCGTGTTTCCATCCAGTTAGGCATGATGATTTCAAGGGCACTGGCACTTACGGCATCGAAAAGGTCATGCTTGTTAGCCTGTGAGATGTCCTTTCCGTACTGACGTCTAAGACGGGCTGTAAGGTTTTCCTTGAACTGTTCTGCATCAAAAGTCATATATTTCCTCCGTATTGAACTTTTGTCATTGTTTTATCCCTTGCGGGTATGCTCAGTATATATGGAAACGTTTCAAATATGCAAGCGTTACCATAATTTTTTTATTTCTGCCATTTTTTTTATCAAAAACAGGAAAAAAAAGTTACTTTAATCCTATTTTCAACAGCATAAATTACTTTGCCACAAGCACAAGCATTGAATTCGCAGGAAGGATATAGCGCTCCTGTGCAAGAAGCTCCTCCGCGTTTTCCACTTCCAGGATGCAGCTTTCATCTTCTATTGAAGTATCTGCTACCCTGTACCATCTGCGGCCGTCCTTTATTGTCGGAAGACGAACCATGACATCGTTGCGGTCTGTATTAGCAGCCACAAAGAAGTCGTTGTCAGGTGTCTCACCAGCCTTGGCATCAGCAATTCCAGAAAGGCGGAATGCAAGGAATCTTGAAATCTTTCCCCAGTCAGGATTGCTTCCATCCGGTGCATACCACTGAATGTCCGGAGTATTTCCCCTGTCACCGTGGAAGAATTCTTCCCTTCTGAAAATCTTGTGCTCTCTTCTAAGTTTAACCGCTTTTTTTGTGAATTCAACCAGACTGTGATTAATGTTGCAGTCATCCCAGTTGAACCAGCTTATGGCATTATCCTGGCAGTATGCATTGTTGTTTCCCTGCTGGCCGCGACGGAATTCATCGCCACCAAGAAGCATAGGAGTTCCCTGGGAAACCATAAGTGTAAGGATATAGTTCCTCATGGTCCTGTTTCTGTTTCTTTCAATTACAGGATTCAAGGTAGGGCCTTCATAGCCGTGGTTGTAGCTCCAGTTGCTGTCGGAACCGTCACGGTTGCCTTCACCGTTCTCATCGTTGTGCTTGCCGTTGTAGCTTACAAGGTCGTTCATGGTGAAACCGTCATGGCAGGTGACATAGTTTATGCTGTGGCATGGTGTGCGTCCGCTGATTGTAAACAAGTCGCTTGAACCGCTGATTCTTGTGGCAGCTCCAGTAGAACAGTATTCATCGCCGCGCCAGAATCTTCGGATATCATCACGGAAGCGGTCGTTCCATTCAGCCCATCTTCCGCCTGGGAATCCACCAAGCTGATATGCTCCACCTGCATCCCAAGGTTCGGCAATGATCTTTGTATTGTGCAGTACAGGATCTTCCGAAATAGCATTGGTCAAAGGAGCCCTGTTCATGATGATGCCGTCTGTACCGCGAGTCAAAATGGAAGCAAGGTCAAACCTGAAACCGTCAATGTGATAGTTCAAAACCCAGTGGCGCAAGCTGTCCAGGACATAGTTTCTGACTACAGGATGATTGCAGTTCACTGTGTTGCCGCAGCCTGAGAAATTCATGTAGTAGTCCTTGTGGCTTTCAACAAGAGTATAGTAAACGCTGTTTTCAAATCCGCGGAAGTTAAGTGCAACCCCGTGCTCATTTCCTTCCGCAGTATGGTTGTATACGACATCAAGGATGACTTCGATTCCGGCTTTGTGGAATTCCTTGACCAGATTCTTGAATTCATTTACACAACCGCCCGGAGTCTTGTCCGCTGCAAATGAAGCCTTTGGAGAGAAGAAGTTTATGGTGCTGTAGCCCCAGTAGTTCTTCATTCGTTCCCCAGTCCTTGGGTTCACGTTGCTGTTTTCAAATTCATCGAATTCAAAAATCGGAAGAAGTTCAACAGCCGTGATTCCAAGCTCCTTGAGGTAAGGAATCTTCTGTGCAAAACCTGCGTAGGTTCCAGGGAATTCAACGCAGGCATTTTTTCCCGCAGTAAATCCCTTGAGATGAACTTCATATATGATGCTTTCTGACAGAGGTCTGTTTATAGGCCTGTCCCCTTCCCAATTGAACTCATTGTCGTCAACTACAACACATTTAGGGAACAGGTGGTCTGGACGTTCTTCCTGCTGGCTGATGTCGATCTTGTCCATGACCGGCTTATAGCTCGGCGGCAGGTTATAGAAAAGTGAGATGTCGGTTATGGCTTTTGCATAAGGATCAAAAAGATTAGCCTTTGGGTTGAACCTGTGGCCTGCAGAAGGCTCATAGGGACCATCCACCCTGTAGAGATAAAGGGCACCCTTCTGTATTCCCGGAATGAATGCATGCCATACATCACCGGTCTTGTTTACCTTTGGATCAAAAACAAACTGACTGCAAGGAAGGGTATCTTCCTGCTTATTGTAGAATTCTATTGTTACTCTTGTCGCATTTCTTGAAAAAACGGCAAAATTTACTCCGTTTCCATAAAATGTTGCTCCAAGAGGTATTGGACTGCCAACATTTGCGTTTAAATTTTCCATAATTGGAAATTATAACCGACAAAATGGTATTTTTCCACTTTTTAGGGATTTTTGTTGGAGAATAAATAACAAAACTTTATCAAACAACTAAACACCCCACAGCATCCGCCATTCCCATAGATTACAATCAATTTATATTGTAAAGTATGTCCATGAACGAAACAGAAATTATTGAAGATGAATATGTTCCGGAGCCAGCGGGACCTAAGACAGCCCTTGTTTCCATCGTTGGACGCCCAAGTGCAGGAAAAAGCACCTTTTTGAACACCGCAACACAGGAAACAGTCAGCATCGTAAGCGCCGTTCCACAGACGACACGCAACGCCATCCGCGGAATTGTAAACACCTCCATCGGACAGCTGGTTTTTGTAGATACACCAGGACTTCATCTGAGCGAAAAGAAATTCAACCTTAAGCTTACTGCCATTGC
>JAGHUO010000022.1 GCA_018064785.1 Candidatus Treponema equi
TTCTTTTTCCCAGTTGTTGATTACATTTGCAGAAACATCATCCCAAGACTTTGTTCCCTGTGCATACTGGAGAAGGTCAGAACCAAAGTCATCCTTGAATCTCTGTGATGGGAAGAGTGTGAAGTTCCATGCGCATGAAACGATTCCCTTCTTTGTCATCCAGTTGTTGATTTCAACAGCGAGTGGATCTGCTGGGCGTTCATTTGCGCTGAATGTATCAAATGGAGCGATGAATCCAAGTTTGTTTGTTACGTAATCTTTTCCCATTGGGCTTGAGTAGAGCCAGTAGATGAAATCTGCTGTAGCCTTCTGTTCTTCAGCTGTTGCCTGGCTGTTGATACAGTAGAAGTTTTCTGTACCTGTACAGAGACCCTGTGCTTCTTCACCTGCTACTCCAGTGTAGATCGGGAGGTACTTAACATTTTCTGGGAGAACCTTGTTTCCAGAAACACCGGCAACCTGACCCCATGCCCAGTTACCGTTCTGTACCATTGCACATTCTTCAAGGGCAAATTCTGCCATTGAATCTGTTACAGTCTTTGTACCAAGAGCCTTGCGGTCTGTTACAGAATCTGTGATGTAAAGATCGAAGATGTTCTTGAATTCCTTTCCGTACTGGAACTTGATCTTCTTTGTTGCGTCTGAACCAAGGTCAACATTGTTGTTCTTGAATTCGTAGTAAACTGGAACGTTTGCAAGGTGTGTCTGCCATCTCCAGTCTTCACCTGCCTTAAGTGATGTAGAAGCGAATACACCCTTGATTCCAAGGTTCTTAGCATTTGCCTGCATGTCATCGCAGAGAGCCTTGAGCTTGTCAAAGTTGTTGATTTCGTCCATAGATGAGAACGAAGTTGCCTTTGAACCGAGAGCAAAGTACTTGTCTGTAATTGCCTTGTTGTAGATGATTCCGTAACCTTCAACTACATATGGAACACCATAAGCCTTTCCGTTTGATGAAACAGCCAGTGACTTGTCAGAAAGGTGCTTGTAGATTTCTGTGTTTGAAAGATCAGCACAGTATTCCTTCCAGTTTGCATAACCACGTGGTCCGTTGATCTGGAAAAGTGTAGGTGCTTCCTTTGTTGCCATCTTTGACATGAGAGTTGCTTCATACTGGTTGTTTGCAGCAGTTTCAACGATTACCTTTACACCAGTTTCCTTTTCATAAGCAGCAGCGAGTTCCTGGTATACGTTTGCAACTTCTGGCTTGAAGTTAAGGTAGCGTACTGATACTTCTTTCTTTCCGCCGCATGAAGCAAGCATGAGAACTGATGATACTGCGACTGCGGCAGCCATTACTTTTGACATTTTTTTCATTTTTTCCTCCGAAATTGAAAAAACACTGATAGGAATTGGATGAAACGCTTGGAAACGTTTCCATGTTTTCAGTATATACATTTGCTAATAAAAGTCAAATTTTTTTTATTATCCCTATTTTTAAGCGGAATTTATAGGATTTTTCTAGAAAATTTAAATACTTTTATCTGATATAATGGAAACGTTTGCAGATTCCAGAAATTCCGCCTGTAGAAATATGAGCAATTTTTAGCCAATTAAATGCAAATTTTGCCAATATTTGTTACACTATCGCGATTCAAAGCTATTTTATAGACATTAAAACACAGGAGCAGATCCATGAAAAGAATCATCGCAATAATCATGACATCCCTTGCCGTATGCTTTTCGGCAGCCGCACTTGAAGTAGATCTTGATTTAAGCTACCACGCCGTCACAAACCGCAGCTTCAACGTAGAAGACAACGGTAAGCTTACAGGCCCTTCCATATTCGGAACCACAGCAGACGCCCAGTTCTACTTTGGCGACCAGAGCGACAGTATAGTTTCCTGCGGACTCAATGTCACCGCCGGTTTTGATGTAGGCCGTGAAGTTTCTTTTGACGGTGCGACCTTGGACGACAGCATCGTTTCCTTCAGCTTTTTCACAGGTGCCGGTGTCGCAGTACGCATCCAGCCTTTTGACAGGGTCTCTTTCCTCATCGCTCCTGGAATCGTGATCAACGGCTTTGGTTACGGCTACTTCCCTGATTCGGACAGTGAATATGTCGCAGTCACAGCACCATATGCCTTTGACCTGAACCTTGGAGCACATCTCTGGGTAACAGACCGCTTTGGTTTCAACGCCGGAATGAACCTGCAGAAAGTCATCTATGGCAAACTCGATATTGAAAACCATGACAATGTCAACGACAAGACAACAAGACATTCCTTTGACGTCGATGGCGGCAACCTTATGAAGTTCTACTTTGGAGTTTCATGGGCCCTTGGCCGCAACTAGAACAAGCATTTAAAAACAAAGTAAAAATATATGGTCCTTAGCCTGTCGTACGGCCACTCCAACACGTACGGCAGGCTTTTTATTTTGTAAAAATAAGTTCTTTCTGGGTTTTAGTATAGAAAACAAACTTAAATTCTACTAAAATGTCTTAAATATCATTTAAGTTTTCAGGTGGTGATTATGACATCTCAGACTATTGCAAAAATCATTGCATTCGGACTTTACCTGGGCTTCATGATTTATATCGGAATCAGAAGCTCAAGAAAGACAAACAACGCAAAGGACTTCTTTCTTGGTGGACGTGGAATCGGTCCATGGGTAACAGCACTCAGCGCAGAAGCATCTGACTCTTCTGCATGGCTTCTTATGGGTCTCCCAGGTCTCTGCTACCTTGGCGGTGTAAAGGAAACATTCTGGACTGCAATCGGCCTTATCGTAGGTACCTACCTCAACTGGCTTCTTGTCGCAAAGCCATTGCGCAAATGTTCAATTGCTTTTGGTGATTCAATCACCATCCCTGGATTTTTCAAGAACAGATTCAAGAGCAACACATGTGCAGTAATCTCTGTTGTGCTCATCGTTTTCTTCTTCACAATCTACACAGCATCAGGAATCGTCGCATGCGGAAAGCTTTTCCGCTCGGTATTCGGCCTCAACTACACAGTAGGCATGGTAATCGGCCTTGTTGTTATCCTTTCCTACACAATCCTCGGTGGATACCGCGCTGTATGTACCACTGACTTCGTTCAGGGTGCCCTTATCTTCATCGCTTTCGTGATCGCAAGCGCAATCGCAGTGATCGCTCTCGGTGGTCCAGCAGAAGCAATCAACGCAGCAAAGGGATTCAGCGTAAAAGCCCTTGCAGGTGAATTCAACGCCGACCTTCAGAAGGTATTCACAGCAAACCAGAGCTTCAGTGCCATGAGCGCAGTTTCTGCCTTCGCATGGTGTCTCGGTTACTTTGGTATGCCACACATCATCATCCGCTTCATGGGAATCCGCTCAAATGATGAGATCAAGATCGCACGCCGCGTAGGAATCATCTGGATGATCATCGCCTACATCGGTGCATTCATCATCGGTTCTCTCGGTACAGTATACCTTCTCCCTGCACTCCTCGACGGATCAACAGCAGAGACAGTATTCAGCGAGACAATGCTCAAGATGTTCCCTGCCTTCATCGCAGGAATCTTCCTCTGCGCAATCCTCGCAGCTTCAATGTCTACAGCAGACAGCCAGCTTCTTTCGGCAGCTTCTTCTGTATCCCTCGACCTTTACAAGGGAATGCTCAACAAGGACGCAGATGAAAAGAAGGTTCTTCTTGTAAGCCGCATCACAGTATTCGCAATCGCAGCAGTTGCATTCTGCCTCTGTCTCCTTCCAAACAACAATTCAATCTTCGGTCTTGTTTCATACGCTTGGGCAGGATTTGGCGCAACATTCGGCGCACTTATCTTCCTCGCACTCTTCTGGAAGCGCTGTACAGCAGCAGGAGCAGCAGCTGGCCTCATCGTTGGTTTCGTGACAGTTGTCGCATGGCACAACCTCCACGGCGGAATCTTTGATGTCTACGAGATTCTCCCAGGCTTCATCGCAACACTTGTTGTCGCAGTTGTTGTAAGCCTCCTCACAAAGGTAGAAAAAGAAGTCGTTTCAGAATTCGAAAGCTACAAATTGATGGCTGACTGATAACGACGGAAATAAATACTAAATAGAAAAAGGCGTGATGTTGTGGAACATCACGCCTTTCTGTTTTTAAAGGTCTATGCTGAAAGCAATCATAGGCCTGATGGCCCAAGATCCTGTACCGCCGGAATAACTGTCCCCACTCTTGAAGAAATACTCATGGAAATTCCAGAAGCCGGCAACACCTGCAGAAATCAGACCAAAGTCCTTGTCCCTGTATCTGAACAGAAGCTCACCGCCAAGACCAAGGGCATTCATCACTCCACTGTTGTTTCCGTCAGTTATGTAGTTCTTTGCGATCAGTTCCTGCAAAAGAACGCTTGTCTCAAGATAAAGATTCTCACTTATATCAAACCTGCAGACAGGACCGGCAGAAATAGACCATCCGTAACCAAATTTTGTGTTGGTATTGTCGTCGTCCTTTTCCTCGATGGGATTCATGATCATCTGAAGAAAAGAAATGTGGAACATGGTTTCAGCCCTGAGGCCGAATTTTTCAGTAAGGTAGAAGTTTTTTCCTGCACCGACGTTGGCGGTAAAACGGCCGTAATCAACCGAGGCCGGACGGAAATATTCCGCAGAAAAAAGAACATCAATGTTGACTGGTTTTGTATCCTGGGCGTTTGCAAAGAATGCCGCCAGGGAAAGAAGCATTATTGAAATTATTTTTTTCATGGAAAAATTATACAGTTTCGCCTTAAAAAAGTCTTTTGAAGCCATGCTTTAAAATTGACAAATGTTTCTATCAATAGTAACATAAAGCAAAGACAATAAAGGAGTCCAAGATGAAAAAATTAATTCTTACACTTGCAGCAATCTCATTGCTTTTCACAAGTGCATTCGCAAAGCCTGCAAAGGGCAAAAAAGTAAAGATCGGTATCGCTAAGATCGTTCAGCATGTTGCATTGGATGACGTTGAGCGTGGTGTAATGGACGCAATCAAGGACGCAGGAATCGAAGCTGACTACGACCTTCAGAATGCCAACGGCGATGTAGGAACAGCAGCCCAGATCGCGGCCCAGTACAAGGCGGAAAAAGTAAACGTTGCAGTCGGAATCGCAACTCCAGTCGCAGTAGCCCTTGCTACAACACTCAAGAACATTCCGGTTGTATTCGGAACAGTCACAGACCCGGTTGGAGCTGGCCTTGTTTCTACAACAGCCCATGGTGAACGCAATGTCACAGGTATGAGCGACGCAATCCCAACAGAACAGCACATCAAGCTCTTCAAGGAAACAGCCGGAATCAAGACACTCGGCTACATCTACACAAGCAACGAAGACAATTCCGCCAGCGCCCTTGCTCTTGTTGAAAAGGGATGCAAGGAAGCCGGAATCCAGCTTGTAACACAGAGCATCACAAAGTCTGACGAAGTAAAGGCAGCCTGTGAAGCAATCGTAGGCCGCTGCGACGGTCTTTATCTTTCAACAGACAACACGGTGTTCAGCGCAATCGCTTCGGTTGTAAACGTATTTGGAAAGGCAAAAAAACCAATCTTCTCAGGCGACGTTACTGCAGCCCGCGAAGGCGGAATCTTCATGGCCTCAGGTTTCAACTACTACAAGGCAGGTAGGGCAACTGGAGAAATGGTCGTTCAGATCCTCAACGGCGCAAAGCCAGCAAGCCTTCCTGTACGCTTCATGACAAACCCAAGCGATTCTGACTTCCTCATCGATCTTGATGCAGCAGCAGCATGCGGAATCAAGGTTGACGAAAAGTATGTAAAGCAGGCAAACCTTATCTATCAGAACGGCAAGCTTACAGAAAAATAATTCTGCCATGGATTGCCGCGGCCTGCGGCCTCGCAATGACGAAATGACTGCGGCCGTGCTACATCGTCATTGCGAGGAGCTTGCGACGAAGCAATCCACAATGGACTTATTGAGGTCCTAACATTTTTTTACGATAATCAAGATATGTTGAATTCCATTTTAATCGAAGGCCTTATCTACGGCATCATGGTTCTTGGAGTTTTCTCCACATTCAGAGTACTCAACTTCTGCGACATGACAGTCGACGGAAGCTTCCCTATGGGCGCATGTGTTCTCGCTGCGTGTCTCAGCGCAGGAATTCCGCCTGTAACCGCAATTTTCATCGCATTTCTAAGCGGTCTTGTCGCAGGCCTTGTAACAAGCGCAATCTATACAAAACTTAGAATTCCGGATCTTCTGGCCGGAATCCTTACAATGACCATGCTTTATTCAGTCAATCTGAGGATCATGTCAAACAAGGCAAACATTTCCTTCCTCAAGATAGAGACACTTTTTTCAAAAATCCAGGACAGAGCCTACGACCTTTTCTTTGACCTGGGCTTCGAGCTGGATGTTGAATGGGGTCTAGTCCTCTTCCTCATCGTTTTCATCGCAGTCCTCAAATCCCTCATGGACCTTTTCTACCACACGGACCTTGGACTTTCCATGGGTGCCCTTGGATCAAATCCACAGCTCATTGTATCCCAGGGAGTGAACCCGGACATAATAAGGACAATCGGCATCTGTTTTGGAAACGGACTTGCAGCCCTTGCCGGAAGTTTTGCCGCCATGTACAACGGTTTTGCTGACGTAGGCATGGGAACAGGTATCGTCGTATCAGGCCTTGCTTCCCTGATGCTGGGGGAATTCATTATAAAATCAAGCAGGATCGGACTCCAGACACTCCGCGTGTTCATCGGATCCATCGTCTACCGTGCCCTTATGATCCTTGCAAGAAGCTATGGATACAAGATCCACATCACGCCAAACGACCTGAAGCTTGTGACAGGTATCCTCATCATAATCTGCCTCATCGTCTCACGTACAAACCTGATGGACAGACTTAAGCTCAAAAGAAAGTAAAAGGCTGCCGCAACGGAAAGGAATAGAAAATGATCGAACTTAAAAACATAAACATAGTCTTCAACAAGAACACTCCTGATGAAAATCATGCCCTTAAGAACATCAACCTTAAGATCAACAAAGGCGACTTCATCACCGTAATCGGATCCAACGGCGCGGGAAAATCAACCTTGTACAATGTCATCGCCGGAACCTATGCTCCGTCGGAAGGCACCATCCTTCGTGAAACAGACAAGGGAATCCAGGACATAACAAAAGAAAAGGAATACAAAAGAGCCCGCTATATCGGCCGTATTTTCCAGAATCCTCTCCTTGGAACTGCAGGAAAAATGTCCCTTGAGGACAACATGGTACTTGCATCAAAGAAGGGTTTCAAAGGATTGAAGATAAGCCTCAACGCAAAGCTGCGCAAGGAATTCAAGAAGCAGGTTTCCGTCCTGGACATGGGACTTGAGAACCGTCTCAACGACAACGTGGAACTTTTTTCCGGCGGACAGCGCCAGGCACTTACCTTGCTCATGGCGGTAATGTCAAAACCGGACCTTCTTCTCCTCGACGAGCACACGGCAGCCCTTGATCCTACAAACGCCGCCATCGTAATGGAGCTTACAAAGAAGTTCGCAAAGGAATACAACCTTACAGTCATGATGGTTACCCACAACATGCAGCATGCCCTGGATTACGGGACACGCCTTCTCATGATGGATGGTGGGGAAATAATCCTGGATCTGGACAAAGAAGAAAAGGCAAACCTTACCATGAACGACATCGTGGAAAAATTCCGAGCAATAAAAAACAAGAGCCTTGTCAGCGACAAGATGCTCCTGCAGTAAAGTTTCAGTAAATTATCTATACAGTTTTATTCCGCACGCATATCGCCCAGGAATCTACCAAAGTCCATGGCTGTCTCTTCCTTTATTTTAGAAGCCATGGCACGGTCGGTTTTTGACGACAGAAGATTTTCATCGCCAGAAGAAGCACGGCCTTTGAAGGAAGTCGACCACAAGTATTCCATTTCGTTTCTGTCCATAAGCTGGCCATCAAAGCTGTAGATGCACTGGAATGTCTTTCCGTCATCGCTTTCCCTTTGAAGACGTTCTGTCTTTGCAAAGAAAGTGTACCGGGTTCCGTCTGAATCAGAAACGCGGAATCCATACTGGCCAAACATCTCCGACACAGCCTGGAACATTTTTTCGTGACCTTCGCCCGTGATTTTTATTCCAATCGGAATCGCCCTTGCTATATCAAGCATCTGGGAGCGCACGGAAGCCGCAGTGTAGATTTTCTTTTTCAAAGGTTCTGCGCAAGAGACATTGATCACCTCAAGCTTTGAAAGCATCTTCTCATCAAGCTCAGCTATCTCACGGGCAAAATCAAAGCGTGCATAGTTCTCAAGGGTATATAGCTCCGATGGTTTTGCCGTGCAGAGCAGCTTCTCTATCCTGCTGTTGTTTGACGTTATGGAAGAAAGAAGTATTTCCTGCGTCTGTTTTTTATCCATGACAGCCAGGGCATAATGCTTGCCGTCATCGCAGTAGTATTCCTTCAGTTCAATTCCTATAAGATCTTCAACGGCTACACGCTGTGTAATATCCTGTGAAAAGTCAGAGGTCTTTCCGGTTCTTACCGTTCCGTCTGCCTCCGCTTTTCTCATCCTTGAGGAAGTTCTGGCAAAGGAATTCACGTTGCGTCCAAAAACGGCTGCAAGATTTTCCACGGCCTTCAGTTCCGCCTGCTGCTGGTCCTTGCCTGTCCCCACTGCGGAAAAGAAATCCTGGGCCGGATATTCTTTGGAAGGATTCTTTACCCACTGGGGAGTTTTTGCGAAAAGGCCTGATGAAATTAAAAGGACTGAAAGGAAAACAATTTTCTTCATCATTTCTTCTTCTGGTTCTTGATTTCTTTTTTGATCTCGTCGTTCTCACCCTGCCAGATGATGCGGTTTGTTTCAATGTCGGAGAGTGTCACGTTTACAAAATATGTCCTTACGGATTTTTTTCCTTCTTTCTGAACAATGGATTTTACTGTGCCTGTCAGCATGAAATCCGCGCCGGCCTCATTGTCCATATCCTTGGCTGTCTCAAGGCTTGCATGTATTTCCTGATCAAGCTTTTCATCACGGAGCTGCTCGCGTTCATCCTTTGATACGACGAATTCGAGTACTCCGGAATTTATGATTGCGGACCTAAGCTTCTTTTCGATTATCGATGTGTCGATTTTTTCTTCACAGCCGTTTACGATTTTTCCAACGATAACAAGACCAGGTCTTCCTTTCTGCTCCTCAAACTTTGCAATCCTTGGAGAAGCAACGCATTCCTCGATAAGGCTGTCACAAACGATGCGGACGTCAGTGTCATTCCAGTAGCCGTCAAGATCAGTAACCTTGTCGCTTGAAACTCTTTTTACCTTTGTCTTTCCAAAGGCAAAAGCACCCATGGCCACAGCAGCAAACATTACACATAGAATAATTTTTTTCATAAATATACCTCTCATTTATTAATTGATCATTTCCTCAAGCTGAATATCATAAAGGGCCTTTTCCATTACCCACACTGAATAGTAATTCCATTTGAGATTATAGTCATCATCTTTTTTAGGTTTCTTTGTTTTTGGCGTACCTGTCTTTGTCCAGAAACTTTCAACTTTTTGAAGACCACGGATATCTTTGCTGGAAATCACCTCCATTACTTTCTGCATCAACTGTTCCTTTATAGAATCTTCGTAGATTGAATTCTCTTTTATGTCCAGGCGGAACTCCCTGGCGACCAGTTCCGTGATTCCGGCTGTGTCGGCGGAAAATTCCAGATCCTCAAGATCAGTTCCTGTCTCTTTTAGAATCCAGACTTTGTATCCATCAAGTCCAAGTTCCCTGACTGCAGTTTTATTGTCTGACTGTGCCGCTGCCGTTACCCAAAGAGGAATTTCCTCACCTTCGTTTCTGTACTGCCAGTCCAGAAGAACGGCCTTCGTATTTTTCTTTGCCGCAAAAATACAGGACATTGCGACCATGATCTGAATTGTTAAAACAATACTTTTTTTCATTTTATTTCCAATCAAAAAAATAAACCAACCTGCAAAACGTTACTGCCTAGTACTGCTTTGTTATGGTCCGTCCTTCCCATCCCGGAAGGTTAAGTCTTTCATGCTCAAGGACAGCCTCAAAGTCTGCCCGTGGATCACAGTGCTCTTCTATCTCAAGCTGGGTCCTGTGAAGACGGTTTATGCAATCGCTTTTTTCCTTGTAGCCAAGACGTGACTTTTCGATGGCATCACCAAGTATGCGGATGCTCTCATCGTAGATACGTAGCGGTACAGGGAACGGATGTCCATCTTTTCCGCCATGGGCAAAACTGAAACGTGCCGGATCACGGAATCGGCTTGGAGTTCCGTTGATGACTTCACTAACTAACGTTAGTGACTGCAAAGTACGTGGTCCAAGACCAGGCGTCAGCAATAGGCCTTCAAAATCCTTGGGATCGCTTTCGTAGGCGGTGGCAAGAACTCCGCCAAGGCGCTTCAAATCTACATCCTCGGCCCTTACATCATGGTGGGCAGGCATTACGATATTGCGACTAACGACCGGTTGCAGCATGTTTTCATTCAGGCTAACTTTCGTTAGTTTATGTTCCATATCCTCAAAAAGTTCCAGCTGCTGCTTTTCCGCCTTGATCACTGCTTCTGAAACTCCGTGGTTCTGGATATCCTTTATCTCGCTGATTATCCTTTCCGGATTTTCCTTTGAAAGATCAAGTATGGAAGAACGGGTTTCCTTTGCGTCGCTGTCAGTAAGGTTCAGGATGTATTTCTGGTTTTCGCCTGTGATTCCTGTGTGGGGATCTTCAACAAAGCTCTTTAGATTTTCGGAACACCAATGGTAGCGGCGTGCTGTCCTGGTGGCGCTGTTCATTCCCTGCTGAACCACAGTCCAGTCTCCTTCATCGCTTACAATGAAATTGTGCTGGTAAAGCTGGAAGCCATCCTGTACCGCAGTGTTGTCAACCTTTGCCACAAGCTTGCTGTTGCGGACAAGACCGTCACCATCAAGACCTGCCATATTGCTTACGAACTCAAGTTCCTCAGGAGTCTTTCGGGAATATTTTCCGCGGCCGCCACATACAACAAGTCCAAAATCTTTTGCCCTTGCATTTATACCGCGCTTTAGGGCATACATGACCGATGTTGTGATTCCGCTTGAATGCCAGTCCATGCCAAGAACTGCGCCCAGTGACTGGAACCAGAGTGGATCGCTTAGACGGCGCAGGACTTCTTTTTTTCCATACTGCATGATAAGGGCTTCTACAATGAGAGTTCCCATGTCCCGCATACGGTCCGCAAGCCATTTTGGAACAGTTCCTGAATGAAGAGGAAGATCTGCATGTCCAGTATTTCTTGGCATAAGTTTTTCCCTATCTGCCCAACAGCACTTTTATCAAATCCGGTCTGCCGGCTGTACGCAATGCTTCCTTCACAAGGTTTGCATTCTCACGTTTATTGAACTGAAGCAAAGCACGCTGAAGACGGCGTTCATGGCCGCCACGGGCAACATAAACTTTTTCAAGATGACCGTCGTCACCTTCCTTGTGTGGATTGTAACCGGTGTAGTACATGGCAGTGGCAAGGCTTCCCGGTGTCGGATAAAAATCCTGTACCTGATCCGGAACAAAACCAGTCTTCTTCAGATACAAGGCTGTCTCTATTGCTTCGTTCAAACCCGCTCCAGGATGCCCCGCAATATAATATGGTACAAGAAACTGCTTCATGCCACATTCCCTGTTGGTCTTTTCATATTCCTTTGCGAAGTCCTCGTAGACCTTGTGGGTGCTTTTTCTCATCAATGAAAGAACATTGTCGCTTACATGTTCCGGCGCAACCTTAAGCTGTCCCGAAATATGGTGCATTACAAGTTCCTTGAAGAAGGTCTTGTCTTTGTCCATCATAAGATAGTCAAAACGGATTCCCGAACGGATGAATACTTTCTTTACCTTTGGAAGGGCACGAAGTTTTCTTAAAAGTGAAACATAGTCGGTGTGGTCAACCTTTACATTTGGACATGGATTCACTCCCATGCAGTCACGGTTAGGACAAGCTCCGGCCTTTGCCTGTTTTTCGCAGGCATCGTGGCGAAAGTTTGCAGTAGGACCACCAACATCGTGAATGTATCCCTTGAAGTCCTTGTCGTCAGTCATCTTGGTTGCTTCTTTTATGAGGCTTTCGTGGCTTCTTGCCTGAATGCGCCTGCCCTGATGGAAAGTGATTGCACAGAAAGAACAGGCACCGAAACAACCGCGGCAGCTTGTAAGGCTGAACTTGACTTCCGAAAGGGCTGGAATTCCGCTTTTGTTGTTTTCCGCAGGTTCGTCGTACATGGGATGCCACCGTCGTGTAAAAGGAAGCTCATAGACCTTGTCGAATTCTTCCGTAGACAGTGGCATGGCGGCCGGCATCTGAACTACAAAACGGGTGTCGGCAGGCTCAACCAGAATCTTTCCGTTGATGGCATCCGTGTTCATTTCCTGGGTATGATAGCTGCGGGCAAAAAGTTCACGGCTTTCGTCGGTGTTCTTTGAGATGTCCTGATAAGCTGGCAACCATACAGCACCTTCCGGAATCTCTTCCTTCTTGCTTGTATACCAGCAGGTTCCGCGAACGTTGCGGATCTGGCGTGCAGGAACACCTTCCTTTAAAAGAGCCGCAATCTCAAGCAATGAGTGCTCGCCCATTCCGTACATGAGAAGGTCAGCCTTTGAATCAAGAAGAATGGAACGCTTTACGGTGTTTGTCCAATAGTCGTAATGGGATGTGCGCCTTAGGCTTGCCTCGATTCCGCCTATGAGAACATTGACACCCTTGTAGGCTTCACGGATTTTCTGGACGTAGATGTTTGTTGCGCGGTCAGGTCTGTGGCCTTTAACTCCGCCGTGGGCATAGACGTCTTCCGAACGGGGCTTGTTGTTTGCCGTATAGTTTGAAACCATGCTGTCCATGGCACCGGCACTTACAAGAAAACCAAGCTTAGGCTGACCAAACTGGCGGAACACCTCAACGTCCTTCCAATCCGGCTGTGCAAGTATGGCGACTGTGTATCCGTTTGCTTCAAGAAGGCGCCCAAGAAGTGCAGACGCAAAACTTGGATGGTCAACATAGGCGTCCCCTGAAACAAAGACGAAGTCTACCTGAGAAATATTCCTTTCAATGAGATCCTGCTTGCAGACAGGAAGGAAATCGCTATTTCTCAAGTTCCTTTCTTTCCTTTGCAAGTCTGCGTATCAGAACAGAGACATAGACAAAAATTGCGACATCAATGGCCATGAAAATTCCGATCACAACATAATAGAGGACGGAAGCAGTTCCTTCTTTATATGAATCATAGAAGTAATAACAAAGGAGTGCAAAAAGAGCCGCCATAAGCGTACGGCTGTTTTCGAATTTCTTTATCTTTGCCTTGATGGCATCCACGTTGCTCTTTGCAACTTCATTTT
>JAGHUO010000058.1 GCA_018064785.1 Candidatus Treponema equi
CCGGCGTAAAGAGACTTAAGCTTTACAAGCTTGCAGGCAAGACAGATACAGTTACAGTCAACATGGGATACATTGAATTCAAGAACAGCCTTATTCCTACAGTGCTCAAGGAAAAGAAGGTTGAGTCCCTCAATGTAAATGCAGTTGTAAATGAAGAACTTGATGTCGCAGGAACAAAATACAATGTGACTTGCGTTAACATCGGTAACCCTCATGCAGTTGTATTCTGCGACTTTGTGGACAAGGTTGATGTTCCTGCAATTGGACCTCTCTTTGAACACCACAAGGCCTTCCCTGAAAGAATCAACACTGAATTCGTTCGCGTCGTTGGACCAAACGAACTTAAGATGCGTACATGGGAACGCGGAAACGGGGAAACTCCAGCTTGCGGTACAGGAGCCTGTGCTGCAGTTGTTGCCGCCATCCTCAACGGCTACTGTAAGATCAATGAAGACATTACAGTTACTGTTCGCGGCGGTAAGCTTACGGTTTCATACGACGGAATGAACGTGTTCCTTACAGGTGACACAAAGGTTCTCTTCCAGGGAGAAGTTGAAATCTAAAAATCGGATTTAGTTCCGAAAATTACAAGTAACAATTTTTGCTTTACTGTAGAGTAAGGTCATACGACAAAGGCGCCGTTGATTCTATGAGATCAGCGGCGCCTTTTTATTTTACCACAAATGGGGGTTATGAAATGACAAACGTTCCTGAATTATTTGGAAGCATGGTATTTAACCAGAAGACAATGAAAGATCGTCTTCCTAAGGAAACATTCAAGGCTCTTAAGAAGACTTTGGATAATGGCGAACCACTTCAGCTTGATGTTGCAAATGTTGTTGCTCACGCAATGAAAGAATGGGCAATCGAAAAGGGTGCGACACACTATACACACTGGTTCCAGCCACTTACTGGTGTTACTGCTGAAAAGCACGACTCATTCATCAACCCACAGGATGACGGAACTGTAATCATGTCATTCTCAGGAAAGGAACTTGTAAAGGGTGAACCTGATGCATCTTCTTTCCCATCTGGAGGACACCGTGCAACATTCGAAGCCCGCGGTTATACAGTTTGGGATCCAACATCTTACCCATTCATCAAGGAACATACACTTTGTATTCCTACAGCTTTCTGTTCTTACACAGGTGAAGCTCTCGACAAAAAGACTCCATTGCTCCGCTCTATGGAAGCTCTTGATACACAGGCAAAGCGCATCCTCAAGCTCTTTGGAAAGGATGTAAGCCATGTTGCTACAACAGTTGGTCCAGAACAGGAATACTTTATCGTTGATCATGACCTCTGGTCACAGCGCAAGGACCTTCGCATGACAGGCCGCACGCTCTTTGGTGCAAAGCCTTCAAAGGGACAGGAAATGGATGACCAGTACTTTGCAGCCCTTAACCCACGTATCGTAAAGTACATGGAAGACCTTAACGATACACTCTGGAAGTACGGTATCCTTTCAAAGACAGAACATAATGAAGTTGCTCCAGCTCAGCACGAAATGGCTCC
>JAGHUO010000083.1 GCA_018064785.1 Candidatus Treponema equi
AAAGCGGCCGCCTGTGTCTACAGACCATGGGTGTTGAATTCAGACATACACCTTGCGCCTGTGGCTGTCTCAACCGCGACGGGATATTCATTTCCAAGCGGACATTCAACCCTTGCGGCAAACTTCTTCACAAGCCTTGCCATCTGGCCGGAAAAGTCTTCACGAAAGCTGACCATATTCTGCATAACAGCAACCATTCTTGCGGCCTTTGCACGCAACTGGGTCGGAGCCCATTCTCCAATGGATGTATTGATTGGTATCTCCACAGGAATCATCATTGCCTTCGCCGCACTGAATTTTCCTACCTTGATCGGCAGGCACAAGAACTCGGACATCTTATCCGCAGCCACAGTCCTTGTGATTTCTGCAGCAGCCCTCATCTGGCTTTGCTTAAAGTCATGGCCCATGGACTACAACCCGGACGGAACACTTGTTGTCGACCCTGTCCAAATGTCAGAGGATGCATTCAAGGCCATAGGTGTAATCACAGGATGTGCGGCAGGTCTGTTTGTGGAAAAACGTTTCATCGGCTTCACCACTGACATTCCGTTGAAAAAGAAAATTCTTAGAAACGTGGCAGCAGTTCCAGTCATCGTTGTTGCCCTCATTCTTTTTTCCTTTGCCGAAAAAGCCATGGGACCAAGGTGGGGAAATTTCGCGGTCAAGGCAGTCCTCATGTTCCTTGCGACTGGAGGAATTCCATTTCTTTTTAAATTGAAGACATTTAATTAGCAGGATATAAAAAATGACAGTATTGATTTTTGGTGCAATGAATGTTGAAACTGAATTGATGATCGCAAGGCTTTCGGATGTAAAGAAAACTGAAATCGCCGGTTATCCTTTCTACGACGGAACATATGAAGGCAAAAGAACAATCGTATGCAGGACATTCACAGGCATGGAAAATTCCGCAGCGGCCACAGCCATCGGTATCCTTACCTTCAAGCCTGACTGCATCATAAGCCAGGGAACCGCAGGTGGCCATGATCCGTTGCTGCATAAAAAAGACATCGTCATTGGTGAAAGGCTCATAAACATCTCTTCATTCCAGACAGAAAGACACGGCAAAGGTGAAGGAAGCCACCCTGCTGAATGGAAAATCAAAGAATGGGATCTTTTTGAAGGTGATGAACAGGGAAAAGAACTGCCAGCGATCCACAGCGACACAAAACTGGTAAAGCTTGCAATGGCAACGGAATACAAGGAAGGAAAGCTTGTAAAAGGCACAATCTCATCAAGCGACAACTGGAACATGGAGATGGACCGCATCAACCACCTTGTAGAAGCCTACGGTTCAGCCTGCGAAGAAATGGAAAGCTATGCCGCCACACAGATCGCAAACAGATTCAAGGTTCCGGCTCTTACCATAAGGATCATCTCAAATTCGGAACAGCATCCGGGGGAAGAATACGAGCGCACCACCGGAGAAATATGCCAGCAGTTCGTTCTTGATGTGGTGAAGAAAATCTGAGGTCTTCAGTCAATGCCTGAAATCAGAACCAGAACCTTATGCCTGCGTTGATTGGAAAGCAGGCCGGAACAAACCTAAGGCTGCATTCCTTTTCGTCCCTGTCATAATACATTCCGACAGAAGGATTCCATGCCGTCTGTGCATAGAATTCCAGAGAGCGGCTGTCAAAGAAAAAAACATTGGCACCAACACCAAGGCGTGCACCGGTTTCAATGAAACATTCATTTTCAAAGCGGCCGCTGTAGGACATGCCCCACAACGCAAACCAGCTTGCAGCTGCATTGATTTTTTTATAGAAGACCCAGTTGTCCAGAACCAAGTCCAAGGATTTTTCCTCAATGTTCCAGCTGGCGGCAAGTCCCCATGGAGAATGGTCGGAACGCAAAACAAGACCGCTGCAGACATCGGCTTCCGGACTGAATTTTATTCCGCCTTGAATGCCCACACCTGTCTTTGCAAAGGCGGTTGAACCTGCCAGCATAAAAACGAGAACCAGTGCTTTTCTTATATTTTCAGCCATAGCCCGATTATAGCACAATTTTGCACTTTGCTATCATTTCTGATAAAATATAAGGTGATGAAGAAGATTGCTGTCATATTCACATTCATTTTCTCAGCGGCTTTCCTGTGGGCTGGCGAAAGGTCAAAGTACAGCAAGATATATCTATGGCAGGACGTGAAAGGCATGGAAGTCAACGTACGCGATACAGTCCTCTTTGCCCCGAAAATTTTTTCTTCAGACGGAACCCCAAAAGCCGCAGTAGTCATATGCCCCGGTGGTAGCTACCATCATCTGGGAATGCCACACGAAGGATTCGCCAGCGCCAAGTGGTTTGCCAACAACGGCATTGTTCCTTTTGTTCTGCAGTATAGAGTCGCCTACAACTGCCATCACCACCCAGAGATGCTGGAAGACATTGAGATGGCCATAAAATACATCCGCGAGAATTCAAAGCAATACGGAATCGACCCGGGCAAGGTCGGCGCCATCGGCTATTCAGCAGGGGGACATCTTGTGACCATGGCTGGAGTCTACGGTGGAAAGCGAAACGAACTTGAGAAGCTGGGAGTCCATTCGACAGTATCCCTGCGGCCTGATTTTGTCATGCCCATATACCCGGTTGTATCCATGCAGGACGACATAGCACACCGCTGGTCAAGGCGCAGTCTTCTGGGACATGGGAAATACACACAGCAGCTCAAGGATGAATATTCGATGGAACTTGTGGTTCCGGCGGACATGGTGCCGACCTATGTGCTGGCATGCAAGGACGATCCGGTGGTTCTGTTCGAAAATTCCGTAAGGCTTGCGAAAGCCCTTGAGGAAAAAAACATAGTCCACAGATTCTCGGTCCATGAGAAAGGTGGCCACGGTTTTGGAATGAAAGACGGCTGGTTCATGCAAGAGACCCGCTGGAATGAAGATTTAAGAAAATGGCTGGAGGAAATCCACGTCATTATGGAGGCTAAATAAATGAACATTGCGGAAAGCTACAAAGACTTCCTCAACAAGGGAAAGACGGAACGCGAATGCACCGGCAGGATAATTCAGCTTGCGGAAGAAAAAGGATACAGAAACATAGACAGCGTAGAATCCCTCAAGGCAGGTGACAAAGTCTACGTGTCAAAATGGAACAAGGCCATTGCCCTCTTCAACATAGGCACTGAAGGCATGGAAAAGGGAATGAACATCCTTGGCGCCCACATAGATTCTCCACGTCTGGACATCAAGCAGAATCCCCTCTATGAAAGTGATTTCCTTGTATACCTGAACACCCATTACTACGGCGGAATAAAAAAATATCAGTGGGTCACGATTCCGTTGGCACTTCATGGAGTAGTGTGCCTTAAAGACGGAACCACAGTCAACATAAACGTAGGAGAAAGCAAGGACGACCCTGTATTCACCATAAGCGACATCCTTCCCCATCTGGCACAGAAGCAGATGGAAGGCAACGCGAGGGAATTCATTCCGGGTGAAAACCTTGACCTTATCTGTGGCAGCGGTATCGTCGACAGCAACGATGATGAAGACGAAGACAAGGATGACAAGAAGAAGGAAAGCGCAAAGAAAAACATACTCAAGATCCTAAAGGAAAAATACGGCATTGAAGAGAAGGATTTCAATTCCGCGGAACTTGAGGTTGTTCCTGCAGGAGATGCCCGTGACCTTGGATTTGACAGAAGCCTTATCCTTGCATATGGACAGGACGACCGTTCATGCGCCTACACTTCCGTCCAGGCAATCCTTGATACAGAAAAAGCCGACAGAACCCTTTGCTGCCTTTGCGTGGACAAGGAAGAAATAGGAAGCGTCGGTGCCACAGGCATGGCAAGCCATTTCATGGAAAACGCCGTTGCTGAGGTCATAGCCCGCATGGGAGACTACAGCGAGTTGAGTCTTCGCAGATGTCTCAACAACAGTTTCATGCTTTCAAGCGACGTGAACAGCGCCTACGACCCACTCAACGCAGGTCTTTACGACAAAAAGAATTCTTCTTTCCTCGGTGGTGGAATCGTATTCAACAAATACACCGGCAGCCGCGGAAAATCAGGAGCAAGCGACGCAAGTCCTGAATTCATCGCAAAACTCAGGAACGCACTGGACAACGCAAAGATAAAATACCAGCTTGCGGAACTTGGAAAAGTCGACCAGGGTGGCGGTGGAACAATCGCATACCTTGCCGCAAAATACGGCATGTTCGTACTTGATGCCGGAGTATCCGTACTTTCGATGCACGCACCATGGGAAATCACATCCCGTTTTGACATAGAGGAAGCCTACAGGGCATACAAGGAATTCCTGAGGATCAGATAGCATGTTTGACCATATTCTTTTTGACTTCGACGGAACCATCATGGACACCTCGCCTGGAATATACGATTCCTTCGATAAGGTTGTCGCCCATTACAACCTTGACTTTCCCAAGAGCGAATACAGCCGCATGATAGGTCCTCCAATCAGGGAAAGCTTCTCCACCATACTTGGATTGCCCGACGAGGAAATCAACAATGCCATCGCCGTGTACAGATCCTATTATTCTGTAGAGGGCATGTACAATGCAAATGTATACGATGGAGTACCTGAGCTTATAAGACACCTTCGTGAAGCCGGAAAAACCATATGCACGGCAACAAGCAAGCCTGAAGTCTTTACGAAAAAAATCATAGAGAACAAAGGCCTTACAGATCTCTTTGATTTCATAGGTGGCAGCGATACAGCCGAAAATGGTCGCACAGAGAAGAAAGATGTGGTAGAATATGTGTTGGAAAACAGGAAAATTTCCCGACAGAAGGACAAGTGCATCCTTATCGGTGACAGGAACTTCGATGTAAAGGGAGCTCATGAAGCCGGAATAAAGTGCGCCGGAATTCTATGGGGTTTTGGAAGCAGAAAGGAATTTGAGGAGGCCGGTGCCGACTGGATTCTTGAAACACCGGAAGAGCTGGAAAAGTTTCTTCTGAGTTCCGACTGATTCCAAAATAGAAAAGCAGGTAAAAAATAGTTTTGAATTTAATATTAGTTTTATTAGTCATTAATTTACTCTTTGTTGCTACGGGCATCATAGTCCAGAACCGCATCAGGCGAAGGAACAGCAGGAAGCACCTTAAAGACAACTGCTCCCTGAGATACGAAAGGGTCATGGAACGTTCCATAATCGCCCTGAGCAATGCCATGGAAGCAAAGGACAGCTACACCAATGGACATTCCAAGCGTGTGGCACATTACGCAAAAGAAATCGCACGCCGCATGGGCAAATCTGAGGATGAACAGAGAGACATCTACCATGCAGGCCTTCTGCATGATATCGGAAAGATCCGTATTCCTGACAGGATAATGTCAAAGAGCGGAAAACTTTCTGACATGGAGTATGAATGTCTCAAACTTCATCCGGTTATTTCGTACACCATGCTCAAGGGTATCTCCGACGACGGAAAGATCGAAGAAGCCGCCAAGTACCACCATGAGCATTTCGACGGAACAGGATATCCGGAAGGTATCGCAGGCAATGAAATACCTGAGTATGCAAGAATCCTGGCTGTAGCAGACACCTATGATGCCATGACATCAGGCAGAAGCTTCAGAACCATCCTTCCGCAGAAGTACGTACGGGCTGAAATTGAATACCAGAGTGGCAGACAGTTCGACCCTGAGATAGCAAAGATAATGCTGGATATTATCGATGAGGACAAGGATTTTCTGCTCAAGCAGAATGGCTGGGTGACAAAGAACATCCTTGTCGTTGACGATGACATAATCAGCCGCAAGCTTGTTGAATTCTTGCTGGCAGACGACAGGACCATAAACCTTACCTCCGTGACGGATGGCAAGCAGTGCAGGAATGCCCTTGAGATCAGTGACTATGACCTGATCATTTTGGACATCTATCTTCCAGATGAATCCGGATTTGAAATTCTGGATTTCATAAAGAAGAACTACAGGATACCTGTCATTTTCATGTCTTCGGACAAAAACACGGAGACGATCGCCCGTGCGAAGAAAGCAGGGGTAAAATATTATCTGGTGAAGCCATTCCTAAAACAGGAGCTCAAGGAAGCCCTCAGGGATGTCTTCAACTATGACCTGGAGACGTAAATGAGATTTACACTCGAAGACATCAAGAACAGACTTTTCTCGCCGGATAACCCTACCCAGCTTACGCTTTTCAACATAATCATTCCTTTGGGAATGATAGGCGGAATTTTTTCCATAGCAATTTCATTTACGGACATGCACTTTGCAACTCAGGGAGGCCTATGCATCGCTGGCATGGCATTACTGTTCGGGCTTTTTTATCTTGCCAACTGGAAGAGAAAAGTTCAGCTTGCTGCCATTCTCAGTATTTCTCTCATGGGTGATATAGTATTTCCGATTATGTTCTTTGTTGGAGGAGGAATTCATAGCGGCATGTCATCATGGTTTCTTCTTGCCATAATCTATGCATTCCTTGTTCTTGACGGAACATCATTCATATCCGTTCTTGCAATTCAGATTCTTGTCATCATAGGCTGTTACACGGTTGCATACCAGTTTCCGGAAACAGTCACAAACATTGCTACGGAATTCGGCCAGATTACGGATGTTGTCCAGAGTCTCCTGATTTCTTCCCTTATCATCGGTTCCATCATTAAATTCCAGAACAGGCTGAACAAGCATTCACTTGAGACAATCAAGAAGGCAAATGAGGATCTTATGGATTCCGAATTGAAGGCTGAAAACGCAAACCACGCAAAATCAGACTTCCTTTCAAACATGTCCCATGAAATTCGTACTCCTATCAATGCTATTCTTGGTATGAATGAAATGATCCTTCGCGAATGCAAGGACAAAAAGATTCTCGAATATGCTTCGGCAGTCCAGTCATCCAGCACTGCCCTTCTTTCACTTGTAAATGATGTCCTTGACCTTTCAAAAATCGAGTCTGGAAAAATCGAAATCAAGGAAGAAGAATACAAGCTTCAGGATCTTATTCTCAACAGTTTTGGAATGGTTGCGGAACGCCTTGAAAAGAAAGGGCTCCGTGGTTCAATTTTCTGCAATGAAAACCTTCCGTCAGGACTTATCGGTGACTTCTCCCACCTGCGTCAGATTCTCATCAACTTCCTTACAAACGCATGTAAGTACACGGAAAAAGGAAACGTTGATTTCTTCATTCTTGGTTCCGTCCAGGGAAATGAGGCAAAACTTATTTTCTCAGTAAAGGATACTGGTATCGGTATCAAGGAAGAGAACCGTGTAAACATGTTCAAGAAGTTCGAACGCTTTGACCTTCAGAGAAACAGAAACATCGAAGGTACCGGTCTTGGACTGAGCATCTCGAAACAGCTTTGCGACCTTATGGGCGGAAAGATCGATGTAAAGAGTGAATACGGAAAGGGATCTGAATTCATCATCACTGTTCCTCAGAAAGTCTTTGATGCAACTCCTGTAGGAGAAGTCTCTCCAAAGAGCAAGCAGAAAGAAAAAGAAATCCAGATCTACCACCAGAGTTTTGAAGCTCCTGATGTAGACGTTCTTGCAGTTGATGATGTAGAACTCAACCTCATCGTCTTTGAGAACCTCCTGAAGGAGACAAAGATGAAGATCGATCTGGTTGAAAGCGGTGCGGCAGCCATTGAACGGGCTTCAGAAAAACACTACGACATCATCTTCATGGACTACATGATGCCAGAAATGGACGGTATCCAGACACTGGAAAAACTCCGCAGCATGGATACCCCAAACAACAAAACTCCTGTCATTGTCCTTACTGCAGACGCTTTGGCCGGTGTCCGTGAAAAATACATACGCGCAGGCTTCAAGGATTACATCTCAAAACCTGTCGACGGAAACCAGCTTGAAAAAATGCTCATCCGTTATCTTCCACAGCAGAAGGTATTCCTCAAGACAGGAAAGGAAGACATTCCATGTGGAGAGAAAATCTCACGCCTCAAGAACATGCTTCCTGAATTTGACTACGAGACAGCCCTCAGCTACTGCGATGAAAGCGAGGATTTCTGCATCGAGATCATCAGCGAATACTGTACAAACAACCACACAAGCGAACTCAAGAAAAACTTTGAGGAATGTGAATGGGAGAACTATAGACAGCGTCTCCATTCCCTCAAGAGCACATCGCGTACTGTTGGACTCCAGGCTCTTGCGGAAGAATTCAAGATCCAGGAATCTGCCGTAAAGAAGTGCGAGCTGGACTTTGCAAAAAAGAACCACAAGCACCTTATGGACCACTATGCTTTATGCATAAACAAAATGCTTGAAGCAGGATTCGTTCTCGAAGACGATGATGAAGAAATCGAGGATGTAGACACCGAATACATTCTCTGATTTTCCTGGATTCAACCATATTTATTTTCAGGCACGATAAATGAATATCATAGAAAAGTTCAAGGAAACATTGCTTTCCGTCATTCCTATCATGGCCATAGTCCTTCTGCTCAACTTCACTGTTGTACCGCGGGAGGACCTTAGTCTTGCTTCCATATTGCAATTTCTTGAAGGCGGAATAATGGTCATCGTAGGACTCACTTTTTTTCTCCTTGGAGTCGATATAGGAATCCTTCCCATAGGAGAACGAAGCGGAGCCGCCCTTACCTCAAAAAGAAACCTGGCTCTTCTCCTTTCAGTTTCCTTCGCCATAGGTGTCATGATCACAATCGCAGAGCCTGACGTCCAGGTCCTGGCAACACAGATACAGTCCATTTCTCCGGCAGTAAACAAGTGGACTCTTGTAATCATGATCGCTATTGGAGTCGGAACCTTTGTGACCGTCGGTCTATGCCGCACCATATTTTCAATCAAGCTCAGAAGACTGCTCATGCTTTCATACGTAGCTCTTTTCGCAATCGCCTTTGCATGCCCTGCCATTCTTCAGGGAGCATCCTTTGATGCAGGCGGAGCAACCACAGGCCCAATGACAGTTCCATTCATCATGGCCATAGGAATGGGTGTAGCTTCTGTCCGAAAAAATGAAAGCAACACTGACGACGCAAGCTTTGGTCTAACAGGAATCGCAAGCATAGGCCCCATCGCCGCAGTCTGTATCTACGGAATAATCCTCAATGCCACAGGTGCTTCAGATCCAACAGGCGGAACCACAGAAGCTGCCCTTTCTTCTCACGAGATGACGGCAGGCAATGGCAGCGTTTTTGTTCCGCTTATACCAAAAATCACAGGAGATGTACTTAAATCAATTTCACCACTCCTTGTGATGTTCACGCTGTTCCAGATTTTCCTTTTAAAGATGCCTCCAGTCCAGGTAAGAAAAATGATCCAGGGTGTGATCTACTGTTTCATTGGACTCATTCTTTTCCTTCTTGGAGCTGAAGGCGGATTCATGCCTGCTGGAGATTCACTTGGGAAAGCACTTGGAACCTTGGCTGCAACAGGAAGCTCATTCTATACCGTACTTGTCGTAGCTGTAGCATTCATCTTTGGAGCCATCACCGTATGTGCTGAACCTGCGGTATGGGTCCTCACGGAACAGGTCGAAGAAGCAAGCAGCGGCACCATAAAAAGAAAGATCATGCTGGCATCCCTTTCCATCGGCGTCGCATTCTCCATCGCCATAAGCATTCTAAGGATCATCCTTGGATTCAGCCTATGGTACATCCTCATTCCGGGCTATGCGATTTCATTGCTGCTGACTTTTTTCTGCCCTCCACTTTTCACCGGCATCGCCTTTGATTCCGGCGGAGTCGCCAGCGGACCAATGACAAGCACCTTCATACTTTCATTCACATTGGGATGCGCAACGGCAACCGGAGATGCTGCTCAAAGCGCATTCGGTGTCATCGCCCTTGTAGCAATGACTCCACTCATAGCAATCCAGGTTCTTGGAATCATATTCAAACTTAAGACAAAGGAGGCTGCATCTTGAGTATCTTTAGACTTATTACGGCCATGGTGCCCCACGGTAAATGCGATCTGATATCCAACGCGGCGCAGAAGGCAGGATCTTGGGGCGGAACTGTAGTCACAGCCCGCGGAATCAGCGCCAATAATTTTCTGGATTTTCTTGGACTTGGTGAAACAAGCCAGGAGATCGTGATGATCCTCACAGAGGCTGAAAAATGCAGCGACATAATTTCTGCAATAGCCAGCAGCACTGAAAATGAAAAAAAGAATTTTGGAATTGTCTATACAACCAACGCAGGTCAGCTTCTCAAGGCTGGAAAAACCACAGGAGAACAATCGGTAATGAACGGAAAAAGCACACAGCACCTCATAACAGTCATCCTTAACAGAGGATTCGCAGACGATGCCATGGCAGCCGCAAGAAAGGCAGGTGCAGGTGGCGGCACGGTCCTCAACGCAAAAGGAACGGCAAAGGAAGATGATGCCAAGTTCTTTGGCGTCCACATTGTCCCTGAAAAGGAAATGCTTCAGATCGTGGTCTCAAAGGACAAGAAGGAAGACGTGCTTGAAGCCATCAGAAACCTTCCATGCCTAAGCCAGCCAGGCAGCGGAATCTGCTTCTGCTCTGAGATCGAAGACTTTACTGTTCTTGGGAAAAAGTAATGCCGTTTTCCTTGACACTTGTACATTCCATCGACAGCACCAATACTTTTTTAATGAACAAGGCGGCTGAACATGTTCCGCTTCTTGATGAAAAAGGAACGCTTACTGACGGCGGAAAGAAATTCAACCTTCAGGTCATGGCAGCTGAGACCCAGACAAAAGGTAGAGGGCGTCTTGGCCGTACTTTCGAATCTCCTGACCACAGTGGCATATACTTTAGCTTTGCATTTGTTCCAGAAGGCGGAATATCAGACCCTGCCTTGATTACAGTATCGGCATGCGTTGGTGTCTGCCGCGCCATCGAAAAAACATACGGAATCAAATCCAGAATCAAATGGGTCAATGACATCTACTGCAACGGAAAGAAAGTCTGCGGCATTCTGACTGAGGGCATAGTGAACCCGGCTGCAGGACGCATCGACGGATGTGTCTGTGGCATTGGCATAAACATAAGGACCGGAGATACCTTCGACAGCCAGCTTAAAAACAAGGCAGGCGGAATTCTTGACGGCATTGATCCATCGACTAAAATGGCAGGCCGCAGGGAATTCCTGCAATGCTGCCTTGATGAAATCCATGAAATCCTCATCGGTGGACAGAACATCATCCAGGAATACAAAGACCGCTCCTTGCTTTCAGGAATGACAGTCACGGTGACACCGGTCATCGGCGACGACACCACATCATACAAAGGAACCGTAACCGAAATCACAGATGATTTTGGGCTCAAGGTCATACTTGAAGACGGCTCTGAGAAAACGCTCCACAGCGGAGAAGTCAGCCTCCATGATACCGACCTGGGAGACCTGAAATGAAAATTCTCCTTGCGGCCATCAATGCAAAATTCAATCACACAAACATAGCAGTCCGTTCACTTGCAAAATACGTAGCTACAGAAAATGTGTTTTTTTCAGAGTGGACCATTAACATGAATGTGGGAGAAATACTCCGTGGCATTGAGGCAAGCAAGGCTGACATGGTGATTTTTTCAACCTACATATGGAATTCCGAAATCATAAGAAAGTTGATTCCGGATGTAAAAAAAGTCCTGCCTGATGCAATGATTGCCGCAGGCGGACCTGAGGCAGGATTTGACGCACAGTCATGGCTGAACAATTTTCCCCAGCTGGACTTTGTCATATCAGGAGAAGGCGAAGACACCTTAAAGGAAATCGCACAAGGCCATGACTTGAAGGACATCAAGGGCCTATGGTACAGAAATGAAAGCAACGGAATTCTCTTTACAGGTGAGCGACCTCTCATATGCGACATGGATTCCATTCCGTTTCCATATGACAGCTTCGATGATCCTGACCACAAGATATACTATTATGAATCCAGCCGCGGTTGTCCTTTCAGCTGCGCCTACTGCATGAGTTCCCTGGACAAGCGGGTCCGTTTCAGAAGCCTTGATCAGACCTGCAGCCATATACAGGCATTTCTTGACGCCGGTGTTTCCCTTGTGAAATTCGTAGACCGCACATACAACCTTAAGGAAGAAAGATATCTTGCCATATGGCAATACATCCTTGACCATCACAATGGAAAGACCATGTTCCATTTTGAGATCGAAGCAGAATTCCTTAGTGACAGAGCCCTGGATTTTCTTCAGCAGGTACCTGAAGGTGTCATGCAGTTTGAAATAGGAGTGCAGTCATGCAATCCAGAGACCCTTGAATCTGTAGGACGCTCAAAGGAAACCTTGAAACTTTTTGATAACATACGTCGCATTCCAAAAACCATACACACACACCTGGACCTTATAGCGGGACTTCCACACGAAGATCTTGAATCCTTTGGACTTTCTTTTGAAAAGGTAATGGAACTAAAGCCTGATGCCCTTCAGTTGGGTTTCCTAAAAATCCTCCACGGAACAACAATGGAAGGCCTTGCAAAATCAAAAGGCTGGCAGTGGATGGACAATCCGCCTTACGAGGTTATCTCAAGTCCGTGGATGCCCTATGGCGACATTGTTTTCCTCAAGGATGTGGAAGTTCTTCTGGACGCATTCTATAACAGCGGAACATTCACAGCCACCATGAACTACCTGTCACGCAGGATTGGATGGAAGAAATTCTTCTTTGACGCCGCAGACAAAGCCCGTGCAGAAAAAGTTCTGGACGCAGCAAGAAAAACATCATTCTGGTTTGACTGGCTTGCCGACTGGATGAAGGATGATTCCATAGTCATGGAGCTGCTTAAATATGACTACCTCAAGATGGGAAAAACCAGCAGGTTCCCTACATGGCTCAACCACAGGTATGACAAGGCCGCACACCTTGATGCAATGAACCAGAAAGAAAATCTCTTTGACAACAGGATTGAATTTGCTTTTTCGGAATACGATGAATTCACAATCAATCCACTTGCAGATGAACCGGAAAAAACAAAGGGCGCATACAAAGTGCTTTTTGTATACGCCCGTCATAATTCTTCGATCAAAAACTGCCAGATTATTCTACAGTAACCTTGGCTGTTTCCTCACCCATTACAGAAAGTGTAAGAATTGTGTTCTTCTTAACGTTGTAAGGTGCCGTGAAAGTTTTTCCAGGATGGTTGCCTGACATGAGGACTGCTGTCTTTCCTTCAGGATCCTTTGCTGTAAGCACCACAGGAACTGGGAATGGATAGTCGTTGAGTTCACAAGAGAAGACTCCCTGGACATTCTCGGATTTTTCATCACGAGGTCTTACTTCAAGGACTGCAACAACCCTTGTATATGCTTCAACTGTATCCTTTGTCTTTTCAACATCAGCCACACGGCCTTCCGCAGGTGCACCTTCAGTTTCTTCCACAGAAAGATCAACAATGATTTTGTGTTCTGTCATGGCGGCAAGAAGTTCCTTGATGCTAAGACCTTCAAGCTTTGGCATGTCGATCTTTTCTGATTCAGAGCCGCTGCTTACGACAAACTGGAGCTTCATCTTGTCAGAGATTGGAGTTCCAGATGCAGGATACTGGGCGATGATTGTTCCAGGCATGCTGTCATCTTTTATGTATACAAATGGAGAGACATCAACGAGGGCTTCGGATCCGCTGAAAAGGAGCTCAAGAGAAGTGCGTACCTCGTCTGCATTTTTTCCGATGTAGTCTTCGATGAAATCAATTGCGACTCCACGACTGAGGGTAAGGGTAACGCGCTGGTATGCCTTGATGATGGCTCCTGCCTTAGGATTCTGCTCAAGGATTGTACCCTTGTCTCCAGGAAAGTCCGAATACTTGAGCTGGATTTTTGGATAGAGTTCCTTTGCCTGCATCTTGAGAAGAGCATCTGTAAGGCTTTCTCCAACAACATCAGGAACAAGAACCTTTTCTGCTCCACGAACAGAGATGAAAAAAACTACAAGACATGCCACCGCAGCAAGAAAAAGAGATGCGATCGCAGTGATGACAGAAGTCTTTCCACCTGCAAGGAATTTGTCGGTAAAATCCGAAAATTCAATTTTTGCCTTTGAAACTAATTTCTTGATATCCATTTTCATTTCCTATTTCCTACTCAAGGACAGTGCCTATGAAATTTCTCGCACCGTTCATGAAAGACTTGTAGTCCATCGCTTTCTTTGACTGCCACTGAAGTTCAGTCGCAATAAGAACGCCGTCTCCTGTCTGGATGAGGATTCCGCGCTGCTTGCTGTAATCAAGGACAGTCCCTGGAACAGCAGATGTATTCTTTGGGATGCTTGGATCCTGTGCCGCGATCTTTGAGGCCGCACGCCCCTTGAGGATCCTCAGCTGAACTCCATTCACAGTAGTAAAACATCCAGGCCATGGAGTATAGGCTCTTATCATGGCGTCTATTTTTTCAGCGGAAAGTTTCCAGTCTATCTTTCCGTCTTCCTTCTTGATCTTTGTACAATAGGTCGGTTCACCTACCTGAGGTGTCGCAGGCGGAAGAACACCAGTGCGTGAAATCTGCCTCAAATATTGGGTGAACATGGCAGTACCGTATACCGAACACTGGCGCAGAAGATATTCCGCATTTTCGTTGCCTGTCAAACGGTATCTATGACAGGTGATTATGTCTCCCTCGTCCATGCCAAGGGCCATTGTCTGAATTGAACATCCGGTTTCTTCATCCATATTCAGGATGCACTCATTGATAGGAGTCGCACCTCTGTACTTTGGAAGAATAGATGGATGGATGTTGATTCCGCCATATTTAAAGAGAGAGAAGAACTTTGGTCCAAGGATGTGACCGTATGCAAAGCAGATGAAGATGTCCGGCTTAAGTGAAGCAAGTATTTCTCTTTCCGGCGCACATACATGTTCAGGACAAAGAATCTTTATGTCGGTTCCACGAGCCTCGTTCCAGGTGCGGGCATACTGCTCGACTTCCGTAGGAACCAGTTCCGAATGACGGCCTCTTGTTGTAGGAGGATTCGTGAGGACACCAACTATTTCATACTGCTCATCAGGAGTTGCCTTTGACATCTCGCTGTCTCGCAAAAGAAGCTCAAGGATTGTCGCCGCAACCTGAGGGCTTCCACCATACACTACTCTTAACATTTTTACCTACTTGTTTTTTCTGGCTTCCTTCGCAGCTTTCTTTGCCGCGATGCTTCGCTGCTTTGCTTCCTTTGCAGCAGCCTTTTTTTCCGCACGTTCAGCACGGCGCTTCATTGTCTCTATTACTTCCTGCTTGTATGCCTCATCACCATGGTCGATGTAAAGCACACCATCAAGATGGTCGTTCTCATGCTGGATGATTCTTGCAAGAAGTCCGTCGGCATCTTCGATAACAAAAGGCTTCCCGTTTTCGTTCAATGCACTTACAGAAACCTTCACTGGGCGTACGATATCCTCAGAGAATCCAGGAAGAGAAAGACAGCCTTCTTCATAAGTTGAAGTTTCAGCGGAAGTCTTTATGATTTCAGGATTGATGAAAACACGTCTTACTTCATCATCTGCCTCAAGGACAAAGAATCTTTTTGCGATTCCAACCTGAGGAGCAGCAAGTCCAACACCATTGGCGCTTACCATTGTCTCAAACATCTCGTTGAAAAGGGCACGCATCTCGTCGTTGATTTCTTCCGGCTTTACAGGCTCACATTTCTGTCTGAGGATTTCTTCACCAAGCTTTGTTATTCTCATTTCCATTACCTTCCAATTCTAAAGTCTTACTCTGGCTGCTCTTGCATGTCCTGCAAGACCTTCCGCATCACCAAGAATGCCTGCTGCTTTTGCTGAATTCACAGGGCCTTCCTTTGAGCTGTCTGTACGCAATGTCGTCACTGTCTTAAGGAACACACGGACACTCAGACCACCAGTGAATCTTGCGCTACCGCTTGTAGGCAATGTGTGGTTGAGTCCTGCGGCATAGTCACCGAACACTTCAGCCGCACCATGACCGATGAAGAGAGAACCATAGTTGTGCACCAAGTTCTCTATATTGTCACGTTCGGCACCTGATTCCATGGCAAGCTCAAGATGTTCCGGAGCTTTTTTGTTTGCAAGTTCCGCAGCTTCCTCAAGGCTACCACAGATGATGATCCTTCCGTAGTTGTCTATGCTCTGACGGGCAACGGCTGCAGTGGCAAGGGTCTCAAGCTGCTTTTCAATTTCTGCGCTGACCTTTTTTGCAAGCTCCTCGTCAGTCACGGCGAGAACAGGCTGTGCGACAACATCGTGTTCAGCCTGGGCAAGCAAGTCGGCGGCAACCCATTCAGGATTTGCAGTCTTGTCGGCGATGATGAAAACTTCAGTAGGACCAGCCACCATATCGATGCCTACAGTTCCGTATACAAGTTTCTTTGCTTCTGCGACGAATTTATTTCCAGGTCCAACGATTACATCTACAGCCGGAATCGATTCTGTTCCAAAAGCAAGGGCACCGATGGCCTGTGAACCACCACATGCAAAAGCTTTTGTGACACCACAGATATATGCTGCGGCCATGATGTTCTCATCAGCATAAGGCTTTCCATTCTCAAATGCCTTGCCAGGAACACCCTTGCCGGCACTTTCTGCCTGTGCCTTGTCTGACGGATGAACACGTGGAGGAGTACAGAGGATGATTTCTTTTACGCCTGCTGCAACTGCCGGAGCAACTGTCATGACCATTGTGGAAACCAGGGCAAAACGACCAGCAGGAACATAGACGCCGGCACGGTCGACTGCAATATTCTTCTGACCTGTGAAAAGACCAGGTTCAAGTTCGACTTCAAAATCGTCAAAGGATTCCCTCTGCTTCTTTGCAAAACGTACCGCAAGGTCACGGCTATAGCAGAGCGCATGATAAAGTTCAGGATTTTCTTTCTGCATTTTTTCTGCAGCGGATTTAAGTTCTGATTGTGGAATTTCAAGACTTGATGGAGAGGCGACGTCAAACTGGGCTGTATACTTTTTTACAGCGGCATCGCCGTTCTGGCGCACGTCATTCAAAACATCGCGGACAACATCGATTGAAGAACCGAAGTCTCTTCCGCCAAAGAAAGAATCTTCGATTTCTGATGATTTCAAAATCTTTATCATTTAGGCATCCTGTATCTCAGTTTTTGGATGCCCTATTTTATCAGAAATCGAAGATGTATACAATTAAAGGGGTACTTTGGTCTACCTTAGGCTTAATCCGCAGCGATCGCCGTAAGGGCAATGATACCACCAACGATGGCGCCTGCCGCAACTGCCGCTGGATCAACCTCAACCACAGGCTCCACTATGGTAACCGGTCTTGCATGATGTCTTTCAACAACGACTACGCTTGGTCTCTTTTCGCCGTGTCTGTGCTTTACCACAGGTGCAGGCCTATGGTCAGGTCTCGGAAGCTCATGGTTCTTGTGATGGATTTCCGAAACATGTCCGTCATGATGACTCTTACGGCGACGGCTGTTTGGATTTGGACGCCTGCGATGCTCATCGTGATGTCCTGGTTCCGCCTTTGAGACCTTCTCTGGATGGCTCTTTACCTTTGTAACGGTCTTTGTCTTTACAGTTGTCGTAACAGCGACTTTTTCCGGCTTTGAATGCCCATGATTTCTTGAAGTCTTTGCAAAAGCACCTGAAGTACAAAGTGCTACTACCGAAGCCAATGCGATTGTCTTTATTCCTGTTTTCATGATTTCCTCCTTAGAAAACGATGGCTCGCTTTTCTTTATGACTTCACTATATATCAATACTGCCATGGAGTATTTAGAGGAGATTTAGAGAAAAATTAAAGGTTTCCAATGTTCCGGCTGCCCATTACGGAATTCTCCAATTGAAACAACCGGAATATATGGTATATTATAGAAGAAATAAAACATAGAGGAGTATAACAATGAAAAAAACCACAGCACTTGTTCTTGCAGCTTTGGCAGTATTCGCGCTTGCAGGTTGCTCAAAGGCAGCTTCTAAAAAGAATTTCATTCTTGCTACAGGCGGAACTTCTGGAACTTATTATCCATTCGGTGGTGCAATTGCAAACATCTGGAACACAAAGATTGAAGGCATGAATGTTACAGCACAGTCAACAGGAGCTTCTGCTGAAAACCTTCGCCTCATCAGCGCAGGAGATGCAGAATTTGCTACAGTTCAGAACGATGTTATGGACTATGCATACAACGGAACAGACATGTTTGCAGGTAAGGCTCTTCCAAACCTTGCAACACTGGGAACAATGTATCCTGAAGTTGTTCAGATCGCAGCATCAAAATCAAGCGGAATCAAGACTATCTACGACCTTAAGGGAAAGCGTGTTTCTGTAGGCGATGCAGGTTCAGGCGTTGAATTCAATGCAAAGCAGATTCTTGAAGGCTACGGACTTACATTCGACGACATCAAGAAGTCTAACCTTTCTTTCAAGGAATCAGGCGAAGGTCTCCAGAACGGAACTTTGGACGCATGTTTCATTACAGCAGGTGTTCCAAACGCAGCTCTCCAGGAACTTGCATTTACAAACGGTCTTGTACTCATTCCAGTTGACGGTGCAGAAGCTGATGCAATCTGCGCAAAGTACGGATTCTACACAAAGACAACTATTCCAGGCGGAACATACAAGGGAACAGACGCAGATACAGAAGCACTTTCAATCAAGTGTACAATCGCTGTAAACGCAAACCTTGATGAAGATACAGTTTACAAGATGACAAAGATTCTCTTTGAAAATCTTGAAGAACTTGGAAATGCACATGCAAAGGGAAAGGAAGTTACTGCAGCCAAGGCAGTCACAGGATGCTCTGTTCCATCCCACCCAGGTGCAAAGAAGTACTTTGAAGAAATCGGACTCATTAAATAATTAGGAATTAAGAATTAAGAATTAGGAATTGGAAGGAAGAGGAAACTTTACTTCTGATTCCTAATTAATTACAGCAATGAAAACAAAGGCACTTTTAATTTCAGTCATTTTCTTTTCAGTAGTGGCGTTTGTTTTCATTTTTCCTTTTTTTTCCGTTCTTTCAATTTCAAACCGAAAGAATCCTTCAGAAAAAATTTATTTTGAAAATGGCGCCCGTGGATTTATAATTTCCTATACCCATTCGGTAAACAAAGGCAGGGTCCACGACTACTACAGGGCAGATGGCAAAAACCTGATTCTATACAGGACGGATTTTGTCAACTACGGCGCCGGAATGCCTGAAATAGAAGAAACTCCAGGTGCAGTTTTTTACCAGGCAGGCGAAACCTACACCATGGAATACGAAAGGAATGTCGGAACCATTTTTCTTCTTTCCGTCGGTGTGATTGCCGAACATTCCATTACCCTTGGAGACTATGAATTTTTCCTGAAAGATTTTTTTGAACCTAAGACAAGTCTTGTTTTTAAAATCAAAAGAATCTCACTTATTGAATTGCTGAATAAAAAGAGGAGGCCAAATTGAGCAACAAAGAAAAAACAACACAGAACGAGGAACAGTTTGAAAATCAGATGGAAAACCTCGGACCTACTTCAAACGAAGCCGAGCTCAAGGAAATGATGAAAAACCTTGACCGTGAGCAGGCTTACCGCGAGCATACTTGCTGGCGCCAGTACATCACGGTAGTTGTTTCGATTGCATTTGTAATCTTCCAGCTTTATTCCAGCCTCTCTGGAATGGTGACTGCACAGGTTCTTCGCGCAACACATCTTGCCTTTGTCCAGATGCTTGCATTCCTTCTTTTCCCTGCAACAAAGAAACTGCCACGCAACCATCTTCCATGGTATGACGTTGTTCTTGCCCTGGTTGGAGCCGCATGCTGGTTCTATATTGTCGTCAACTTTCAGGAGCTTGCCCGCCGCACAGGAGCATTTACTTTCCTTGATATTTTTGTTGCCTGCGTTGGAATCCTTATCCTTGCAGAAAGCTGCCGCCGCATTGTAGGACTTCCAATTCTCATCATTGCAACCTGCTTTGTCCTTTACGCACTTTTCGGGAAATACATGCCTGGATTCTTTAACCACCGCGGTTATTCAATCAAGCGCGTTGCAGCACACCTTTTCTACAATACGGAAGGTATCATGGGTGTTCCAATCGG